>NZ_JBEUMH010000007.1:0-304253 GCF_041080745.1 Stenotrophomonas sp. JAG2 | reverse complement strand
CCCCCCCCCCCCCGGACGCTTGTTTACATCCGGAGCGTATGTATATAGGATTTTAAACATACGATGTGTATGTAAATTGGAAGAAACCGGGTGAACCAACCCATGACCCACCCTTATCGCGCGCTGTTCTCGGCCCCGGGCAGCACGGGCTTCGCCTTGGCGGGCCTGCTGGCGCGGCTGCCTTTGCCGATGACCGGCATCGGCATCATCACGCTGCTCGCCCAGGTGCGCGGCAGCTATGCGCTGGCCGGCGCGGTGGCGGCCACGTTCGTGCTGACCTACGCGGTGCTGTCACCGCAGGTCTCCCGCCTGGTGGACCGGCACGGGCAGCGCCGGGTGTTGCCGGTGGCTACCGGCGTCAGCGTGTTCGGCCTGCTGCTCCTGCTTGGCGCATCGTGGTGGGCGGCGCCGGCCGCACTGCTGTTCTTCGGCGCAGTGCTGGCCGGCGCCATGCCCAGCATGTCGGCGATGGTGCGGGCGCGCTGGACCGCGATCTACCGCGGGCAACCGCAGCTGCAGACGGCGTACGCGCTGGAAACCGTGTTCGATGAAGTCACCTTCATCGCCGGGCCGCCGCTGTCGGTCGGCCTGGCGGTCGCCGTGCTGCCGCAGGCGGGTGTGCTTGCCGCGGCCCTGCTGCTGCCGATCGGTGCGTTTGCGCTGATCGCGCAGCGCAGGACCGAGCCCCCCGTCGAAGCAGCACGACGGAATGCCGCGCCTGCGGCGCCCGTCATCCGTCTGCCCGGCGTGCGGTGGCTGGCCGTGCTGATGGTCGCCATGGGCGTGATCGTCGGCACCGTCGATATCGTCAGCGTCGCCTTCGCCGCACACCTGGGGCAGCCCGCTGCCGCCAGCATCGTGCTGTGCGCGTATGCCGCCGGCTCCTGCCTGGCCGGCGTGCTGTTCGGTGCGCTCACCCTGCGGACCCCCCTGCGCCGCCTGCTGCTGCTGGCCGGGATCGCGACTGCGGTGACCACGTTGCCTCTGCTGCTGGTGGGAAGCATCGGCGCGCTGGCCGTGACGGTCTTCGTGGCGGGCGTGTTCTTCGCCCCGACCATGATCGTGGCGATGTCGTTGACCGAGCAGCAGGTGCCGCCGCGCCAGCTCACCGAGGGCATGACCTGGCTGCTGGCGGCGCTGAACGTGGGCGTGGCGCTGGGCGCCGCGATCTCCGGCTACGGGGTGGATGCACACGGGCCGCGTGCTGGGTACCTGGTGGCGCTGTGTGCAGGAGGCGCGGTGCTGCTGGCGGCGGCGATCGCGCACGGCGTGTTGCGTCCGCGCGATTCACGCACCCTGGAGATCTGCTGATGCAGGCGCACGCGCCATCGACACCCCGCCACCCGTGGTGGGCGGTCACCGCGGTGAGCCTGGCGACCTTCTCGGTCGTCACCACGGAGATGCTGCCGGTCGGCCTGCTGACCCCGATCGCCGAGGCGCTGGACACGAGCACCGGCACCGCGGGCCTGATGATCTCGCTGCCCGCCCTGCTGGCCGCGCTGTTCGCACCGCTGGTGGTGATCAGCGCGGGCGGACTGGATCGGCGCTCGCTGCTGTGCGCGCTGCTGGGCCTGCTGGTGATCGCGAACCTGGGCGCGGCCTTCGCACCCACGTTGGGCTGGATGCTGGCGGCCCGCGTGCTGGTCGGGCTGTGCATGGGAGGCATCTGGGCGATTGCCGGCGGCCTGGCGGTGCGGCTGGTGGCAACCCGATCGGTCGGCCTGGCCACATCGCTCATCTTTGGCGGCGTGGCGGCTGCTTCCGTGCTGGGCGTTCCACTCGGCGCGCTGATCGGGGAGCTGTTGGGATGGCGTTGGGCGTTCGGCAGCATGGCGCTGTTGGGTGCCGCCGTGCTCGCCCTGCATCTGGCCGTCATGCCCGGGCTGCCGCCGTCCGGCACGACGACCCTGCGCCAGTTCGGTCATCAACTGGGCAACCGCGCGCTGCAGCGTGGGTTGATGCTGACCTTCCTGCTGGTCGTGGGACACTTCATCGCCTTTACCTTCGTTCGGCCGCTGCTGCTGTCCGTCCCGGGGTTCGACGCGCGCTGGGTCGGGCCGTTGTTGTTCGGCTACGGCGCCGCAGGCATGGCCGGCAATTTCCTGGCCGGTATCGTGGCGGCACGACGTACCCGACTGACGGTGTCGTTGATCGCAGCGGGTCTGGTGCTGGCGCCGTTGCTGTTCCTGTCCATCGGCGATTCGCGCCTGGGCGGTGCCATGGCGCTGCTGGCGTGGGGGTTGGCCTACGGCGGGGTGTCGGTGGGCTTGATGACGTGGATGATGAAGGCGGCGCCGGGGGCGGTCGAAGTCGCCTCCGCACTGTATGTCGGTGCCTTCAATGTCGGGATCGCATCCGGCGCGTGGCTGGGCGGTCAGGCGCTGGATCGGCTCGGCCTGACCGCCAATCTCTGGCTCACCGGCGGCTTCGCGGTTGCGGCAGTGGCGGTATGCATTGCTGGCCGCTCAGGCACTACCTTGTTCCCGTCGTCTCCAGCGCCGCCTTCTCAGCCTCGGTCAACGCGCGATGGCCGTAGCTGAGCACCCGGGTGAGCTGCCATTGCCCGTCCTTGTGCTGCCAGACCATCACGAACTTCGCGCTGCCTTCGCAGTTGCCGGTCGCGACCTCGCAGAAGCGGTGCTCGCCTTCCTCGATCGCGCCGAAATCCTTGATCGGGTACACCTTGAGCGTCCCCGGAACCCGTTCGCGGCGGACCTTGTGGCAAATGTAGTTCCGGGTGTTGGATACCACCGTGTCGCGATCGAAGGTGGCCCCGCCACTGTCGTGATAGAACTCGACGGTCGGCGAAAAGTAGCCGGCGAAGGTATCCAGGTCGCAGCGGTTGTAAGCGTCGAAGACCTGATCATCCAGCGCGGTGACGGTGCGCGTGAGGGCGGCTGCGTCCACGGCTTCCTCGCCAGCGTGCGCTGACAGGGGTGCGAGCATGCCGGCAGCCACGAGCACGACGGCGAACGCAGCGGGGGAGTGCCTCATCGGGGTGCCTGCTTCCATCGGGCCAGAGTGGGCACCACTTTTCGCACGGGGCGGGGGGCCCTTCAAGTGTCATTCGGAAGGATGACGTACGGGGCACGGCAGAGTGCACATGGGCCCCGGCCCGTTACAGGGTGCTGGAGTCCACCCGCTGGCGGCCGGCCTGGGTCAGGTCGATGTCGCCATCTTCCGCCTGGGCCGCATAGCCGGCCTTGACGGCCCAGTTGGCCGCTTCATCGCTGACCGGACGCGTGGCGTTGATGTCGCGCAGGATCTGCCGCTGCTCTTCTGTCAGGTGGGTTGCCGCGTTCGTACCGGTGCCGCCGCTCATGGCGCGCGGGCCTCGACGCTGACCCCGCCTTGGGCCAATCGGGCGCGCTTTGCCCGCCGATGGTTCACCCACCACACCAGCCCCGGCAGGCCGTACAGCAGTGCACCGGCGAGCAGAAAGATCTTGAAGGCGGCATTCATGGCGGTCTCTCTCCGTGCGGTATGGCGTCAAGCGTCGTGATCAACCTGATGTGCGGTAGAGGGCTCACCCGGTCCTGCAGCGGCCCCGGCCGCGATCCCAGTGCTAGTTCAACGCAATCGCCGTGAAGGTGCTGTCCCTTCCTGCACTGTCGCACGTTCATGTGCCCCGGACCGCCGCGCGCCCCGCCAAGGTGGCCAGCCGTCGTACGGCGCTCGTCGCCGGATCGTCATCACTTCGTCGTCTGGCTCCCCTACAACGGGAGCCTCCGGCGAGGCCAGGGGCGCGCGCTGAGATCGGCGCTAAAGTTCACCGCGAACCCGCCGATACAGATGCGTCCTTCCGCCTGGAGTACGTGATGTCGGCCGTCCCCCGCCGCCTGTCGTTGTTCGTCACCCGCCTGGGTGACCGCTATCGAGTCCGCTTGTCCCCCCTGCGCCGGCTTGGCGCGCTCGGCCGTCTCAGCGTCGCACGGAAACTGACGGCCAGTCTGCTGATCTGCTGCCTGGGCCTGTTCGCGGTAGCGATGGCGTACGGCTGGACGCGCCATGATACCGAGCGTGCGGCCGAGGCGTTCGCCGCGCACCAGCAGGAGGCGGCGCTGGCCGCGACGCTGGCCACCGAGATCGCCGATGCACGGCGGCTGCAGACCCGCTATGCCGCCACCTTCGATGACGCCGACCGCGAGGCGTTGCAGGCGGCGCAGCAGCGCCTGCAGGCGACCCTGACCCAGCTGCAGCGCGATCCCCACGACGCCGGCAGCGCCGATGCGCTGCGCGAGGTGTCCGCCCGCGCCGGTGACTTCGCGGAAGGCATCGCGGCCCTCAACACCCGTGTGGACGAAATGGGGCGCGGCGACGCCGGCCTGCGCGCGCAACTTGAGGCAGCGGCTGCATCGCTGGAAGCTACCGTGGAGGCAAGCGCGCGTCCCGTGCTGATCGCACAGCTGCAGAAGATGCGCCGCGAGGAGAGCCTGCTGCTGCTCACTGGGGATTCGGCGCATACCGATCGCGCCAGCGAGCAGAAGCTGCCGTTCGATCTGTCCTTGGCCGACGCGCGCCTGGGCGTAGAAGCGCAGGAGGCGTTGCGGACGCAGATGGATGCCTACCAGGGCGCGCTGCTGGCCTACACCGCCGCCCGTATCGGGCTGGATGTGGAGGCGCAGTCACTGGCCGAGACCGCCGCCCAGATCGGCCCCGGTCTCCAGGCGCTGCAGCAGGCACAGACGCAGGCCCTGGCGGCGGCGCGCGAGCGGCAGGCCGCGCGTGCCAGCACCATGGGCATCGTGTTCGCGCTGACCCTGCTGCTGGTGGCGGTGGTGTTGATCGCAACGCTGCTGCTGGTGCTGCGCGCGGTTCGTCGGCCGATCGCCGATACGCTGCGCTTCGCCGAGGACATCGCCGAGGATCGTCTCGACACCGTGCTGACCATCCACAATCCGCACGACGAGATCGGCCAGCTCGCTACGCGCCTGCGCCACATGCAGCAGCGCCTGCGCGAGCGGATCGAGGCCGAGCGCGCCGTGGCGCGCGACAACACCCGCGCCCGCCAGGCGCTGGACAGTGCGCAGACCGGGGTGATGGTGCTCGATGGCGAAGGGCGGATCGGCTTCCTCAACCAGGCGTTGCTCACCGAACTGCAACGGGTGCAGGAGGACTGGAGCGGCCAACCCGCTGCCGCCCTGCATCCGGTTTTCGCCACCTTGCTACCCACGCTGCAGCGCGGCCAGCGTGCCAGCCGGGAGATCGAGCACGCGGGGATCCGCTACCAGTTGGTGATCACCCCGATCGTGGAGCACGACCACCTGCTCGGTGCTGCCGTGGAGTGGCGCAGCCGCGCGCTGGAAACCACGGTGGAGAATGAAGTGGCCGCGCTGGTCGATGCGGCCGCCCGCGGCGATCTGCATGGGCGGATCGCAGTGGAGGGCAAACAGGGTTTCGTGAAGACCCTGGCGCTGAGCATCAACCACCTGCTCGATACCTTCCAGAGCAACCTGTCCGGCGTGCAGGGCCTGCTCTCGGCGCTGGCGCAGGGGGATCTGCGCGTGCGCATGCAGGGCGACTTCCACGGCGTGTTCGCGCGGTTGCGCGACGATGCCAATGCGACGGTCAGCCAGCTCACGGACATCGTCGCGCGCATCCAGCAGGCCTCGCTGGCGATCAACGCCGCTTCCGGTGAGATCGTCGCGGGCAACCATGATCTGTCCGACCGCACCGAGCGCCAGGCGGCACACCTGGAAGAGACCGCCTCCTCGATGGAAGAACTCTCCGCCACCGTGCGGCAGAACGCGGACTCGGCGCAGCAGGCGAACCTGCTGGCGATCCGCGCCGCCGAGGTCGCAGCCCGCGGCGGTGAATCGGTCGCGCAGGTGGTGACCACCATGGCCGAGATCGCGCTGTCCTCGCGCCGGATCGGAGAGATCACCGGGGTTATTGACGGGATCGCGTTCCAGACCAACATCCTGGCCCTGAACGCCGCCGTGGAAGCGGCACGCGCGGGCGAGCAGGGGCGCAGCTTCGCGGTGGTCGCCAGCGAAGTGCGCCTGCTCGCACAGCGCAGCGCCGATGCCGCGCGCCAGATCAAGCAGCTGATCGAGGCGTCGGTCGAGAAGGTCGACGCCGGCACCCGGCAGGTCGACAGCGCGGGCGCGACCATGGGCGAGATCGTCGGCAGCGTGCAGCGGGTCACCGCGATCATGGCCAGTATTTCAGCGGCCTCGCAGCAGCAGACGGTGGGCATCGAGCAGGTGAGCCGGACCCTGCTGCAGATGGACGGCAGCACCCAGCAGAATGCCGCGCTGGTCGAAGAGGCCTCCGCCTCGGCCCGCGCGCTGGAACGGCAGGCGACCGTGCTGGGCGACGCCGTCGATGCGTTCATGGTGAGCCCGGCGCCAGGGGAGCGCATGTCGGCGGTAGCCTGACCGTCGCGTCGACGCGGTGCTCACCGGTCTTCACCGTCGGTGAGCCAGTGCTGTGGTTCGCTATTCTTCACCTATGAAGACATCCACGCGCACGCGCCGCCCGTCGCCCAGCACTGCCCCGGATGCCTTCGTGCGGGTCCGGGGCGCACGCGAACACAACCTCAAGAACGTGGATGTCGACATTCCACGCGATGCGCTGGTGGTGTTCTCCGGCATTTCCGGTTCGGGGAAATCCTCGTTGGCCTTCGGCACGCTCTACGCCGAGGCGCAGCGGCGTTACCTGGAATCCTTGTCGCCCTATGCGCGCCGGTTGATCGACCAGGTCGGCGTGCCGGATGTGGATGCCATCGAAGGCCTGCCGCCGGCCGTGGCCCTGCAGCAGCAGCGCGGCACCGCCAGCGTGCGCTCCAGCGTCGGCAGCGTCACCACCCTGTCCAGCCTGCTGCGGATGCTGTACTCGCGTGCCGGTACCTATCCGGCACGGCAGCCCATGTTGTACGCCGAGGATTTCTCGCCGAATACGCCGCAGGGGGCGTGCCCGAACTGTCATGGCCTGGGCTACGTCTATGAAGTCACCGAACAGTCGATGGTGCCCGATCCGTCGCTGAGCATCCGCGAACGCGCCATCGCCGCATGGCCGCCGGCGTGGCACGGGCAGAACCAGCGCGACATCCTGGTGACGCTCGGCTACGACGTGGATGTGCCCTGGCGCGATCTGCCCAAGAAGCAGCGCGACTGGATCCTGTTCACCGAGGAACAACCGGTGGTGCCGGTCTATGCCGGCTTTACCCCGGCCGAAACCCGCGCGGCCCTCCGCCGCAAGGAAGAGCCCAGCTACATGGGCACCTTCAGCGGGGCGCGCCGTTACGTGCTGCATACGTTTGCGACCACGCAGAGCGCGATGATGAAAAAACGCGTGGCGCGCTACATGATCGGCGCGCAATGCCCGGTCTGCGATGGCCGTCGATTGAAGCGCGAGGCACTGTCGGTGACGTTCGCCGGCATGGACATCGGCACCCTGTCACAGCTGCCGCTGAGCGCCATGGCACAGGCACTGCGGCCAGCCGCCGAAGGCCACTTCGACGCGCCCAAGGCCACGGCCACGCGCAGCCGCAGCGCCGGCCGCCAGGCCACCGCCAAGCGCGTGGCGGCCGGCGGCAACGCGCATGCCGGCGGCAGCGACGTACGCCGCACGCCGGATCTGTCCGAGGAGAAACGCATCGCCGCCCAGCGCATCGCGCATGATCTGGTCGAGCGGATCGGCACGCTGCAGTCGCTCGGCCTGGGCTATCTGTCGATGGATCGCGCCACCCCGACGTTGTCGCCGGGCGAGCTGCAGCGCCTGCGCCTGGCCACGCAGATCCGCTCCAGTCTGTTCGGGGTGGTGTACGTGCTGGATGAGCCGACTGCCGGCCTGCATCCGGCCGACGGCGAGGCCTTGTATGACGCATTGGCGCAGCTCAAGGCCGGCGGCAATACCTTGTTCGTGGTCGAGCAT
This sequence comes from Stenotrophomonas sp. JAG2, assembly GCF_041080745.1. Lineage (NCBI taxonomy): Bacteria > Pseudomonadati > Pseudomonadota > Gammaproteobacteria > Lysobacterales > Lysobacteraceae > Stenotrophomonas > Stenotrophomonas sp. JAG2. The sequence goes on along the minus strand of NZ_JBEUMH010000007.1, from coordinate 296,375 downwards.
GATCTGGAGATGCTGCGCCGCGCGGACTGGCTGGTGGACGTCGGCCCGGGCGCAGGCCAGCACGGCGGCCAGGTGCTCTACAGCGGGCCCCCCGAAGGCCTGCGCGCCATCAAGGCCTCGGTGACCGCGCCGTATCTGTTCGAGGACGATCACGGACCACGCCGCACGCCGCGGGCGCCGTCCGGTTGGCTGGGCCTGCAGGGCATCCATCGCAACAATCTGCATGGCGTGGACGCGCGCTTTCCGCTGGGCGCGTTCACGGCGGTGACCGGCGTGTCCGGCTCGGGCAAGTCCAGCCTGGTGAGCCAGGCCCTGGTCGAGCTGGTCGGCGAACACCTGGGGCAGGAGCCGGTGATCGAGGAAAACGACAGCGAACTGCCGCAGCCCAGCCGCATCGAACGTACCCGCGGCCGGTTGAACGGCGCCAAGGCGATCAAGCGTCTGGTCAACGTTGATCAGAAGCCGATCGGGCGCACGCCGCGCTCCAATCTGGCCACCTATACGGGCCTGTTCGATCATGTGCGCAAGCTGTTCGCCAGCACGCGCGCGGCCAAGGCGCGCCGCTACAGCGTGGGTCGTTTCTCGTTCAACGTCGCCGCCGGGCGCTGCGAGACCTGCGAGGGCGAAGGCTTCGTCCATGTCGAACTGCTGTTCATGCCCAGCGTCTACGCGCCATGCCCCACCTGTCATGGCCAGCGCTACAACGCCAAGACGCTGGAGGTGCAGTGGAACGGCCGCAACATCGCGCAGGTGCTGGCGATGACGGTCGAGGAGGCGTTGGCCTTCTTCGCCGACGAGCCGCCCGTGCAGCGTCCGCTGCAGCTGCTGCGGGATATCGGCCTGGGCTATCTGCGCCTGGGCCAGCCGGCGACGGAACTGTCCGGTGGCGAGGCGCAGCGCATCAAACTGGCCACCGAGCTGCAGCGCAGCCAGCACGGCAACAGCCTGTATGTGCTGGACGAGCCGACCACCGGTCTGCATCCGGCCGACGTGGACAAGTTGATGACGCAGCTGCACGGGCTGGTCGATGCCGGCAATACCGTCGTGGTGGTCGAGCATGACCTGCGCGTGGTCGCCGACGCGGACTGGGTGATCGATGTGGGACCGGGTGCAGGCGAAGAGGGTGGCCGGATCGTGGCCGAAGGCATCCCCGCGCAGGTCAGCCGTGCCGCGCAGGGCGCGACCGCGCGCTATCTGCGTCGCTGGTTCGGGTAAGCATCACGCCTCGCGCGGTGGTCGCTGGCCGATGCGGCCATCAAGCATGTAGACCTCGCGTTGCGCGCGCGCAGAGTAGCGGGGATCGTGGGTCACCATGCAGATGGTGGAACCTGCAGCATGGAGCTCTTCCAGGAGCTGCATGACGGCCTCGCCGTTGTGCGAGTCGAGGTTGCCGGTCGGCTCGTCGGCGAGCAGGATCGAAGGGCTGCCGACCAACGCACGTGCGACCGCAACCCGCTGCTGTTGGCCGCCGGACAGCTGCGCCGGGAAGTGCATGCCGCGGTGGCCCATGCCCACCCGTTCCAGCGCGGCGATGGCCATCCCGCGCCGCTTCGATTTCGGGATATCGTCGCGGTAGGTCAACGGGACCTCGACGTTCTCGAGAATGCTCAGGTCACCGATCAGGTTGAAGGCCTGGAAGATGAACCCGATCTGCCGACTGCGTACCCAGGCGCGCTCGATCTCATCGAGTTCCTCCACTTCCACGCCATCCAGGAGATAACGGCCGGAGGTAGGTACGTCCAACGTGCCCAGAATGGACATCAGGGTGGATTTTCCACAGCCCGAGGGTCCGGTGATGCTGACGAACTCGCCACGATCAACGTGGAAATCAACGCTCGACAACGCGTTCGTCTGGACCTCGTCGGTCAGGAAGGTCTTGCAGATGTCGCGCAACAGCAGCAGCGGACGCTCAGCCACGGCCAAGGGAACAGTGTCGGGCAGGGCGTTCACTGGATGGACACCTCGTTCGAATCGGAGAACTCGCTCATATCCGACAGCACGATCTGATCGCCCTGCTTCAGGCCGTCAAGCACCTGCACCTCGTTGACCGAATCTTTGCCGAAGCGTACCTCCACCCGGCTTGCCGCCCCGTTTCCGCTCAGGCGATAGATGGGATTGGTGCTGCCGGGATGAATGTTGACGGGTCGATTGACGAACAATGTTCCGGCAATGCGGTCGGTGGTGATTACGCCATCCACGGACTGCTCCGCGCGCGTACCGGACGGCAACGCGCCGGCAAGGTCCACTTCTACCAGGATGGTGCCTTTTTCGACCGCCGGATTCACGCGCCTGACCTTTCCGGGCACGTTGGTGCGTCCGATCTCCAGCGTCGCCGACTGCCCGGCAGCGAGATCGGCGGCCTGGGACTCGGGAATTCTCAGCTCGGCAATCAGTTCGCCCGGGCGGGCAATACGCGCGATGTTGACGCCCGAAGCAACGCGCTGGCCTTCTTCCACCGTGATCTGCTGGACCACACCCTCCATGCCGGCTTTGACACGCAGGCCATCTGCTTCGGCCTGCCGAAGCTGGGCAGTGCTCTCCAGCTGCTGCACGCGGGCCCGGCTCGCGGTGAGCTGCGAGCCGATGCTGGACGCCGATTGCGCCACCCGCTCCCTGGCAATGCCCAATGCCTGTTCATACTGTCGGAGCTTGATGGCGATCTTCTTGTATTCGACCTCCGCCAACACGCCTTTTTCCAATGCGCGCCGCGCTGCCTGTTCCTCCACCTGCAGCGAGTCGCGTTCGCCTTCGGTGCTGGAGAGTTCCGACTTCGACTGCAGCAGTTCGCCCTGCAGCCGCGCCTGGAGAGCGGCATGATCGCCTTGCGCCGCAGCGTGCTCGGCAGTGGCCACCAGCAGCCTGTCCATGACCTCGGGATTGGTCATCTCGATGATGTCGGTGTCGGCGCTGACGTTGGCACCGGGGCGGACCAGCAGGCGCTCGATACTGGCATCGGTCTTGGCCACCACCCAACGCATCTGGCTGGAGACCAGCTTGCCAGGGCCGCGTACCGATCGCACGAATTCACCCTGACGAACCGTATCGATGACGATGTCCGAACGCCGCACGGAGGGGTGGGAAGAAGTGAGGGCGACGACGCCGCCGACGACAGCGATGAAAGAAAGAAGAGAGACCCCAATCACGATCCGCTTGCGCTGATGCTTCCGTTGCTTCATTTCAGGACGTGCGATATCCATGCGCGCAGATGTACCAGACAGAAGAACAGTATTTAGTCTTGACAGCGGGGTATTGGCATGTCAAGTATAAAAACACCTGCATCAAGGAAGTCCGCAGGTCGCAGTTCTTACCGACATGAGTTGTGACGCAATCGAAGATTCTGACGTTGGGAATCGCAGCGCGTCGCATGAACCAGGGATGGAATATGCTGTGAATGGACGTTGCGAAGGAAACGCGGAGCATCGCGTCAGCAAGACGACATGCCGTCATGATCTGATGACGCTGGCCGGGGAATTGCGCCGCGATGCGCGATGATCTTGCGGTCGCGCTGCGCAGGATCACGCGCAGCCCTGGCTCCAGTGCGCTGATTACCGCCCTGCTGGCGATGGTGATCTTCATCACAGCCTGCGTATTCACCGTCGCCTACGGCATGCTTTGGAAACCGTTGCCGTTTCCGGCCCAGTCGCGTCTGGTACAGCTCACCTCTTATTCGACCAAGATGGGAATGGACCTGGGGTGGTCCATCCCCTATCTGGATACCATCGCGCGCCAGAGTCGTGAACTTTCTGCGGTGGCCGGCTACCAGACCAGGGAAGTCAGCCTCGCCGACACTGCGGGTGGCATCACCGGCACGCTGGATGTCGTGATGGCGGAGCCTGCGTTGTTCGGCATGCTCGGTGCACGTGCGGGTGCTGGCCGGCTGTTCAATGGTGAAGATGTACTGCCCGGTGCGGAACCGGTCGCGCTGGTGTCTTCCCGTTTCTGGCGCGCGCGTTTCGATGCTCCCCTGGGTACCGAGGTGCACAAGCTGTACCTGGATGGTGTCGCCTACCGCATCGTTGGCGTGCTGGACGATTCCTTCGCGTTTCCTGATCGCAGTCGGCACGTCTGGCTGCCGCTGTCCTTCAGCGAGGAGCAGACGGCGCTGGGCAACGCAGGATCATTCGGCAACCTCAAGGCCATCGCGCAGCTCGCACGTTCCAACGGCCGTCTGGCCGCCGCCTCGGAGATGATGGGGCTGGTCTACGCGGTGCCGACCCTGGCCAACATTGGAAACCAGATCGGGCTGCAGGTGACCGCCGTACCGCTGCGTTCGCTGTGGCTGGAGGGCCGCCAGGGATCGCTGATTTCCATGCTGGTGGCGGCGCTGCTGGTGTTCGCCGTGACGGCCGCGAATGTCTACAACCTGTTCGTGCTGCGGCTGATCCGACGTCGCCAGGAGATGGCGCTGCTCGAGGCGGTGGGAGCGACCCGACAGCGCCGGCTTCTGCAGATTGTCATGGAGTCCTCCTTCTTCGCGGTGGGCGCCTCGCTGCTGGCGGTGGGATTGATGCCACTGGGCCTGGCGGGACTGCGTCGCGTGGATGTACTGCCGCGGGATATCCCGCAGGTGATCGGCCCGGATCTGGTCACGCTGCTGGCGATCGTCGTGATGTGCGCAACCGCTCTGCTGATCCTGCTCGCCGCAGGCAGGGCATTCCGTGGCCAAAGCGTGTTCGAGGTGCTGCGACAGACCGGAAACGGGCAGACGGCAAGTGCGGCCGTGAATCGTCTGCGCCGATTGCTTGTGATGTTGCAGGTGGGCGTGACCTTCGTCCTGTTGTTCTGTACGGCGCTGCTGGTGCGCAGCTCGGATGCCTTGCTGCAGGAAGACGTTGGCTTCAACCGGGGTGGGCTGCTGGTCGGCACGCTTCAGTCCGCGACGTCCGGCGGCGGGGAGGCGGCGCGTGCGGAAGATGCGGCCGCTGACGAGGATGCAGACGCGGAGAACGTGCGGGCGCGTGCGCGGAGCTGGACGGAACGCGTACAGGCCCTGCCCGGGGTCCGTGCCGTAGCGCTGACCTCGTCGGCGCCCTTGAGCCGCAACGTGACGCTGGAAGCCTTCTCCGGACCGGTCACCAGCGGCGGTGGCCAGGGCGAGCAGCCCAAGGCGTACCTGGCCTACACCGGCCATGCGTATCCCCGTGCGCTGGGCGTGCGCATCCTGCAGGGGCGCGCGTTCAGTGCGATCGAGTCCGAGCAGGGCGCGCCGGTTGCCCTGATCGACCGTGCCCTTGCCGAACGGTATTTTCCGGGTCAGGACCCGCAGGGCCGAAGCCTGCGGGTCGCCGATGGCACGACAGGCGCACTGGTCGACCGGGTGGTGGTGGGTGTCATCGAGCGCGTGCGCCAGCGCGCCCTTGCGCAGCAGGACGAATATCCGACCATCTATCTTCCCGACGCGGCTCCACTGCTGCGCCCGGAGGCGCCTTTGTCCTCGGCCGAGTTCGTCGTCCGTGCCGATCATCCCGGGCGGATCGGAAAGGCACTGCAGCAACAGGCGCAGCAGGCGGGACTGATGCTGACCCAGACGATGACGATGGAGCAGCGTATCGAGGACACGATCATCGATCAGCTACGCCTCAACGCGCTGCTCAGGATACTGAGTGGCGTCACCCTGGTGCTGGCGTCGGTGGGGCTCTACGCCCAGCTTGCGCAGTCCGTGGCCATGCGCCAGCGCGAGTTCGGGGTTCGCCAGGCACTGGGCGCCAACCGCCATGACATCCTGCGCAGTGTGCTGCTGCAGGGTGCCTGGATGGTCGGCTGGGCATTGGTGGCGGCACTGCCCGTGGCCTTGCTGTTCGGTGCCCTGCTGCGAGAGCGCCTGCATGGGATATCGCCGTTCGATCCGGTATCGCTGTCGATCGTGGCGCTGATGCTCTCACTGGTGGCATTGATGGCCAATGCACTGCCTGCCTACCGTGCTGCACAGATCAAACCCATGTTGGCGCTACGAGCAGAATGAAGCAGGGCCACGCAGGTGCTGCGTGGGAGGGACTGTCGTTTTCCAGGAGGATGAAATGATCGCAGCTGATGAGGTTCGCTCGTACATCCAGGCCCAGCGCGGCACCGGCATGGCGTCGTCGGCGATCGTGGATGATCTTCTCCGGATGGGCTGGCATCCGGGCAGCATCGATCGTGCCATCAACGATGCGCTGGGCGAGCCTGCGATGCAGTCGTCGCGTCCCCGGCTACCGGACGGACATGCGACGCGCCTGCAGCTTGGGGATCGCACGCTGCTCGTCCAGGCGCGGTGGCAGCGTCCGGATGCGTGCCTGCTGTCCGGATTCCTTGACGCAGCGGAGTGCGCGGAGGTCATCGGTCTGGCCGAGCCCTTGCTGCGGCGATCGCAGGTCCGGGTGGGCGATGGCCACGCCGCGGCGGGTAGTGTCACGTTGTACGCGCGAACCAGTGAACAGGCCTGGATAGCGCCCGGCCAGTCGATCATCGTTGACCGTATCCAGGCGCGGGTAGCGGACCTGACCCATTGGCCTGCCGGCTGGATGGAGCACCTGCAGGTGGTCCGCTATGGCGTTGGCGCTGATTTCTCGCCCCACCACGACTTCTTTCCGGCGAGCGACCGCGCTGAAGGGCAGGGACAACGCGTCGCGACGCTGATCATGTATCTCAACACGCCGGCCCAGGGCGGTGCCACCAGCTTTCCGGATGTCGAGATGGAGATCTACCCGCAGCAGGGCAACGCGCTTTACTTCGCGTATCCCTGCGCGACGGCGGACAGCCTCACGTTGCATGCCGGTGTGCCGCTGGCGGCGGGAGAGAAGTGGATTGCCACGTTCTTCCTGCGCGATGGTGCCTGGGAGGGGCGATGATCGATCTGATCGCCAGCCTTGCTCTCCCGGCGCTGGATGCGCCGCCAGACGACGCGTCCGCGCAGGTGGCACACGGCTACGCCACGCAGGTGCGGCGGCGTATCCAGGCGATGCTTGAGCGCACCGGTACGGATCCTCTCGTCCTCGATGCAATGATGCCCGCGTGTCTGAGGCCAGGTTGGCGGCCGGAGGTGGGCATGGCGGCACACCTGTGCACGACGCGCCCGCAACTGGCGGCACTGCAGTTCATCGCAGCAGTTGCAAGTCACGCGGTGCCTGCCGACGTGACGCTCGAGCTCGGCGCGCCGGGCCGGATCTACGTGGATGGCCATCGCCTGGAAGTCGCCGGAACGACGACGGTGCGCGTCGAGACATCGACGCTGGAACTGGAGTCGCAGCGCGGTCACTGGTCGTTGCGCCACGACGGTACGCGGTTCTCCGTGCTGTCATCGCCGGTCGGCGGGGAACGATGTGTCCTCCGTTGGCGCCCGGGCAGCGGGCTGCGCTATCTGGTCGATGTGGGAAGCGGTCACACAGAAGGCGTGTTTCCCGATCCCCTGGCGTGTGCTGGCACCGTGCCGAACCTGTCCAGGAACGATTTCCGCGTCGCGGTGCAAGGCATCACCGAGGCCATGGAGATCATCCACGAGGCATCTGCGAGCTACGCGGCCTGGATCGACACGGTCATCGATGGCGTCCTGGTAACGCGCGACGCCCGGGACTGCGGGCTCAGTAGCCCAGGCCATCCGGGACTGCTGGCAGTGCGCAGCGGGCGCGAGCCACTGGATTACGTCGAGATGATCGTCGCGGCAGCCGCGCAGCAGAAGCTGCTCCAGATCGCGATGATCACCCCGCTCGGTGAGCAGGGCAGGGAACAGCTGCACTACCTTCCGCATCGACGTTGGTACACCACCAGCCGGCGCGCGCTGGCCTCTGCCCACGAGCATCACAACGTCAGCCGGGTGCTTGCCTGCATTGCGGCCCGGTCGGGTGCCGATGGGGCGCTTCGGCGCCGCATCGCGCGCCGCCAGCTGATGCTGGCGCTGGATGGTCGGCAGCCGCTGCAGCGTGACCACGCGCTGAGCGCTGCCGGCGCACGGCTGCGACAGATGCTGGATGCCGGGTCACCATCATCTTTGGCTGTATGAGGATACGTCCGGGTGCGCGGAGCGCGCGTCCGGCAGGAATCTGCGCAAGCAGATGCCCGTTGCCGGCTTTGGCAACATTACATGGAGATTGCAGATGAGCAACGAAACCAACGTCAACGACCTCGCAAAGGCCGCGTCTGAATTGGTACTGCGCGAGCTCGACGAGATGGAAGCTCGTGACATTTTTGGTGGTGACGGTGGCTGGGTGAAGGTCGGGCCGATCGAGCCCGCGGTGAACCAGCTGAGCTGATCACAGCGACGTGAACCCCGTGGCGGTGACGGCATCGTGTCGTCACCGCCACGCGCCAGAAAGCACGATGCCGGAGCCAGCTCATGCGTATCAACGCCCTGTACGTCATCATCAAACTGGTCGAGCGCTGCAACCTGAAGTGCTCCTACTGTTACTACTACACCGACGAGAACGCGGAGGTGTATCAACGGGCGACGCTGATGCCCGACGGCCTGCTGGTGCACCTGATCGGCTACATCCGTGAGGCGCTGGTCAGTGCCCCGGTCCGCCGGGTCGTCTTCGGGTTTCATGGCGGCGAACCCACGCTGGCCAAAGCTTCACGCGTCAGGGCATTCTGCGAGCAGGCCCGTCAGGACCTCGAGGGACAGGTCGAGGTGGGATTCGCGCTGCAGACCAATGGCGTGCACATGTCCAGGGAATGGCTGTCACTGATCGTGGAGCAGCGGATGGGCGTCGGCATCAGCATCGATGGCGATCGTCAACTGCACGACACGCATCGGGTCGACCACGCGGGAAAGGGATCCTACGACCGGGTCAGGCACACGCTGGACACCCTGCTTCCTCTCGAACGGGCCGGGCATGTCCGCGTAACGGCTCTGACCGTGATGGGCGAGACATTCGACGGCGTGGCCCAGTACCGCCATATGGTGGACACGCTCGGGCTCAACCATATCAAGCTGCTGTTCGTCGACCGCACGGCAGACATGCCACCCGGCGCACCGGTCCTGGACAAACTGGCTTCGGATCTCTGCGATATGTTCGATCACTGGCTGTTACATGACCGGAACCGCGTGGATGTGTCGCTGTTCACCAGCACGGTACGCGCACTGCTGGCGGTCGAGCACGGCCTGCGGGGCGCGCGTGACCGCATCACGATGGGCTTTGCGCTGCTGAGTGATGGCAGGGTCCGCATCCAGGACGACTTCATGATCGCCTCCGACTGGTTCTGGAGCCAGCAGGAGTTGAATGTCGTCGATACCGCATTCAAGGACTATGTCCAACAACCCCACCTTCAACAGCTCGTCCACGAACTGATCCACGTCCCGGATGCCTGCCAGGACTGCGAGTTCTCTGATGTGTGTGCGGGTGGCGAACCCGCCCACCGGTACACGCGGGCCCGCGGCTTCGACAACCGTTCCGTCTACTGTGACGCACTCATGCGCTTCCACCGGCACGTGCAGACGCGGCTGGCGGCCGGAAGTCGCGCGTTGCCTGCAGCCCTTCCATCGACGCTCGAGGCGGGCGTGGCGTGAACAGGAAAGACACGTCGTTGGAGACCTCGTCATCGCCCCTGTTGCGTCGGCAGGTCTTCGACAGTCCCGGGGCGGCCGACTGGCTGCGGGTCACCTCGGCCAAGGTGCCGTCCGGCGCCTGGCTGCTGCTGCCCAGCCTGCTCGCTGTTGCCGCGCTGGTCCTGGTCCTGGGCCATATCGAACACACACAGATGCGGTGGCAGACAGCGTCACTGCAGACTGATGCGTCCACCTGTGATGGTGCAGCCGGCTGCGCGCCCGTGCCGTGGATCGATGTGCCGCGAGGCGGGCGCCCCGGCTGGCTGGTCATCGCATTGCCTGCTGCGGAAGGGCAAGGCAGCCGTCGACGGCTTGAGGTCACACAGTGGTCCACGCCAGGAGATGCCAGGATGCAGCGGGCCATGCTGGCCTGGCCGGCCGACCTTCCTGTGCCGTCTGGACCGCTGCGCGTGTCCTTGCCGCAGCGCCACTCATTGCTCGGCTGGATGCTGCCCGCCTGGCGCCGTTTCGAGACCCATCGCTCATGAGCCAGAGAGGGGTGGAGCGTCTCATGAGTCGTCGACGTCGCCGGGTCCCCGTGATCCTGCAGGCGGAGATGCTTGAATGCGCGCATGCCTGCCTGGCTATGTTGATGGAGCATCACGGGCAGCCGTGGACGCTTGAGCAGATGCGCTCCCGCTTCGTGCCGTCGTCGCGGGGGACCAGCGTCAGTCAGATCGTGCGCATGGCGCAATCGCTCGGCCTGGATGCACGTATCTTCCGGGCGGAGCCTGATCATCTTGCCCAGCTGAAGATGCCCTGCATCCTGCACTGGGATGTCGTGCATTTCGTAGTGCTCGAGGGCGTCGCCGATGATGGATTCCACCTGGTGGATCCTGCGGTCGGGCGCATGGTCGTGGGGTCCCGCGAGTTCGATCGTCGTTTCACGGGGATTGTCGTGGAAGCCACGGTCGGTCTGGACTTCGGTCGGATCCCCCCGGCCGCCGATCGAAGCGCGCTGGTACTGTTGCGCGAAGGCGTGCTGCAGCGCCGCGGAACGATCGCGGCCGTGGTCGGAATGGCCTTGTTGCTGGAGGTACTGGCCCTGATAGCGCCATTGTTCATCCAGGTCTCAACGGACTCGATCATCCCCGCAGGCGACAGTGGACTGTTGTGGATGCTGGTGGCCGCGTTCATGGTCGCGGCAGTGCTGCAGACGCTGGTATCGATGGCGCGTTCCTGGACGTTGCTGCGGCTGGGCGAGGAGCTGACGGTGGCGTGGAATGCCGCGGTGTGCAGCCGGCTTCTGCGGCTCCCGTACATTTTCTTCATGCGTCGCTCCATCAGCGACGTGCACTCGCGCTTTGCGTCCATAGAAGAAATCCAGCGGGTGGTGACCAACAAGTTCGTCGAGGGTGTGCTGGACGGTGTCACCGCCCTGTTGACGTTGGTGATCATCCTGGCTTATTCGCCAACGTTGGCCCTGCTGACGTTCTGCTTCTGCCTGGCATACGGAATACTGCGAAGCCTGACGCTTTCGCGGTTGCTGGAGGGCACCGAGCGCGCGATCCGGGCCAGGTCCTCCCAGCAGGGACAGCTGCTCGAGATCCTTCATGGTGTGCACTCGATCAAGGCGGCCGGCGACGAAGAGAAGCAGGTGTCCAGATACAACAGGAAGACACGCGACGCGGCACAGGCGAGCGCCTCCGTGCAGCGGTGGGGCGGGATGGTGGACGAGATGGGTCAGGCGATCCTGCGCCTGCACTGGATAGCGGCGGTCGGACTCGGCGCATGGCTGGCGATCCGCGGGAGCATCACGGCGGGCATGCTGGTCGCTTACGTCACCTACGCCTATCAGTTCTCGCTCAGGTCGATCCGGATGCTGGATCTGGTCGCGCAGTGGCGGACGTTGCGGCTGCACAGCGTGCGTCTGGCCGATATCGTGTCCGGGCCGACGCAGGCGCCGGGGGGCGATGAGCTGCCACTCCCGGGACGCAGCGATTTCTCCGTCCATGCGCTGCAGTTCCGCTACAACAGTGATGGCCCACTGGTACTCGCCGGCGTCAGTTTCGTGGTGGGCAGTGGCGAGTGCGTGGCCATCACCGGCGCCTCCGGCAGTGGCAAATCGACCTTGGCCAAAGTGCTGGTGGGGCTGCTGGAGCCGGACCAGGGGCGTATCGAGCTGGGTGGGCGGCCGATGCAGGTGCTGCGGCGCGAGCATCTGCGTGAGCAGATTGCCTGCGTCCTGCAGGACGATCAGTTGTTCAACGGCACCATCGCCGAGAACATCGCCTTCTTCGAGCCTGGATTCTCGCGGGAACGCGTGAGCAGGGCGGCGATGCTGGCCCAGATGCATGACGAAGTGATGGCCATGCCACTTCGCTACGACACCCGCGTCATCGACCTGGGCGCGTCGCTGTCGGGAGGACAACGGCAGCGCCTGATACTCGCGCGTGCGCTGTACCGCGAGCCGAGGATCCTGATTCTCGACGAGGCCAGCAGCCATCTGGATCTGGAGAACGAGCGCCTCATCAATGAGGCGATCCAGGCCCTGAGCATCACCCGCATCATCATCGCGCACCGTCCCCAGACCATCGCCATCGCCGACCGCGTGCTGGAGATGCGCCAGGGATGCCTGTACGAGGTAACGCCGGCGAGGTGCGATGAACTACCCGCATGAGGCTGCAGGAGCGAGCACCTGCACATCCACGTGGATCGATCTCCATGACGCAGAAGGAGTTGAACAGATGTCGACACTACAACTCGATCGCCTTGCTCCCGCCCACGTGATGCCGGCGCACGGCGAGGTGCTGGTTCTTGAAGACAGCGTGCCGTTGGCGTTGCGGAGGGAGATCCTCGGGCTGGTCCGGCGCCCGATCTGGGCCTACGGCTGGAAATCGGTGAAGGACCATGATCGCTACGGATTCTGGCATGCGCATTTCGCCGGTGGGGGAGAGGACGACCAGCTCAGCTGCGAGCCGGCACTGGCCGCCAACGTGCAGGCCCAGCCGATCCATCGGCTGTGGCGGCTGCTTGCCTCCGGCATTCTCGAAGGGCACGTCCCGGTGCGTGTCTACGCCAACGGACACACCTACGGTGTCGAAGGGTACATCCATACCGACAGCGAGGAGGAGGACGCGTTCACCACCATCTACTACGCGCATGCCGCCTGGGACGCGAACTGGGCCGGAGAAACCGTGTTCTTCCCGCAAGGTGGCGGCGCTGGCAAAGCCGTGCTCCCCGAGCCGGGCAGGGTGATCGTGTTTCGCGGCGCAACACCGCATGTGGCGCGCTCGGCCAGTCGTGAATGTCCGGAGTTGCGTGTCTCGGTGGTGATCAAGACACGTCTGGCGCGTCCGGGAGACCAGTGAATGGAGGCCAGGCCGATCCTCTCCGCCGCGTCCGGGCCACTCACCACGCTGCTGCACCATCTCGGTGCCGCGGATGTGACCCACAGCGGCAGAACGTTGCTGGAGCATCTGGCGGGAACGGCGGCGCTGCTCAGGCAGTGGGGGTGCTCCGAGCACGTGGCTGCCGCGGGCATGTATCACAGCATCTACGGAACCAACGCATTCTCCTTCGCCTGCCAGTCGCCGCAGCTGCGTGAGGAGATCGTCGCGGCCATCGGGCGGGAAGCGGAACATCTGGTGTATCTGTTCGCGATCAGTCACAGGCCTTCCGCCTGGTTGACGGCGTTCCATGAGGGCTCCGTCGTCAGTCGTCTGGACGGCAGTCGGCATCCCGTGACCGGCGAGCAGCTGCGCGAGCTGATCGCCATCGAGTGCGCCAACCTGGTCGAGCAGGGCGCGGTGGCGGGTTTTGTCGAGGCGCTGCTGAAACTGCCGGCGTCCCATCGGCAAGCGCTGATCAGCGCCGAGGTCCACGAGGGAATCATTCAATTGACAGAGGAGAGGACGAAATGATGGAACCGGCGCTGGCGATCGAAACGCCCCCCGCGACCGCCCTTTTTGAACAGCGCGGGTATGAGGTCGTCCCCGCACTCATCCCCCGCGAGGTCCTGGACATCGCGTTCCGGTACTACCTCTCGTTCACCAATTGCCCTGGCTACTACACGGTCAAGCCGGGCGTCCAGGCACTTGACCGATATGCCGACGCACTCGGCGAGGCGATGCTGCCCACCGTACAGGCCCGGCTGGAGACCCTGACCGGTTTGAAACTGCTGGCGACCTATTCTTTCGCACGGATTTACACCACCGCGTCAAGGTTGCGCAAACACGTTGATCGCGGGGCGTGCGAGGTCAGTGCCACCATGACGGTCGGCTTCCGGAATGCCGATGGACTCTGGCCCATCTTCGTCGAGTCTGACGGCGTCGACGTGGCCGTTCCCCTGGATGTCGGTGATGCCCTGGTGTACCGGGGAATGCAGGTGCCGCACTGGCGTGAACCGCTGGCCAAGGGCATCTGGTGTCAGCTGTTCTTCCATTTCGTAGAGGCGGACGGCGCCATGCGGGAGCACGCCATGGATGGTCGCGGACGGCTCGGCCCGTGGACGGGTGATCAGCTGCAGCAGGCCGACTGAGCCGGGAATCCCGGCATGCGCAGCACTGTCGTCAGTGCCTCGCCCAGGCCTCGATCTCACCGGCCGCGAACGGCCCCAGCTTCTGTTTCACGATCCGTCCCTGCGCATCGACCAGGACCGAGTACGGCAGCAGGCCCTGCGCGTTGCCCAGCCGCACGCTGGCATCGGCCGGCCCGGGCGTCTCGAGCACGATCGGGTAGGTGACCGGAATGCGGGTCAGAAAATCGCGCACGCCCTCGGGCGTATCCAGCGCCAGCCCGAGCACCTGCACCCCGCCGGCACCCTGGCCGGCGGCAAACGCGGTCAGCGCGGGCATTTCTTCCACGCACGGTCCGCACCAGCTGGCCCAGACGTTGATCAGCAGCGGGCGCCCGCGGAAGCGGGCCAGATCCACCGGCTGGCCGTGGAGGTCCGGCAGGGTGATCGCCGGCAGCGGGTCGCCGGGCCGGGCCGGGGCCACCACCAGGCGCGGCGGTGGCGGGGCAGAGGCCGGACCGGTTTCCCGTCCCGGGAACCACACGCCGGCGCCGATACCGAGCACGGCGGCGATCACGACCACCACGACCGTCCGGCGTGGTGGCCGCGTCCTCATCGCGCGGTCCGCAGCAGCGCTTCTTCCACCAGCGCCTGGGTGAGCACGGTCGGCAGCACGGTCGGCGGTGCGCCGGGGCCGTAGACCACGTACAGCGGCACGCCGACGGCCTTGTGTTCATCCAGGAACGCGGTGATCTGCGGGTCGACATTGGTGTAGTCGCCGCGCATGTAGACCGCGTTGGTCCGGCGCAGGGTGTCGCGGAAGGCGTTGGTGCCGAGCACGGCGCGTTCGTTGGCCTTGCAGGTGACGCACCAGTCGGCGGTCATGTTGACGAACACCACGCGGTTGTCCTGGCGCAGGCGATCAAGCATCTGCGGCGAGTACTCGACCACGTTGTCGCTGGCCGGCTGCGCGGCCTTAGCCGGCGGATCCAGGCGGGTCACGCCCCAGACCGGATACAGCGCGGCCAGGATCAGCAGCATGGCCAGTAGGCCGGCGACGCGCTGGCTGCGCCAGCGGCTGCGCTCGAACCACCACAGCGCCAGCGACAGGATCACCAGGCCGCCCAGCACCAGCGCCATCGCATCCACGCCGCGCTGCTTGCCCAGCACCCACAGCAACCAGATCGCGGTGCCGTACATCGGGAAGGCCAGCACCAGCTTGAGGGTCTCCATCCACGCGCCCGGGCGCGGCAGGCGACGGGCCAGCGAGGGCACGAAGCCAATCAGCAGGAACGGCAGCGCCAGGCCCAGGCCGAGTGCCAGGAACACCAGCATCGCCTGCAGGCCCGGGGCGGCAAACGCATACGCCAGCGCCGGGCCCATGAACGGGGCCACGCACGGGCTGGCGACCACGCAGGCGAGCACGCCGGTGAAGAAATCACCCACCGGGCCGCTGCGCGAGGCCAGCGACTGGCCGACACCGCCCATGCTGCCGCCCAGGGTGAACACGCCCGACAGGCTCAGGCCGACGGCGAACATCAGGTAGACCAGCGCGGCGATGAACCACGGGTGCTGCAGCTGGAAGCCCCAGCCTGCGGCCTGGCCAGCCGCACGCAGCGCGATCACCAGCGCGCCGATGGCGGCAAAGGCGACCAGCACGCCGGCGGTGTACCAGAGCGCATGGCTGCGCGCACGCTGGCGGCTCTCGCCGCTCTGCGCCACGCCCAGCACCTTCAGCGACAGGATCGGCAGCACGCACGGCATCAAGTTGAGGATCAGGCCACCGGCCACGGCGAACAGCAGGAGCACCAGCAGGTTGCCCGGTGCGGCCGCTGGTGCGACCGGCGGCGGCGTGCGCTGCGCGTTGTCCGCGCTCGCATCGGGCGTGGCGGCGGTGTCGCGCGGCACGGCCAGGGCAGGTTCGTTCGGGCGGATCAGCATCGGCTGGCTACCGGCGTCGCCGCGGGCCAGGGCACGCTTGTCACGCGTGGGCAGCGGTGCGATGACCTCGGTCTTCTGCGCGACCTCATCGGCCTTGGCGTTGATCGTGCCTGCCGGCAGCGCCAGCTTTACCCGGCGCGTCATCGGCGGGTAGCAGATGCCGTCGGTCTGGCAGCCCTGGAAGGTGATCACCAAGGTGGCATCGGAGGCACCGGCGGTGCTGCGGCGCAGGGGCAGCGGCACGTCGACCTGGTCGAAATACACCGCCACGTCGCCGAAGTGCTCATCGCGGTGGGATTGGGCGGCCGGCCACTTCGGCTTGTCCGCGCGGATGCCCGGGGCGCCTTCCAGCGCCAGCGAGGTGCGGTCGCGATACAGGTAGTAACCCGGCGCGGGGGTGAAGCGCAGCAGCACGGTATTGCCATCGCCGACGATCGCATCGAAGCCGAACGCGCGCTCGGACGGCAGCGGCAACGCCTGGGCGTTGCTGGTGCCGGGCAGGCGCAGCCCGGTGCCGGTGTTGCCGGCCAACGGGTTGTTGAACGGGGAGGCGGCAGCGCCGGTGGCGGCCGGGGCGCTGCTGGCCGCGCCGCTGCCACCGGCCGGCAGCTTCACCTGCAGCGTGCGCTTCTGCGGCGGGTAGCACACACCCGCATCGGCGCAGCCCTGGTAGCGCACTTCCAGCGTGACGGTGTCGGTGCCGTCGGCGGCCTTGCCCGGCAGCACGCCGGTCAGGCGTTCGCGGTAGGTCTCCACCTCGCCGAAGAAATCATCGTGGTGCTTCTTGCCGGCGGGCAACTGCAATGCCTCGGCATCGAAGCCGGCAGCGGCCTTGACCGTGGTGCGATGGCGATACAGGTAATAGCCCGGGGCGATCTTCCAGCTGATCTCCACCCGGTCGCGATCACGCGCCTGTGCGGTGAGCCCGAAAGCCTCATCGACCGGGAGCAGGTCCTTTTCGCTGACCGCCCAGGCCGGCAGGGAGAGCACGAGCAACGCGCACAGCGCGGCAACACGACGAAACAGCGTCATCAATCACTTTCCTCACGGGTCTGGGCCCGAATCCAATCCAGGTACGCCGGCAGGCCGGCGCGGGTTTCGACCGCGATGCACTCAGGGAGTTCATACGGGTGCAGGGCCTGCACGCGCGCGATCGCGGCCTCCAGGCGGCTGCCGGTGGTCTTGATCAACAGTTGGACCTCAGGGTCCTCGGTGACCTCGCCCTGCCAGCGGTAGGTCGAGTGCGCCCCGTCCAGGCGCGTGACGCAGGCCGCCAGCCGTTCGTCCACCAGCGCATGTGCCAGCCGCGTGGCGCAGGCCACGTCGGGGCAGGTGGTGAACAGCAGGAAGACGGGATCGGCGATCGACATGACCGCCGAGTATAGGACCGTGGGAGGCCAATGGTCCGACCGGCGCCGCGAGGGGGCGCCGGTCGGCCGGGCTCAGTTGGCCAGCTGGCAGGTCGCCGGCTGGGCCGAGGTGAACAGCGCCGGGGTGGCCCACTCCGGGTGGTCGATGAACGGATTGCGGTTGCCCTGGAAACTGAAGATGACCTCGTTGCGGGCGCGTTCTGCCGCGTCCGGCGGGTCTGACAGGTGCCAGTCGATCAGGGTCGAGAGCAGGCCCATGTAGGCCGGCGAGGCCGAGGTCTTGACGATCCTGCTGCGGTCGTCGGTCAGCTCCAGGTCCGGCTCGGACTGCCCGGTTTTGGCATCTTTACCGCCTTCATAACGGATCGCCATGTACATCACCGCACGCGCCATATCGCCCTTGCGGTGGCCCCACACTTCGAACGAGCCGCCATTGCCATCCGGCGTGCGCACCCAGTTGGACGTGCCGGGGTAGCCGCCGCTGCCGCCGCCGAATCCGTTGTTGGCTTCGGTCGCGCGTTCACCGCAGTTGCTGTCGCATTTGGCAAAGGGCTTGTTGCCGCGGTCCGCATTCCACTGCGCATCGGTCAGATACAGCATGTGGGTGTCGGTGTAGGGCGCGTAGGGCAGGCCCTTGTCGCCGGTGGTGCTGGCAAAGCCCAGCGAGTTCGGCCAGGTGTGCTCGCGGTTGTAGGTCAGCCCGCTGCCGGTGCCCGCACGGCCGCTGACCTTCGTGTAGCTGCGGTTGCGGTAGGCATCGAGGATGTTGCCGCTGTTGTTGGGATCTTCGTCGGCGATCTCGAGGATGGTCCAGGTGCTGGTGCCCGAGCCGCTGTAGGGATAGGCGGTGTGGCCCTTGATGGTTTCGTGCAGCGAGCAGCGCAGCTGGCTGGGGGTGGAGGTGTTGACCCTGGCGTAGTACTCCCCGGGCGTGCCGGGATTGCCCGGATCGGGCGTGGTGGCGGTGGCCACGGTGAAGGCGATGCGCGTATCGGCGGCCGGGCGCGCGCCCTGGGCATCCTTCACGCGGGTGGCGCGGATGTCGAAGCGGCACGCTTCACCCGCCACCAGTGCGGTGTTGGTGGCCAGGGTGAAGCGGGTGCCGGTGGTCGGGTGGCTCAGCGCCACGCTGCCGGACTGGCCGCAGCTCAGCGCGAAGGCGCCGCTGGTGAGGGTGACCGGCTCACTGAAGGTGACGCTCAGGTCGGCGGCGGCGGGGAAGGTGCTGGCGCCCTGCTCGGGGGTGGTGGCGGTGACCGAGGGCGCCGTGTTCGGGCCGGTCGGGCCGCCGCCGCTGAAGGTCTGGCCATGGTTGCAGGCGCCGAAGGTCTGCGCGGCCGAGGCGGTCCAGGTGAAATGCGCGTACTGGCTGCCGGCGCCGGTCAGCTGGAGGGAGGTGCCCGGGGCGGTGCCGTTGGTCTCGCTGACCGGGATGTTCTGGCTGGTCAGGCCCGCGGCGGGCCCCCCGGCGGCGGTGATGGTGCCCTCGTAGCTGAGGAACTGGACCACCTTGCCACTGGCATCGACCAGGGCGATGCCGTCGTTCGGGCCGTTCTGGATGCCGTTGGTCGGGTAGGTGACCGTGGCCAGCCGCGCGCTGCCGCAGCTGGCGGTGCCGGCCGGGACTGCGTTGTTGGCGTAGACCGCGGCCGCCGAAGGGTTGCTGCCGTTGTAGAGGTAGAGCCGGTAGCCCGACAGGTCTTCACCGGCGGTGGCGACCACCTCGATCGCCTCGCCGACGTCCCCGGCCGGGGTGCTGTCGTCGTAATGCAGTTCATTGATGAATACATCGGCCCGGGCCGGGCTGCTGGCCAGCGCCAGCAGGCAGGCCAGGGATAGCGGCGTCAGCAACCTCATCTACGGCTCCTTGTGATTGGTCAGTGCCGCTCGAATCTACGCAATCCAGATGACACATCCATGGGACCGTCGCGTTCGACCTTTCGCATTGAGAACTGCGTCAAACATTCACATCCAGGGGCGGCCCGGGAAAAAAATCCGACCGGCTGCCCTTGAAAGGGGAGGGGCCAGCACCATCTCTGCTTTGTCCCGCACCGTCGGGTTTTTTCGTGAGCGTGGCTGGCAGTCGCCCTGTGCGAGTGCTAACATCGCCAGACTTTCCTAGACCAATCAACAACTTAAAAGGGTCTCACATGAGCATCAAGCCGCTTCATGACCGCGTCGTAGTCAAGCCGATCGAAGCCGACGAAATCTCGTCCGGCGGCATCGTGATTCCGGATTCCGCCAAGGAAAAGTCGACCAAGGGTGAAGTCGTGGCCGTCGGCCCGGGCAAGCCCCTGGACAACGGCAGCGTGCGCGCGCCGTCGCTGAAGGTCGGTGACAAGGTCATCTACGGTCAGTACGCCGGCAGCAGCTACAAGTCCGAAGGCGTCGAGTTCAAGGTCTTGCGCGAAGACGACATCCTCGCCATCGTCGGCTGAGTGGGCGTCACCGGGCCTGGCCTGGTGCTGCCGGATGTTGCTTCGTTCCGTCATTCATGAAGCCGGGCATGGCCCGGCTCTACATAAAAGGTAATCGCAATGGCTGCCAAAGATATTCGTTTCGGTGAAGATGCCCGCGCCCGCATGGTGCGCGGCGTCAACGTTCTCGCCAATGCCGTCAAGGCCACCCTGGGCCCGAAGGGCCGCAACGTCGTGCTCGAAAAGAGCTTCGGCGCGCCGACCATCACCAAGGACGGCGTCTCCGTCGCCAAGGAAATCGAACTGGCTGACAAGTTCGAGAACATGGGCGCGCAGATGGTGAAGGAAGTCGCGTCGCGCACCAACGATGACGCCGGCGACGGCACCACCACCGCCACCGTGCTGGCCCAGGCCCTGATCCGCGAAGGCGCCAAGGCCGTCGCGGCCGGCATGAACCCGATGGACCTCAAGCGCGGTATCGACAAGGCCGTGATCGCCGCCGTCGCCGAGCTGAAGAACATCTCCAAGCCGACCGCTGACGACAAGGCGATCGCCCAGGTCGGCACGATCTCGGCCAACTCGGACGAGTCGATCGGCAACATCATCGCCGAAGCGATGCGCCGCGTGACCAAGGAAGGCGTCATCACCGTTGAAGAAGGCTCGGGCCTGGACAACGAGCTGGACGTCGTCGAAGGCATGCAGTTCGACCGTGGCTACCTGTCCCCGTACTTCATCAACAACCAGCAGTCGCAGACCGCTGACCTGGACGATCCGTACGTGCTGCTGCACGACAAGAAGATCTCCAACGTGCGCGACCTGCTGCCCGTGCTGGAAGGCGTCGCCAAGGCCGGCAAGCCGCTGCTGATCATCGCCGAAGACATCGAAGGCGAAGCGCTGGCGACCCTGGTGGTCAACACCATCCGTGGCATCGTGAAGGTCGTGGCCGTCAAGGCACCGGGCTTCGGCGATCGTCGCAAGGCGATGCTGGAAGACATGGCCGTGCTGACCGGCGGCACCGTGATCTCCGAGGAAATCGGTCTGTCGCTGGAAAAGGCGACGATCAAGGACCTGGGCCGCGCCAAGAAGGTGCAGGTCTCCAAGGAAAACACCACGATCATCGATGGCGCCGGCGAGAAGGCCAACATCGAAGCGCGTGTCACCCAGATCAAGACCCAGATCGAAGACACCTCGTCGGATTACGACCGCGAGAAGCTGCAGGAACGCGTGGCCAAGCTGGCCGGCGGCGTTGCCGTGATCAAGGTCGGCGCCTCGACCGAAATCGAAATGAAGGAAAAGAAGGATCGCGTCGACGACGCCCTGCACGCTACCCGTGCAGCCGTTGAAGAAGGCGTGGTCCCGGGCGGCGGCGTTGCGCTGGTCCGTGCGGTCACCGCGCTGAGCGGCCTGAAGGGTGCCAACGAAGACCAGAACCACGGCATCCAGATCGCCCTGCGCGCGATGGAAGCCCCGCTGCGCGAAATCGTGGCCAACGCCGGCGAAGAGCCGTCCGTGATCGTCAACAAGGTCAAGGAAGGCACCGGCAGCTTCGGCTACAACGCGGCCACCGGCGAATTCGGCGACATGCTGGAATTCGGCATCCTGGACCCGACCAAGGTGACCCGTTCGGCGCTGCAGAACGCTGCCTCGATCGCTGGCCTGATGATCACCACCGAAGCCATGGTTGCCGACGCTCCGAAGAAGGATGACGGCGCTGGCGCAGCTGGCGGCGGCATGGGCGGCATGGGTGGCATGGGCGGCATGGACTTCTGATGCAGAGGCCGGCCTTCGGTCGGCACGCATCGGAGCGGTAGGTGCCGACCGTTGGTCGGTACCCGCCAAGCGCCAAAGCAGTACGAAAAACCCCGCCGGAAGGCGGGGTTTTTTTGTGCGCGTGTCACTGGCTCACAGCGCGCTGGTCGCCGCCTCGACTTCCTCCTGCAGCCAGCACAGGAACGCCGCGATGGCCGGATTCTCCCCGGCCCCGGGCAGGGTGACAGCGTAGTACGCAAACCGCGTTGGCCACGGTTGATCCAGCACGACCGCCAGCCGCCCGCTGGCCACTTCGGATTCCACATACAGGTCACGCACCAGTGCGATGCCCTGGCCCGCTTCCGCGGCGCGGATCAGCAGCACGTCATCATCGAAGGCCGGACCACGCTCGATGCGTGGATCGGGCGGCAGGCTGAGCGCGCTGAACCACAGCGACCAGTCGCTGCGGTCTGAATCCTGCAGCAACGGGTACTGCAGGCAGTCCACGGCCGACCGGATCGGTGGGCCATCGGCGAGCAATGTCGGGCAGGCCACCGGCAACAGCACCGGCGCCGCGAGCGGGCGTGAGATCAGGCCGGGATACTCGCCGAGACCGTGGCGGATGGCGATGTCGATGCGGTCGCGACGCAGATCCGCCAGCGCCGACGACGCCTCCACGCGGACTTCGATCGCCGGATGCTGTTCCGTGAAGCGCCCCAGCCGCGGCACCAGCCAGGAGGCGGCAAAGCTGGGCACGGTGCTGATCGTCAGTGTCTGCCGCGCGTGGATGGCATCCAGCATCGCCATGCTGTCCTGGATCTGATCGAACGCACGCAGCAGGGCGGGGTGCACCTGTGCGCCGGCCGGTGTGAGTGCGACGCCCTGCCGCGTGCGGGTGAACAGCTCAACGCCGGTGCGCGCCTGCAGCAGTTTGAGCTGCTGGCTGATCGCGCCCGGGGTCACGCCCATGACCGCGGCGGCGGCCTTGAGGCTGCCATGCCGCCCGGTTTCGACGAAAGCGCGGAGTGCGAGCAGGGGAAGAACGGCGCCCATGACCTTAGATTTTCTCTCTTGAGTGCGCAGGATAAATCGTTCTACAGCACGTGTTGGCGTGCGTAGCATCGTGATCATGTTGAACCGGTCGTGTTTAGTCCAGCTGCATCGGCAGAGCCCCGATGCCGCGACCACGTTCCTCCCGTCATCCATCGCCCGCCAAGGAGACCGCTGTGTCCCCCGCTTCGCTGCACCTGTACACCGACAGCTCGCCCAACGGCTTCAAGATCACCATCGCGCTGGAAGAACTCGGCATCCCGTACGTACTGCATCACGTGCGCATCGACGCCGATGAGCACCGCCATCCCGATTTCCTTCGGTTGCATCCGCACGGCCGCATTCCGGTGCTGGTCGACGAGGCAACGCGTATCACGGTGTTCGAATCCGCCGCCATCCTGCTCTACCTGGCCGAGCAGAGCGGACGACTGTTGCCCCAGGCGCCCCGCGCGCGCTGGGAAGCGATCACCTGGTTGATGTTCCATGCCGCCAGCGTCGGTCCCATCCTGGGCCAGCGCGTGCACGCCGAGATCTTCGCAGAGGAGCGATATGCGCCTGCCATCGAACGTTATCGGCGTTTGAGCGCGGAGTTCTTCGCCACGCTGGACCAGCGCCTCACAGGCCGCACCTGGCTCGTAGGCGAGGAGTATTCCATCGCAGATATCGCCGGCTACGGATGGACCCACATCGCACAGCTCATCGGCTTCGATTTCAGCGCATACCCCCACCTGAGCGCGTGGCACGCGCGGATGTCGCAGCGGCCTGCGGTGCAGCGCGGCGTGCAGCTCCCCGAACCGGCCACCGGCCCCTGATCCAGGAATGACCACGATGAACCTGTTGACCGAAATCACTGCCACGCAGACGCCGCTGGCCGGTGCCTCCGCACCTGCCTTCGCCCGGCATGCCGGCTACCAGCGCATGTTCCGCGAAGGCGCACTGACGCTGGGCGTGTTCCTGCCGTTGCGCTTCTACCAGGGCGACATGCAGGTGCTGGCCGGCCAGGCCGATCTGGTCGCACAGCTGGACCGTGACGGCTTCGCCGCGACTTGGGTACGTGACGTGCCGCTGTTCGATCCCCTGTTCGGCGATGCCGGGCAGGTGTTCGATCCGTTTACCTATCTGGCCTTCCTGGCCGCGCGCACGGAGCGGCTGGCGCTGGCCACCGGCAGTGCGATCTTCTCGCTGCGGCACCCGATCGATCTGGCCAAGTCGGCCACCACCATCGACCAGCTGTCCGGTGGGCGGCTGGTGCTGGGCATCGCTTCCGGCGACCGCCCGGTGGAGTTCCCGGCGTACGGTCTGGAGCACGCCGACCGCGGCCAACGCTTCGCCGACTCGGTGGCGTACGTCAGGCAGTTGATGCAGACCGGTCCGCTGCATATCGATTCGCCACTGGGCGCGCTGCAGGGTGTGGAGCTGTTGCCGAAGCCGGTGGCCGCTGCGATCCCGCTGCTGGTGACCGGCACCTCGCGGCAGACCTTGGACTGGGTGGCACAGCACGCCGATGGCTGGCTCACCTATCCAGACGCGACCCACCACGCAGGCGGTCCGCAGCGCCTGGCCGACAAGATCCGGGCGTGGCGTCGTCTGATCCCCGACGGTGGCTTCCGCCCGCACGTTACCAACGAATGGCTGGATCTGGTCGATGATCCGAACCATCCGCGTAACCCGATCAATGGGGGCTACACGTTGAAGACGGGGCGCAACGGATTGATCGATCTGCTCGGCGAGTGGCAGCGCGCCGGCGTGAACCATGCTGCGCTGGGCATCCAGTTCTCGCAGCGCCCGGCGGCCGAGGTGCTGCAGGAACTGGCCGAGTACGTACTGCCGTTGTTTCCTTCGCATGACGGACCCTCACCGGCCAGCACGCGCTGGTAGGCATGCCCACCGCTCCGCCCTCAGCAGCGGCACCTCTGAGGCGGGAGCAAGCGTCCTTGCGGGTGATCCTGTTGCCGATCTTCACCTGTCACCAGCAGTGCGTAACGTGCGGCGGGCCTTCCACATGCCTTGCAGTGACGATATGATTAGCCGCCGTACTATTCCGGATCCGCCTGCATGCTGGAAATCAAACACCAGGCCTTCCTGACCGAACTGGAGCGACGTGGCC
Organism: Stenotrophomonas sp. JAG2; assembly: GCF_041080745.1. NCBI lineage: Bacteria > Pseudomonadati > Pseudomonadota > Gammaproteobacteria > Lysobacterales > Lysobacteraceae > Stenotrophomonas > Stenotrophomonas sp. JAG2. The sequence goes on along the minus strand of NZ_JBEUMH010000007.1, from coordinate 271,768 downwards.
AGCCGGACGCGGGTGAGTTGGCGTTGTGTTTCCAGGTGCTGTCGCTGGCCAGCGCGATCGATCAGGATTGCGCGAGTCGCCTGGCCCCGCTCGGACTGAGCGAAGGACGTTTCGTGCTGCTGTTCCTGCTGCGTGGCGCCGACACCGCGCTCTCGCCCCACCAGTTGGCCGAGCGCGCCGGGGTGACCCGCGCCACCATCACCGGCCTGCTCGATGGGCTGGAGCGCGAGCAGCTGGTGAGCCGTCACAGCGATCCGGAGGACAAGCGGCGCATCCATGTGCAGTTGACCGCGGCAGGCCAGACCCTGGCCGCGCAGCTCTTCGACCAGCAGACGCACTGGATCGCCTCGTTGTTCGCCGACATCAGCCCCAGCGAGCGCCGCACGCTCGGCATGCTGCTGCAACGCGTGTGGTCGCGCACCGACGCGGGGCGCGCCGCATGAAACAACCCATCACCCGCGAGCGACGCGGGCAGCTGGATCGTGGTGAAACCGAAGCCACCCATCTGGCCGAAGTGCTGGCAGTGGACTTCGCCAAGCTCATGGCCAATATCGCGCCCGGCCTGCCAGCCTCGGCGATCACCCCGATGCGCAACGCGGCCAAGCGCGGCATCACGCTGCGCATGCAGGGTGCCGCCACCCTGCTGCGCGTGCATGGACACGGTGACCACGCGCCGTGGTCGCGGCACACCAGCGACACCGTGCGTGGCTGGGCCTGCTATCTGATCGGCAGCGATCCTGCCTTGTCGCTGGAGCTCAAGCTGGATGCGCTGCGCCCGCTGGCCGATGACGCGCACTTCGGCGTGCGTGAGTGGGCGTGGCTGGCGGTACGTCCGCATGTGGTGGCCGAGCCGCTGCGCGTGCTGTCGCACCTGCACGACTGGACCACCGACGCCTCACCCAATGTGCGCCGGTTCGCCTGCGAAGCGCTGCGCCCGCGTGGCGTGTGGGCCACGCACATCACGCTGTTCAAGCAGGAACCACAGCAGGCCCTGCCGCTGCTGCAGGCGCTGTGCTGCGACGCCTCGCGCTACGTGCAGGACTCGGTGGGCAACTGGCTCAACGACGCCGGCAAGACCCAGCCGGACTGGGTCCGCGCGCTGTGCGGCGAATGGCAGCAACAGCACGCCGACGATCCGGCCAACACCTACATCCGCAAGCGCGCGCTGCGCTCGCTCTGACCTCAAGGAATGCCATGTCGCACATGTTGATCGAGCTGTACACCGCCACCCCTGCCTGGACCGCGCTGGATCCGGTATCGCGCGGCGCCTTCTTCGCCCGCATCGGGGCCGGCATGCAGCACGTGGATCCGGCCCGGATCACGCCGGTGGCGATGGGCCGCATCGAGCAGGACGTGCCGCACACCACGGCCGAGCAGTTCTATGCGGTGTGGCAGTGCGCCGAGCGGCTGGATGCCGATGCCCTGCTGGCGGCGATCGGCGCCACCGGCTGGCATGAGTATTTCACCACCACCCATGCGCTGGGTGCCGCGGGAACCCTGCAGCAGCATCTGGCCGAGCTGGCGGCGCTGCCGCGCGGGTGATCGGGCGGTGGGGCGGATGACGGCTGAACGCTCATCGCAGTTGCGAATGAAACAGTTGGCACCTCCAAACCCCTGTGTTATCAATACTCCCCAATGAACGCACGCCCCGCCAATTCCTACTTTTGGTATTACTTTCCGAAGCCACCGGCGGAGGAAGGCATGCGCTCACCCTGAAGAAACCTTCAGACGCATTCCCGAAAGCCGCCAGCGCACCTGGCGGCTTTTTTGTTGCCGCCGCGCTGGGGACCCCCACTTCCAAGGAGTTACCCCATGCCCCCCCATACCGACGACCTGCGCATCCGCAAGATCGAACCGTTGACCCCGCCGGCACAGCTGCTGGCGATGCTGCCCTGCGACGATGAAGCCTCCGATACGGTCAGCGCCTCGCGCGCGGCCCTGCACGAGATCCTGCACGGCCGTGATGACCGCCTCGCGGTAGTGATCGGCCCGTGCTCGATCCATGACCCGGTGGCCGCCATCGAATACGCACAGCGCCTCAAGCCGCTGCGCGATGCCTTTGCTGACGAGCTGGAAATCGTCATGCGCGTGTACTTCGAGAAGCCGCGCACCACGGTGGGCTGGAAGGGCCTGATCAACGATCCGGACCTGGACGGCAGCTTCAACATCAACAAGGGCCTGCGCGTGGCGCGTGGCCTGCTGCGCGACATCAACAAGCTCGGCCTGCCGGCCGGCGTTGAATTCCTCGACGTGATCTCGCCGCAGTACATCGCCGACCTGGTCGCCTGGGGCGCGATCGGCGCGCGGACCACCGAAAGCCAGGTGCATCGCGAACTGGCCTCGGGGCTGTCCTGCCCGGTAGGGTTCAAGAACGGCACCGACGGCAACATCAAGATCGCCGCCGATGCGATCGGTGCGGCCTCCAATCCGCATCACTTCCTGTCGGTGACCAAGGAGGGCGGCACCGCCATCGTCGCCACCGCCGGCAACCCGGATTGCCACGTGATCCTGCGCGGCGGCAAGACGCCGAACTACGATGCCGACCACGTTGAAGCGACCAGCCAGACCCTGGCCAGGTCGCACCTGGCCGCGCGCATCATGATCGATGCCAGCCACGCCAACAGCAGCAAGAATCCGGAGAACCAGCCGAAGGTCATCGCGGACATCAACGCCCAGCTGGCCAATGGCGAAGAGCGCATCGTCGGTGTCATGGTGGAGAGCCATCTGGTGGCCGGCCGGCAGGACCTGGTCGACGGCCAGCCGCTGACCTACGGGCAGAGCATCACCGATGGCTGCATCGGCTGGGACAGCTCGCTGGCGGTGCTGGAAAGCCTGGCCGAAGCGGTGCGTGCGCGGCGGGCGGTGCGGATCAGCGAAGCGGCATAAGCGTGCGTTTATCCGGGGTAGAGCCACCCCATGGGTGGCTGCGTACAGCGCCGCGACGCTTCATGCAGATCATGCAGAAGCAGCCACGCATGGCGTGGCTCTACCCCTGGGGTGTCGCGCGTTCGATGAGCACGCGGCGCGCCTCAGCTTCGCCAACGCAAGATAGATCGCCGGCGTGGTGTACAGGGTCAGCCACTGGCTGACCAGCAGGCCGCCGACAATCGCAATGCCCAACGGCTGACGCATCTCCCAGCCCTCACCGGTCGCCAGCATCAGCGGTAACGTGCCCAGCAGGGCCGCCACGCTGGTCATCAGGATCGGTCGGAACCGCAGTCGTGCCGCCTCGCAGATCGCGTCGTATGACGACAGGCCGCGCTCGCGTTCGGCCGACAGTGCGAAGTCGATGATCAGGATGGTGTTCTTCATCACCACGCCCACCAGCAGGAACAGGCCGAGCAGCGAGATCAGGTTCAACTCGTTGCCGAAAGCCATCAGCGCCAGCAATGCGCCCACGCCCGCCGAGGGCAGGGTGGAGAGGATCGCGAGTGGCTGTACGAAGCTCTCGTACAGCACGCCCAGCACCAGATACACCGCCAGCATCGCGCCGAGGATCAGCCACAGCTGGCGCTCGCGCAGCTTCTCGAAGCCACCGGCCTCGCCACTGAGCCGCGCCTGCACATGGGTGGGAAGCATGATCCTGGCCATGGCCTGGTCCACCGCTTTCACCGCCTGGTCGAGGGTGACGCCGGGCGCCAGCGCGAACTCGATCCAGACCGAGGCGAACTGCTGGCTGTGATAGATCCGGTCCGGCGCCATGCCGTACGCCCACCGCGCGATGGACGACAGCGGCAGGCGCTGGCCGTCCTTGCCGATCACATGGATCTGCTCCAGCGTGGAGGGATCCTGGGTGTAGCGCGGGTCCAGCTCCATCACCACGCGGTACTGGTTGAGGGTGTCGTACAGCGTGGCGACCTGGCGCTGGCTGAAGGCGTTGTTGAGCACCGAGGCGATCATGCGCATGTCCACGCCCAGGCGTGCCGCGGCATCGCGGTCGATGTCGAGCACCACCTGGCGCATGCCTTCATCGCCCTTGGATTCCACATCGACCAGCTCGGGCAGGGCGCGCAGTGCATCGGCCACCCTGGGCGTCCATTGCCTGAGCGGCTCCAGCTCGCCGGAGAGCAGCTGGAACTCGTACTGGCCGCTGTCGCCGCTGCCTTCCAGCTTGATGTCCTGGTCCACCCACAGGAACATGCCGCCGCCGGGAATCTTCGGCATGTTGGCGCGCAGGCGGTCGATCACCTGCTGGCTGGAGACCTTGCGCTCGGCCAGCGGCTTCATCTTGATCATGATGAAGGCGTTGTTGACCCCGCTGCGGCCACCGATGTACCCGATGATGTCGCTGATCGCCGGGTCCGCCAGCAGCAGTTTGCGGTAGGCCTCGATCTTGGGCTGCATGACCTGGAACGAGAGGCCGTCGTCGCCGCGCGCGAAGCCACGCAGCTGCGCGGTGTCCTGCTTGGGCACGATGCCCTTGGGCACCTGCTGGAACAGCCACACGTTCAACGCGATCACGCCGGCGAACAGCAGCAGCGGCAGCGCGAGCCAGCGCAGCATCGTCTGCAGGCTGCCCACGTAGGCGCCGCGCAGGCGCTCGAACAGCGCGGTGCCGGCGCGCTGCAGTCCATTGCCGGGGCCGGGCCGTGCCTGACCGAGCAGGCGCGCGCACAGCATCGGGGTCAGGCTGAGCGAGACCAGCAGCGAGACGCCCATCGCTGCCACCAGGGTCAGCGAGAATTCGCGGAACAGCTTCTCGACGAAGTCATCCAGGAACAGGATCGAGATGAACACCACGGCCAGCGCGATGTTCATCGACAGCAGCGTGGCACCGACTTCACCCGCGCCGCGCAGCGCGGCGGTCATCGGCGAGGCGCCCTCCTCGCGATGGCGGGCAATGTTCTCCAGGACCACGATCGCATCGTCGACCACCAGCACCGCCGCCACGATCAGGGCCATCAGCGAGAGCGTGTTGAGCGAGAACCCGAGCAGGGCGATGATCGCCAGCGCGCCCAGCAGCGAGACCGGGATCGCCACGGTCGGCACCAGCGCCGCGCGCCAGTGGCCGAGGAAGGCCAGCACCACCAGCACCACCAGGGCGATCGCCAGCAGCAGGGTCAGTTCGGCCTCGCGCAGGGTGGCGCGGATCACCGGCGAGCGGTCCATCACCACCTGCATGTCGATGTTGGCCGGCAGCAGCGCCTGCAGCGTGTCCATCTGCGCCTGGATGGCGTCGACGGTCTCGATGATGTTGGCGTCCGGCTGGCGGCTGACGATCAGCAGCACCGCCGGGCGCTCGTTGTGGAAGCCGCTGGCGTAGCGGTCCTCGACGCCTTCGCTGATCCCGGCCACGTCCTCCAGGTAGACCGGGCGGCCATCGCGCATCGCCACGATCAGGCGGCGGTACTCGGCGGCGGTGCGCAGTTGCAGCGTGGCTTCCAGCTGCCACTGCTGGGCTTGGCTGGCCACCGTCCCCAGCGGCTTGAGCGCGTTGGCATTGCGGATCGCCGCGGCGATGTCGTCCAGCGCGATGCGGTGGTGGTTCAGTGCATTGGGATCCAGCGACACGCGCACGGCCGGCAGCGAACTGCCGCCCACCTGCACCTCGCCGACGCCGGGAATCTGCGCCAGCTTCTGCGCGATCACGGTGGAGGCCACGTCGTAGATCTGCCCCGGCGAGAGGCTGTCCGAGCTCAACGCCAGCGCCATGATCGGCGCCTGCGAGGGATTCACCTTGCGGTACTGCGGCATGCCCGGCATGCCGCTGGGCAGCTGCGCGCGCGCCGCGTTGATCGCCGCCTGCACGTCGCGTGCGGCATCGTCCACGTTGCGGCCAAGCGCGAACTTCAACTCGACCTGGGTCGAGCCCTGGGTACTGGCCGAGTCGATCCCGGTCAGCCCCGGGATGGTGCCCAGGGCACGTTCCAGCGGCGTGGCGACGTTGGCCGCCATCGATTCGGGGCTCGCGCCGGGCAGGCTGGCACTGACGTTGATCGCCGGGTAGTCGACCTGCGGCAGCGGCGCGACCGGCAGCAGGCGCAGGCCGAGCAGGCCGGCCAGCACCACCGCCACCGCCAGCAGCACGGTGGCCACCGGATGCTGGACGAACCAGCCAATCGCCCGCGACAGCGGACTCACGCCAGCGCCTCGTCAGCCTCGTCGGTCACCGGCGCGGGGCGCTGGCGGAAGCGGTCGAAGAACAGATAGATCACCGGCGTGGTGAACAGGGTCAACACCTGGCTGACGATCAGCCCGCCGACCATGACCAGGCCCAGCGGCTGGCGCAGCTCCGCGCCCGAGCCACTGGCGAACATCAGCGGGATCGCGCCGAACAACGCGGCCAGCGTGGTCATCAGGATCGGGCGGAAGCGCAGCAACGCGGCCTGATGGATGGCCTGACGCGGCGCCATGCCGTGCTCTCGCTCGGCCTCCAGCGCGAAGTCGATCATCATGATCGCGTTCTTCTTGACCAGCCCGATCAGCAGCACGATGCCGATCACCGCGATCAGGTCCAGGCTGCGCCCGCTGACCAGCAGGGCAAGCAACGCGCCCACCGTGGCCGAGGGCAGAGTGGAGAGGATGGTGATCGGGTGGATGAAGCTCTCATAGAGCACGCCCAGCACCAGGTACATCACCACCACCGCCGCCAGCACCAGCCACAAGGTGCTCGACAGCGACGCGCGGAACGCATCGGCCGCACCCTGCAGGCGCAGCTCCACGCTGGTCGGCAGTCCGATCGCCGCGCGTGCGCCCTCGATCGCCTCCACCGCTTCGCCCAGCGACGCCTCCTGGGCGAGATTGAACGAGAACGTCACCGCCGGGAACTGGCCGACGTGGTTGATCAGCAGCTGCGCGGGGCGCTGCTCGATCCGCGCGATGCCGCCCAGCGGCACCTGCCGTCCGTCCGGCCCGGTGACATGCAGGCGGGCGATCGCATCCGGGCCGAAGGCCACGTCCGGGCGCGCTTCCAGCACCACGCGGTACTGGTTGGCCTGGGTGAAGATGGTGGAGATCTGGCGCTGCCCGAACGCGTCGTACAGTGCGTCGGCGATGGTCTCCACGCTGATCCCCAGGCGCGCGGCAGCCACGCGGTCGATCACCACGTGCGCCTGCAGACCCTGGTTCTGCAGATCACTGGCGACGTCGGCCAACGCCGGTGCCTGCTGCAGATGCGCGAGCAGGCGCGGTGTCCACGTTTCCAGCTGCGCGATGTCCGGGCTGGTCAGGGTGAACTGGTACTGGGTCCGGCTGATCCGGTCCTCGATGCCCAGCTCCTGTACCGGCTGCAGGTACAGCTTGATGCCCGGCACGTGTGCCACGCGCTGCTGCAGCCGCGCGATGATCGCCTGCGCATCGGCGTCGCGCTGCGCGTGCGGTTTCAATTCGATCAGCAGGCGCCCGCTGTTGAGCGTGGCATTGTTGCCATCCACGCCGATGAACGAGGACAGGCTGGCCACGTCCTCGTCGTCCAGCAACGCCGCCGACAGTGCCTGCTGGCGCTGCGACATCGCCTGGAAGGAGATCGACTGCGGTGCCTCGCTGATGCCCTGGATCAGCCCGGCATCCTGCACCGGGAAGAAGCCCTTGGGCACCCACATGTACAACAGCGCCGTCAGCACCAGCGTGGCCACGGTCGCGGCCAGCATCAGCGGCTGGCGCTGCAGCACCCAGTGCAGCTGGCGGTCGTAGACCGCCACGACGCGGTCGAAGGGATCGCCCTGCTGCGCAGATTCGTGCCCGTGGGCATCGCGACGGGTGGCATGCCCGGCCTTGAGCAGGCGCGCGCACATCATCGGCGTCAGCGTCAGCGAGACCAGCAACGAGATGCCGATCGCCACCGCCAAGGTGATTGCGAACTCATGGAACAGCTTGCCGACCACGTCGGCCATGAACAGCAGCGGGATCAGCACCGCGATCAGCGACAGGGTCAGCGAGATCAGGGTGAAGCCGATCTGCCTGGCGCCCTTGAGTGCCGCCTGCATCGGCGTGGCGCCGCGCTCCAGGTGGCGGGCGATGTTCTCCAGCATCACGATCGCATCGTCCACCACGAAACCGGTGGCGATGGTCAGCGCCATCAGGGTGAGGTTGTTGAGCGAGAAGCCGGCCAGCAGCATCACCCCGAACGTGCCGACCAGCGACAGCGGTACCGCGATGCTGGGAATGATCGTGGCCGGGATGTTGCGCAGGAACACGAAGGTGACCATCACCACCAGTGCGATCGCGATCAGCAGCTCGTGCTGCACGCCGCGGATCGAGGCGCGGATCGATTCGGTGCGATCGCTCAGGATGGCCACATCCACACCGGCCGGCAGCGAGGCCTGCAGCTGCGGCAGCAGCGCACGCACCTGGTCGACCACGGCGATCACGTTCGCGCCGGGCTGGCGCTGGATGTTGATCAGCACGGCCGGGGTGGTGCCCGACCACGCGGCCAGCTGGCGGTTCTCGGCGCCGTCCTCGATGGTGGCGACGTCGCCCAGGCGCAGCGGTGCGCCGTCCTTCCAGGCCAGGATCAGGGCACGGTACTCGGCCACCGAGCGCATCTGGTCGTTGGCATCGAGCATGATCGCGCGGGTCGGACCGTCGAAGCTGCCCTTGGGCATGTTGACGTTGGCCGTGCCGATCGCGGTGCGGATGCTGGCCATGCTCAGGCCGTTGGCGGCCAGCGCGGACGGATTGACCTGGATGCGGACCGCCGGACGCTGACCGCCGGCCAGGCTGACCAGGCCAACGCCGGGCAGCTGCGAGAGGCGCTGCGCCATGCGCGTATCGACCAGATCGTGCACCTGCGGCAGCGAGAGCCCCTGCGAGGTCACCGCCAGGGTCAGGATCGGGGTGTCGGCGGGATTGACCTTGCGATACACCGGTGGCACTGGCAGATCGTCAGGCAGGAAGCTGTCGGCGGCGTTGATCGCGGCCTGCACTTCCTGTTCGGCCACGCCGAGCGCGACCTCCAGCGAGAACTGCAGGGTAATCACCGACGCCCCGCCGGAGCTGGTCGAGGACATCTGTTTCAGGCCGGGAATCTGCCCGAGCTGGCGTTCCAGCGGCGCAGTGACCGCGCTGGTGGTGACCTCCGGGCTGGCGCCGGGATACAGCGTGGTGATCTGGATGATCGGGTAATCGACCTGCGGCAGCGCCGCGACCGGCAGCAGGCGGTAGGCCATCACGCCGGACAGCAGCAGCGCCACCATCAGCAGCGTGGTCGCGACCGGGCGCTCGATGAAGGGGCGCGAGAGGTTCATGCGCCGGTCCGCGGCGGGTCCTGCTCCACCACCTCGACCTTGGCGCCGTCGCGCAGGCCGTCGATGCCTTCCACCACCACACGCTCGCCGGCTTTGAGTCCTTCGCGCACCGAGACACGCTCCCCATCGGCCGGGCCGAGCACCACGTTGCGCAGGTGCGAGGTGGCATCTGCGGCGATCACGTAGACGTAGCTGCCCTTGCTGCCGAACTGCACGGCCGCGTTCGGAATGACCACCGCATCGCTGCTGCTGACCTGGAGGCGCACGTTGACGAACTGGTTGGGGAACAGCGACTCATCGGCATTGGCGAACTGCGCGCGCAGCTTCAGCGTGCCGGTGGCGGTGTCGATGCGGTTGTCCAGGCTGGAGAGCACGCCGTCGCCGAGCGCGGTGCGCTCTTCGCGGTCCCAGGCTTCCACGGTCAGCTGCGGATTCGCGCGTGCCGCGGCGACCACCGCCGGCAGGTCCGGCTCGGGCACGGTGAACAGCACGCTGATCGGGATAGTCTGGGTGATGGTGGCCAGCGGTTCGGTATCGCCACTGCGTACCAGGTTGCCGACGTCCACGTTGCGCAGGCCCATGCGCCCGGCCACCGGCGCGGTGATGCGGGTGTACTGAAGTTGCAGGCGCGCTTCATCCACGGCCGCCTGGTCGGTCTGGCGACGGCCCTGCAACTGGCGCACCTTGCTCTGCTGATCACTCAGGTCCTGCGCGGAGACGAAGTGTTTGCTCTGCAGTTCCGTGAAGCGCTTGAGCTGGCTCTCGGCGTTGTCGAGCTCGGCCAGGTTCTGCTGCTGGGTGCCCAGCGCACGCGACAGCTGTACCTGGAACGGGCGCGGATCGATCTCGGCCAGCAGCTCGCCGGCCTTGACGTGCTGGCCCTCGGAGAACGCCAGCCGCAGCAGCTCGCCATCCACGCGGCTGCGGATACCCACCGTATGCAGCGGCGTCACCGTACCGAGCGCCTTCAGGCGCACCACCAGGTCTTCCTGCTGGGCGGTGGCCACACGTACCGGGGTCGGCTGCGGGCCACCGGCCGGGCCGGCGGCGGGCGCGGGCGAGAGCAGCTTCCACGCGGCGAGGGCGGCCAGGCCGACAGCAGCGGCGATCAACAACGGTTTGGCGGAACGACGGCGAGACGACGGGGGCGTTGAAGCGGACATACGCATCCTGCGCACCCTCCACCGGAGCAGTGCGTCCATGGGGACCAGCCAACAGCGGCGGGTCAACGGGGGAGAGGGTGTCTGGCGGGGCAGCGGGTGGAACACCGCCGCGTGGCTGGATGCCGTTCGAACGGAACGGGAGCGCCATGATACAGGGCCGCGCCGCTCAAGCTCCCGTGACCTTGGTCATGCCCGTGGGCGCGTCAATGCACCTCGTCGCGGTACACGAACTTCGGCATTTCCCATTTGAAATGGATCGCCAGCAGGCGGAACAGGAAGCCGCCGCCCAGGCACCACAGCGTCGCCGCGTTGAGCGACACGCCGAGTTCCAGCAGCGCCAGGTAGGCCGCCCCGGTGAGCAGGGTGATCACCGCATACAGTTCTTTCTGGAAGATCAGCGGCACCTCGTTGCACAGCACATCGCGCAGCACGCCGCCGAACGCACCGGTGAGCATGCCGGCGATCAGGATGATCGGCACGGTGTGCCCGCCCTCGCGTGCGACCGCGCAGCCGATCAGAGTGAAGGCGATCAGACCCAGTCCATCGAGCACCAGGAAGGTCCGGCGGAAATGATGCATCCAGCGGGCGACCCAGGTGGCGATCAGTGCCGCGCAGATGGTGAAGCCCAGGTATTCCGGATGTTTCACCCAGCCCAGCGGGTAGTGGCCGAGCACGATGTCGCGCAGCGAGCCGCCACCGAGCGCGGTGACGCAGGCGATGATGACCACGCCGAACAGGTCCATGCGGCGGCGGCCGGCCGACAGGGCGCCGGTCATGGCTTCGGCCGAGATGGCGATGAGGTAGATCAGGGAGAGCAGCATGGGGGTGGCTCCGGGGACACGGCAGGCGGGGACGGAAACGCGCACGCGTCACGCCAGCGCTGCTGCACTGTCGTGGGTGGGATTCCGTTGCCGCTCCCGCTGTCCTTTTGCCTGAGAGTTCGGTGGCCAAGGCCACGTGCCCCTTCGGCGGGTCATTGAAGACCTCTCTCCAGATCGGCGTGTCGGATGCATGGTTGGTGGCTGTGCAGCCACCGGCCTGAGCGATTATGGGAGCCTGCGCCTTCGGCGGGCGCCAGCGCGGCGCCTCTCTCCTGCATCCGGGGCGGATTCTAGCAGCCGCCGGGCCTGCACCGGGCGATAATCCCGGTATGCCCGCTGAACCCGCCCTCTGGTACCTGTACCTGCTTGAATGCCGCAACGGCAGCTATTACGCCGGCATCAGCAACGACGTGGACGCGCGCTTCCAGGCCCATCTGGCCGGCAAAGGGGCGAAGTACACGCGGGCCAACCCGCCGGTGAAGGTGCTGGCGATGCGTGCCTACCCGGACCGCGCGGCGGCCTCGAAGGCCGAGTGGCAGCTCAAGCGGCAACCGCGGGAGCGCAAGCTGGCATGGCTGGCGCTGCCTGATTCCACGTAGCTCCGCGCGCGGGTTGTTTGGGGCTCCGCTGGGGGCATACCATCGAGCATCGTTCGTTGATCCGCTTGCCCAAGCCTTGGAGTCCCATGTCCCGCGATCTGTCGTTGTACCCGGAAGATGAGAATGGCGATGTGCTCTGGAACATGCTGCAGGACGGCGACGATCTGACGATTCCGCGCGAGGTGGATTTCGCGCTGATCTTCCCGACCCAGGACGTGGCGATCGCCTTCGCCGTGCACCTGCTCAAGAACGACCAGAAGGTGTCCTTCGCCGCGTACGAGGGCAACGATGAGTTCCCGTGGCAGGTGGTGGTGCATCCGCTGATGCTGCCGACGCACCAGAACATCTCGGGCTTCGAAGGTCTGCTGGCCAGCGAGGCTGTCTCCTACAGCGGCCAGGTCGACGGCTGGGGATGCCTGTCCCAAGGGTGAGCCACCGCAACGCTGCGTGATCCATTCGAAGGTCCGCCTGCCGGAGAGAATCGATGTCGACGTTGTCCCTGATGCTCGCGGTTGCCACGGCCGCCACACCGGCGGTCCATGGTCCTGATCCGGCCACGGTGGCCGCCATCGAAGCGACCTGTTTCGATTATGTGGATGGGCAGCTGGAAGGAAATCCCGAGCGCGTGGCGCGCTCGCTGCACCCGGACCTGGCCAAGCGCGCGATCCTGGGCGATACGCCGGACGAGCGGCTTGGCCTGCGCCGGATGTCGAAAGAGGAACTGGTCGGGTTGACCAGGGCCGGCGCGCTGAAGACGCCGAAGGCCGCGTGGAACCGGCAGTGCAAGGTGCTCGATGTCGTTGGCAACGCCGCCTCGGTGCGGCTGGAAACCCCGTGGTTCGTGGATTATTTCCACATGGGGCGGTTCGGCGAGCGCTGGGTGATCGTCAACGCGCTGTGGTACAGCAAGCCGAAGTGAGCGATGGCAGCCAGGTGCGTCCGGCTGCCACTGTTGCGGCAAGGAAGATCAGGGCGTCGGCGGTCGTTTCGGCCGACGATCATCCTGTGCATCGCCGAAGATGATCCGCGCGCTGCGCTGATAGCTCCAGTACGCCACCGCCCAGTTCAACAGCACCACGACGCGGTTGCGGAAGCCGATCAGGAAGAACACGTGCGCGGCCAGCCAGAACCACCAGGCCAGCACGCCGGAGAGCTGCAGCCGGCCGAGGTGGACGATCGCGGCCATGCGGCCGATGGTCGCCAGGTTGCCGAAGTCCTGGTATTTGAACGGGCCCGGTGCAGGCTTGCCAGCCAGCCGTGCCTGGATCGTGGTCGCCACGTGCTTGCCCATCTGCTTGGCCGCCGGCGCGACCCCGGGCACCGGTTTGCCGTCGGCCTGGGTCAGTGCGGCGAGGTCGCCGGCGACGAAGATCTCCGGGTGGCCGTCCAGCGTGAGATCGGGCTGCACCGGCACGCGGCCGGCGCGGTCCAGCGGAACGTCCAGCGTACGCGCCAGCGGTGAGGCGGCGACACCCGCGGCCCAGACCACGGTACGGGCCTCGACGAAGCGGTCGCCGAGCTGGAAGCCTTCGGCATTGATGTCGCTGACGGGGGTGCCGGTGAGCACTTCCACGCCCAGCTTCTCCAGCTGCCGGCGCGCCTTGAGCGAGAGCACCTCGGGGAACGTCGACAGCACGCGCGGGCCGGCCTCGACCAGGCGGACCTTGGCCGAGGCGGGATCGATATGGCGGAACTCATTGCGCAGCGTGTGCCGTGCGATCTCGGCCAAGGTACCGGCCAGTTCCACGCCGGTGGGGCCACCGCCGACCACGGCGAAACTGAGCCACGCCGCCTTGCGCGCGGGATCGGGTTCGGCCTCGGCGCGCTCGAAGGCGAGCAGCAGCTTGCGGCGTAGGGCGATGGCATCGTCCAGCGTCTTCAGGCCCGGCGCATCGGCGGCCCATTCGTCGTGGCCGAAATACGCGTGGGTGGCGCCGGTGCACAGCATCAGGGTGTCGTAGGCGATCTGCGTGCCATCGGCCAGGGTCGCGGTGCGCGCCGCCTTGTCGATGTCGGTCACTTCGCCCAGCCGCACTTCAACGTTGCGCTGGTCGCCGAGGATGTGGCGCAGCGGCGCGGCGATATCCGGGGCCGACAGTCCCGCCGTGGCCACCTGGTAAAGCAGGGGCTGGAACAGATGGTGGTTGCGACGGTCCACCAGGGTGATGCGCACGTGCGCCGAGGCGAGGGCACGGGTGGCCCAGAGGCCGGCAAAACCACCACCGATGATGAGCAGGTGGGGCGTGGGATCGCGGGTCATGCTTCACTCCTTGGCGGGCGCCGGAGGGGGGCGGCGCAGGTCGTCTCGTGATGCGGCCCATGGTCGCACGTGAAGCGCGATGTTCACGTCCATGGCCGATACTGGGTTCAGGGGCCATCGCGCTTGCCCGATGGCCGATCCGATCCCCCGCTGGAGACCGAGATGTCCGAACCGGAAAAGCGCATCGCCCTGCTGATCGATGCCGACAACGCGCCCTCATCCAAGATCGATGCGGTGCTGGCCGAAGTCGCCCGCTACGGCGTGGCCAATGTCCGCCGCGCCTACGGCAACTGGAAGAGCCCGCGCCTGAAAGGGTGGGAATCGGTGCTGCACGAATACGCGATCCGCCCGATCCAGCAGTTCGCCTACAGCCGCGGCAAGAACGCCTCGGACATGGCGATGGTGATCGACGCGATGGACATGCTGTACGCCCGCAATCTGGACGGCTTCGCGATTGTCTCCAGCGATGCGGATTTCACCCCGCTGGTGATGCGCCTGCTGACCGACGGGGTCAAGGTATATGGCTTCGGCGAGAAGAAAACGCCGGAGCCGTTCGTCAACGCCTGCTCGAAGTTCACCTACATCGAGGCCCTGGGTCAGCCGCATGCAGCCGATCAGGAGGTGGAGCAGGACAACGAGGAAACCCGCCCACGCAAGAGCGGCCCGGAGCTGCGCAACGACACCCGGCTGGTGCAGATGCTGCGGCGCGCGGTGACCTCGGCCGAAGCCGAGGATGGCTGGTCGCATCTGGGACCGGTCGGCAGCCAGATCGGCAACCAGGCCTCCTTCGATTCGCGCAATTACGGGTACGGAAAACTCAGTGATCTGCTGGCCGCGACCGGCCTGTTCGAGATGAAGAAGGACGGCAAATCGACCTATGTGCGCGCGCTGCCCAAGAAGAGTGCGGCGAAGGCGGCGAAGTAACGGCGTGCGGTTGGGCGTATCGTAGCGGCACCGCGCGACCCCGGTGCCGCGCATCGCCCGATACGAGAGTCCGACCATGCTGAAAATCTGGGGCCGTCGCAATTCCAGCAACGTGCGCAAAGTGCTGTGGTGTGCCGAGGAGATCGGGGCGCCGTACGAGTCGATCGAGGTCGGCGGCGCATTCGGTGGCACGCAGTCGCCGGAATACCGTGCGATGAATCCCAACGGACTGGTGCCGGTGATCGAGGACCATGGCCTGCCGCTGTGGGAATCCAACACGATCGTGCGCTATCTCTCCGCGCGCTACGCGCTGGGCACCTTGTACCCGGAGGACGTGGTGGCGCGCGCACAGTCGGAGAAGTGGATGGACTGGACGACCTCGACCTTCGCCGGGGTGTTCCGCGATCTGTTCTGGGGCACGCTGCGGACGGCCCCGGCCGACCGTGACGAGGCCCGTATCGCGGCGGCGCTGGTGCGCTCCGGCGAGCTGCTGGCGATGGCCGATGACGCGCTGTCGCGGCAGCCGTATCTGTCCGGCGAGCAGTTCGCGATGGGGGATATCCCGCTGGGCGCCTTCATCTACGCCTGGTTCGAGATGCCGATCCAGCGCCCGGACCTGCCGCATCTGGCGGCGTGGTACGAGCGGTTGAAGCAGCGGCCGGCGTACCAGCGTGGGGTCATGACGGCGTTGACCTGATCGGGTTGCCGGCCTAATACAGATCCATCGGATCCACATCCAGCGACCAGCGCACCTTGCGTGCCTGGGGCAGCGCGGAAATCTGCGGCGTCACCTGATCCAGCACGCCATGCAGTGGACGCCGGGCGGGTGAGGACAGCAGCAGCTGGGTACGCTGGTAGCCGGCGCGGCGGGGCATCGGTGCCGGCATCGGGCCATAGCGTTCCACGGCGGCATCGTCGGGAATCAGGGCACGCACGGCACTGAGCATCGCGTTGGCATGCTCCACCTGCTGGGCTTCGGCACGCAGCAGCGCCAGGTGCGCGAACGGTGGAAAACCGGCCGCTTCGCGCTGCTGCAGTTCGGCCTCCGCGAAGGCGTGGTAGCCGCCGTTGACCAGCGTCTCCAGCAGGGGATGCCCGGGGTGATGCGTCTGCAGCCAGACCTCGCCGGCATCGACCGCGCGCCCGGCGCGGCCAGCGACCTGGATCAGCTGCTGCGCGAGTTTTTCGCTGGCGCGGAAGTCGGCCGAGAACAGGCCTTCATCGATCCCCACCACCACCACCAGGGTCAGCTTCGGCAGGTCGTGGCCCTTGGCCAGGATCTGCGTGCCGACCAGGATGCCCGCGCGATCGCCGAGCGAGGCCAGCTGGGTTTCCAGCGCATCGCGCTTGCCGGTGGTGCCGCGGTCGATGCGGATTACCGGGAAGTCCGGGAAGGCCTCGACCAGGTGTTCTTCCAGCCGCTCGGTCCCGATGCCCTGCGGCTGCAGCGCGAGGCTGCCGCAGTCCGGGCACGCCAGCGGCGCGGACTGGCGTGCGCCACAGTGGTGGCATTGCAGGCGGCGGCCGCCGGCGTGCACGGTCATCGGCGCATCGCAGCGTTGGCACGGTGCGGTCCAGCCGCAGTCGTGGCAGAGCAGCACGGGGGCATAGCCGCGGCGGTTCTTGAAGACGAGCACCTGGTGCCCGGCCTGCAGGTGCTGGGTGATGCCGGCCAGTACTTCCGGCGAGAGCCCATCGCGCAGCGGCCGTTTGCGCACGTCGAGCACGCGGACCACCGGCGGTCGTGCGGCGCCCGCGCGCTGCTTCAGGCGCAGGTGGGTGTACCGCCCGGCATGCGCGTTGTGCAGTGATTCCAGTGACGGCGTGGCGCTGCCGAGCACCACCGCCACGTCCAGCGCCTTGGCGCGTACCAGCGCGAAATCACGCGCGTGGTAGCGGATGCCGTCCTGCTGTTTGTAGCTGCCGTCGTGCTCCTCGTCGATCACGATCAGGCCCGCATTCGGCAGCGGGGTGAACACCGCCGAACGCGTGCCGACGATGACCTGTGCTTCGCCCCGCGAGGCGGCCGCCCAGACGCGGGCACGCTCGTTGTCGTTCAGGCCCGAGTGCAGCACATGCACCGGAATGCCCAGGCGGTTGCGGAAGCGCGACAGCGTCTGCGGGGTCAGCCCGATCTCCGGCACCAGCACCAGCGCCTGCTTGCCCCGCGCCAGGCAGGCGACGATGGCCTGCAGATAGACCTCGGTCTTGCCGCTGCCGGTCACGCCATCGAGCAGGTAGGCGGCAAAACCGTCGGCGGCGGTGATCGCGGCGATCGCGTCGGCCTGTTCGGCATTGGGGGCGGGGCCGCTGGCGGGCGATGCCGCGGCCGGCGCGTGCGCCAGCGCGACCCGTTCAACGAGATCGCGCTTGGCCAGCGACCGGGCAGCGCTGCGCCAGTCGTCCATCAACGTATCCAACCGGTCTTCGTCCACCACGCCCTTGGCCAGGCATTCGGCCAGGCGCTGCGGGCGAGTACCGCTGCGCAGCCTGGGCTGCGGGTCGCGGCCAGCGTCCGTCAACTGCCAGCCCCACTGATGGGTATCCGGCACGGCCTCCCCGCGCCGCAGCGGGCCGGGCAGGGCGGTGCTGATCACTTCGCCCAGGGGGGCATGGGTGTAGCGCGCCAGCCACTGCAGCGAGCGCCACAGCTCGCCGGTGACCAGCGGCGTGGTGTCGATCCACTCGATCGCCGCGCGCAGACTGCCGGGGTCCTCCACCTGGCCGATCCCCGCTACGAGCCCGACCAGCTCCCGGGAGCCGAACGGCACCCGGACCCGCTGCCCGGTCATCGCCGGATCCGGGGCCGGGCCGGGCGGCGGGGCGTAGTCGAACAAGTGCGGCAGCGGCACCGGGAGGGCGACGCGCAGGGTCGAAGACGAGGAGGTCATCGGGTCAGTGTAGCGGGCGGCGGCGGACCCGATCACGCCCATTCACCGTCTCAGCGGGGTGCGCGCCGAATCATAAATCCCACCTAAATATCCGACTTGATTGGAGATTCAGGCTTATCCACATCTTCTGTGGATAAGTCTGTGTGCCACTGCGTATGTGACCGCCTTGCGTCAGGAACTTCCGACGTTCTTCTCAGGTTGGTCAAAAAATAGCCAAGCGACAATGGTCAATTAAAACAACAAGATAGCTGTGAAACAAAGTTGAAACAGACTTGACGCGGGGCTCACGCGTGGTTCTACCCCGGTTTTACGTGGTGCTGTGCACAACCTTTTGCGCCGGAAGGCTTTGCAGACCGTGGCCGCTCACAGGAAATGAACATCCGCGCGCCGCTGGAGTGACGCAATCGCTATCATTTCCACACAATGATGGAGTTGCTATGACGGCTGCGCCCGCCCCTGTTTCCTCTACCGCAGCCGGCGCGCTGTCGGCGTTTCTCCGTGGCGTTGAACGCCGCGCCCTGGTCGTGGCCGAGCTGCAGTGCGGCGACCCGACCGTCGCCGAGCAGGCCCTGGTCGCGGTCATGCGCGCCTTTGCCGGAATCGCCAGCGACCTGCCCATGGCCCAGTGGCCGGAGCGGTTCTGGTCGCTGCTGGTGCACCGCGCGCCGCTGCGCGGACCGGCCGCGGGCCGTTGGCCGGCGCCGATGGAGCACCTGGCTGGCCTGACCCCGTCCGCGCGGCTCGCGTTCCTGTTGCGGATCGGCGGCGGTCTGGACGAAGCGGCGGCCGCACAGATCCTGGATGTGCCGATGGCCGACTACCAGCACGCCCTGGCCGATGCCTGCCCCCGCGATGCCCATGGCAACCCGGATGCCGCCGGCTGGCGCGCCCTGGCCGAGCAGGTCCAGCTGCGCATCCGCGATCTGCCCGCCAGCCGGCTGCAGCGCCTGCAGCAACCGGTCGCGGCGCCGGCCAGCCAGCAGCCGGATACCGCCTCGTGGCGCACCCCGGTCATGTCCGATGCGCCCGCCCAGCGCCGACCGGTCAGGCGCCCGCGTGGCCGTCGCTTCCCGTGGAAGGGCGTGCTGATCGTGGCCGTCACCGCCGGCGTGCTGATTGGCGGCGCGGCGTGGTGGAAGCACGCCCGCGAGGCCGGCGGCCCCGTGGTGGCGACCCCCGAAGGCGCGGTCGCCGATGCGGGCCCGGTCACCGTGGAAGCGTTGCCTGCCGACGATCTGCCGACCGTGGCCCCGAGCGCGTCGCCGTACGCTGCCAGCGATGCGGCGATGCTGGCCGATCCGGACCTGCCGACCGCCCGCGATGCCGATCTGTATGCGTGGTTCGCCGCTGGCGGCCCCGTCCCGGTCGACGAATCGCAGGCTCAGCCGAGCCGCCCCGAACCCGCCACCGCCGGCCTGGAGACGGCTGCCGCCGATGAGTAAGCCTGCCTTCCTGCTGATCGCCCTGGGGCTGTCGAGTGCCGCCAGCGCCGCCCCCAACCGGGTCGAGGTTCCCCTCGCCGTGCCTGCACCGACCAGTGCCACCGCGCCGGCCATCCCGGCGACCCCGGCAGCGCTGGACCCGGCCCAGCTGCGCGAGCTGCGCGGCCGCTATGCCGCCTGGCAGGCCATGGGCGAAAGCGAGCGTGCGCGCGTCCGTGCGGCCGCGGCGCGCGTTGCGGCGCTGCCCCCGGCCCAGCAGCAGGCGCTGCGGCAGCGCTTCGCCGAGCAGGACCAGCGCTTCCGCGACGGCTGGCTGCTCGGCCCGCAGCTCGGCCATGAGTTCACCAAGCTGCAGGGCCTGTTCGGCTATCTGCCGGCCGAGCAGCGCCCGACCGCGTTGGCGGTGCTGCGCCAGCTCACGCCGTCCCAGCTCACCCAGTTGACCCTGGTCGCCCAGCGCACCCCGCCGCAGGACCGCGACCGCGTGCGCGGCGAGTTCCTGGCCGTGGCCCCGGGCGCGCGTGATACCTGGCTGCGCGAGCACGTCGGCCACTGACGGCGTCACCCCGTTTACCTGAAAGCGCGGCTTTTCGCCGGCCGCGCGCGTAAGATGTCGGGCCGCAACCCGGTGCCTGTGCCCTCCGCGCGCGACCGTAGTTGCCGTCTGTGACGTCCATGTCTACCGCTTCCTCCACGCCGCGCCTCTCCCGGGAAGTGCGCGCCACCGGTCTGCTCGCGCTGCCGCTGGTTCTGGGCCATGTTTCCACCGGCCTGATCTCCTTCGTCGACAACGTGATCGCCGGTCACCACGGCACCGACACGCTCGCGGCCGTCACCATCGGCACGGCGCTGCTGTGGCTGCCGATGCTGATCCCGATCGGCACCCTGATCTCGCTGACCGCCTCGGTCTCGCAGCTGCACGGCGCGGGCCGCGAGCGCGAGATCGGTCCGTTGTTCCGGCAGGCGTTGTGGCTGGCGCTGGGCCTGGGCCTGATCATGTTCACCTTCCTCACGGTGGTGCCGCCGCTGCTGCCGGCGTTCGGCATCGCGCCCGACATCGTGCCCGGCGCGACCGCCTTCCTGCATGCGGTGCGCTGGGGTGGCCCGGCGCTGACGCTGTACTTCTGCATGCGCTACCTGAGCGAGGGCATGCACTGGACGCTGCCGACGATGCTGCTCGGCTTCGGCGGCCTGTTGGTGCTGGCGCCGCTGGGCTACGTGCTCTGCTACGGCAAGCTCGGATTCCCGGAGCTGGGCGCCGAAGGCCTGGGCATGGCCTCGGCGATCATGATGTGGCTGCAGGCGCTGTGCTTCGCCGGGTACCTGTGGAAGACCAAGCGCTTCGCCCACCTGCAGCTGTTCTCGCATTTCGAGGCACCGCGCTGGAGCGCGATCTGGGACCTGCTGCGGACCGGCCTGCCGATCGGCATCACCGTGCTGATGGAAGGCGGGCTGTTCATCGTCACCGCACTGCTGATCGGTCGCCTCGGCGCCACCGAAGCGGCCTCGCACCAGATCGCGATCAACGTCGCCCAGCTGTGCTTCATGATCCCGATGGGCGTGGCCGAGGCCACCACGGTGCGGGTCGGCCATGCGGTCGGCAGCGGCAACGGCCTGGGCGTGCGCCGCGCCGCGATCGCCGGGCTGCTGATCATCCTGGGCACACAGACGCTGTCGGCGCTGGTGCTGCTGTTCGGCCATGACGCCATCGTCGGTGTCTACACGAACGACCTGGGCGTGGCCGCACTGGCCTCGACCCTGCTGCTGTACGCGGCGGCGTTCCAGTTCCCCGATGGCATCCAGGTGCTCTCAGCCGGCGCGCTGCGCGGGCTGAAAGACACCCGCGTGCCGATGTTCATCGCGATGTTCTCGTACTGGGGCCTGGGCATGCCGCTCGGCGCCGGGCTGGGACTGGGGCTGGGCATGGGCCCGCAGGGCATGTGGCTGGGCCTGATCCTGGGCCTGACCGCCGCCGCCATCCTGATGGCCTGGCGGCTGCGCGTGAGCAGCGCCCGCGCCGGGCTCCCTTCGACCCCCTGACTTGTGTCCGATGCCGGCGCGCCCGGCACCGGCTATTCTGGCACCACGGCAAGAAGCCACTCTGGAGTTACCCCCATGAACCAACCCGCGCGTCGCAATCCCGTCGCCAGCTTCTTCATCGGGCTGTGGGATGTGATGAACTTTACCCGCCGGCTCATCCTCAACCTGGTGTTCTTCGGCCTGCTGTTCCTGATCCTGATCCTGTTCATCGTCGCGATGGGCAAGAGCGCGACCTCGAAGGCATCGCTGCAGGACCGCACGACCCTGGTGATCGCACCGGAAGGCCGTCTGGTCGAGCAGTTCAGTGCCGATCCGGTCAGCCGCGCGCTGGGCAAGGCGGTCGGTGACAAGGGCGCCGAAGAAATCCAGCTGCGCGATCTGATCCGCGCGCTGGAGGCCGCCAAGACCGACAAGAAGATCGAGCGCGTGGTGCTCGAGCTGGACAAGCTGCAGCCCAGCGGTTTCGCCTCGATGCGCGAAGTGACCGTCGCGCTGCAGGAACTGCGTGCCGCCGGCAAGCAGGTGGTCGCCTTCAGCGAGAACATGAGCCAGTCGCAGTACCTGCTGGCCTCGCAGGCCAATGAGGTCTACCTGGACCCGATGGGCGGCGTGGTGCTCGAGGGCCTGGGCCGCTACCGCCAGTACTTCCGCACCGGCCTGCAGGACAAGCTCGGCGTGGACGTGCACCTCTTCAAGGTGGGCGAGTACAAGTCGGCTGCCGAACCGTACGTGCTGGATGCCGCTTCGCCGCAGGCCAAGGAAGCCGATCTGTTCTGGATGAACGATGTGTGGCAGCGCTACCTGGCCGACATCGCCAAGGCGCGCAAGCTCGACCCGGCACAGCTGGCCGCCGGCATCGACACCATGCCCGAAGGCATCGCCGCCGCCGGTGGCGACCTGGCCAAGTTCGCCCTGCAGCAGAAGCTGGTGGACGGCCTGAAGACGCGCGAGGAAGTGGACACCCTGCTGACCGAACGCGGCATCGCCGACGATGACGCCGATGGTGGCTACCGCAACGTCAACCTCGATGCGTACCTGAGCGTGCTCGACAGCCGTCGCTCGCCGGTGGACTCGCGTCCGCAGGTGGCGGTGATCGTGGCCTCCGGTGAAATCTCCGGCGGCGATCTGCCGGCCGGCCGCATCGGGGGCGAGTCGACCTCGGCACTGCTGCGCGAAGCGCGCGACGACAAGGACGTGAAGGCCGTGGTGCTGCGCGTCAGCTCGCCGGGCGGTGAAGTATTCGCCTCCGAGCAGATCCGCCGCGAAGTGGTCGCGCTGAAGGAAGCCGGCAAGCCGGTCGTGGTCTCGATGGGCGATCTGGCGGCCTCGGGCGGTTACTGGATCAGCATGAACGCCGATCGCATCTACGCCGACCCGTCCACGATCACCGGTTCGATCGGCATCTTCGGCATGATCCCGAACGTGGCCCGCTCGCTGGACAAGATCGGCGTGCATACCGATGGCGTGGGCACCACCCGCTTCGCCGGTGCGTTCGACATCACCCGTCCGATGGACCCGGCCGTAGGCCAGGTCATCCAGTCGGTGATCAACAAGGGTTACGCCGATTTCACCGGCAAGGTCGCCGCCGCGCGCAACAAGCCGGTGGAAGCGGTCGATGAAGTCGCCCGGGGTCGTGTGTGGAGCGGTGCGCAGGCCAAGGAACGCGGCCTGGTCGATGAGTTCGGTGGCCTGAAGACCGCCGTCGCCGATGCCGCCAGCCGCGCCAAGCTCGGCGAGGCCGGCAAGTTCCGCGTGCGCTACATCGAGAAGGCGGCCACCCCGTTCGCGCAGTTCCTCAGCGGCTTCGCCGGCAGCCATGCCGGTGCCTGGATGCTGGGCGAATCGGGCATGGCCCGTCTGATGCTGGCCCGTTCGATGCCGGAGCTGGATACCCAGCTGCGCTTCGTCGAAGACGCCGCGCGTGACCCGCGCAACAACGCCGCGCCGGTCAAGACGCTGGTGTACTGCTTCTGCGGCCTGTAAGCGGGCTCAGCGGCGCCGTGTGACACCCGAACGCCCGGCCTGTGCCGGGCGTTCTGCTATCCGGCCCATCGGATCACGGGCTGGGCTCGGGCGGTGGCGTGTCACCGCTGGCGCGGTCGGCTTCGGCGGCGCGGGCGTCGGCGGACTGCTGCAGGGTGTCGCTGACCGACCGGGCGCGGTCGATCGGTTTCTGGATTGCATCGCGCAGTTCGGTGGCCTGCGGTTCCGGTGGGGTGTCCGGTGCTGGCGGCACCGGGCGGTCGCAGGCGCTCAGCGCGATCATCGCGAGCAGCGGCAGGGCAATACGGATCGTCATGGCAACCTCCCTCGTTGAGCCGGTAGCGGAGGACCAGTGTCCCACCGCCTCGCGCATCGCGCGTGATGGCCTCCGGTGCGCGGGCCATCGCGCGTTATCCTATCCGGGCAGCACCGTGGGTGCCGCATTCCATGGATCACCGCAGGAGAAGGGCGTGAGCGCGCAACGTTGGCGACTGGATGGACAGACCGCATTGATCACCGGCGCCAGTGCCGGCATCGGCTTGGCGATCGCGCGCGAACTGCTGGGCTTCGGTGCGGACCTGCTGATCGTCGGCCGCGATGCCGATGCACTGGAAATGGCCCGCGACGAACTGGCCGACGCCTTCCCGGACCGTGAGATCCACGGATTGGCCGCTGATGTCTCCGATGACGAGGATCGTCGCGAGATCCTGGACTGGGTGGAAGACCACAGCGATGGCCTGCACATCCTGGTCAACAACGCCGGCGGCAACATCAGCAAGCCGGCCACCGAATACACCGAAGACGAGTGGCGCGGGATCTTCGAGACCAATCTGTTCTCGGCGTTCGAGCTGTCGCGCTACGCGCACCCGCTGCTGGCCCGGCACGCGGCCTCGGCGATCGTCAATGTGGGCAGCGTTTCCGGCCTGACCCATGTACGCAGTGGTGCGGTGTACGGCATGACCAAGGCCGCGATGCACCAGATGACCCGCAACCTGGCCGTGGAATGGGCCGAGGACGGCATCCGCGTGAACGCCGTGGCGCCGTGGTACATCCGCACCCGGCGCACCTCCGGCCCGTTGTCCGATCCGGATTACTACGAGCAGGTGATCGATCGCACCCCCATGCGCCGCATCGGCGAACCGGAAGAGGTGGCTGCGGCCGTGGGCTTCCTGTGCCTGCCGGCGTCCAGCTACGTCACCGGCGAGTGCATCGCGGTGGATGGCGGGTTCCTGCGCTACGGGTTCTGAGCCGGCCAGCGGCCGGCACTACCGGTGACAGGATGCGCGGCCGGAACGCGGTCATGGCATACGGTGTATCCAGTCACGGCACCGGGCAATCGCTCTCGACCAACACCGCTTCCAGGCGCGCGCGCTCGGCGGTCGCGGCGGCCTCCTTCTCCGGCGCGGCGAAACGCTCGCGGCCGCGCGCATCGCGGAAGCGCTGCTGCCAGCTGCTGCAGCGCTGGGCCTCCGCCACCGGCGCGCAGACATCGCGCACGACTTCGCAGCTGGCCGCATTGCTCGGCGCGCTGCTGCCGCCCAGGCCGGTGATGGCCAGCGACTCGCAGCGCGACGGCGCCGGTTCGCGTTCGTGCAGGTAGCGGCTGCCCTCGGCGGAGACGCACTGATAGATCTCCGGCAATGGGGACTTGGCCGGCACGGTGTCGTCGGGCCCGGCCGTCGGCGCGTCCGGGCGCAGCGCGGCGCTGTCGAGCAGGCCGCTGTCCTCGTCACCTTCCTGCGGCAGCGGCGGCATGGTGTGACGGGAGGGGGGTGCGACCGGCGCGGACGGCACGTCGGCCGGTGCGCGGACCGGTGCGCTGATCCGCTGGATGCGCTGCTCGCTGCCGGCCGGGCAGGCCACGCTCTGGATGGTCAGGTTGCCGCCCGCATCCGTGCAGCGGAAGAACACCGCATCGTCGGCAGCCGCCGGCAGGGGCACGAGCAACAAGAGCAGCAGGAACCGTCGTTTCATCGCATCAGTGTAGAGCGCAGCGCGCTCAGTGGCCGCCGCAGTCCTGGTCCAGGCGCGCATCGATCCCGCGCTGCTCGCGGGTCAGCGCGTCGCGCTCGCCCTGCAGCGCGCTGTTGTAGCGGCGGATCAGGTCCCAGCGCCGGTCTTTCAGCCGCGAGCAGACTTCCTGCGCGGGCAGCGCATGGCATTCGTCGCGGACCAGCACGTTGCCGGCCGGTACCACCACGCTGTTCTCCACACCCGGGTACGGATAGCCACCGCCTTCCCACTGCGAGCTGCCACCACCGATGTTGATGCTGCCGCCGACCCGTGAGCCGCCGCCACTGACGGAGAGCGAGCCTCCACTGCTGCGCACCGAGCCGCTGCCCATCGGCATGATCGGTGGCAACGGCCGTGAGGGCGGGTAGCCACCGGGCGGTGGCCGCGGGCCGGGCCGATAGGGCAGATAGGCATTCGTCCAGATCGGCACCCAGCGCGGATTACCTTCGTTGCTGTCGCTCACATAGGTATCGCCATCGCTGGTGGTGCATTCGTACATCGGCTGCGGCGGCTGTACATGCACGTAGCGCACTTCGCGTTCGGGCGCGCGCGGGGCAGGCGCCGGGTCGGGCGTACGGTCGCTGCGCACCACCTGCGGCGCCGGGTCGCGCGGGCGCTGCAGGTCGCGGACTTCCTGCCGGCCTTCGCGACACGGTGCGTCCTGCAGCGAGACGGCGCCGTTGCTGCCCACGCAGCGGTAGACGCGCACATTGTCGGTCTGCGCCGCGGCGGACACGACAGGGCTCAGCAGTGCGAACAGGGACAACCACAGGGCAGGGCGCAGGGTCATGCGCGCAGTGTGCGGGTTTGGCCGCCGCCGCGCAAAAGCCGGCTCAGCTGCGCAACACCTGGCCGCTGAGCGCATCGCGGATCGGCGTGGGTTGCGCCAGTCCACCGGTGTGGCCATCGATCAGCCCATCGAGCAGGGCCAGCAGGCGCGGGTCCAGCTCGGCGCGGGTGCGGGCCGGTGGTTCGCCGGCGAGGTTGGCGCTGGTGGAGACCAATGGCCCGCCCCAGGCCCGGCACAGCGCGGCAACCAGCGGGTGTGCGCTGATCCGCACCGCGATGCCGCTGTGCTCGCCGGTGATCCAGCGTGGGGCACGTTTGCCGGCCGGCAGGATCCAGGTGTTGGCGCCGGGCCAGCTGGCCAGCACCACGCCCTGGCGGTCCGGCGGCAGGGCATCCATGCGCACCCAGCCGTCCAGTTGGGCCGGATCGGCGGCGACCAGGATCATGCCCTTCTCGACCGGGCGCTGTTTGAGCTGCAGCAGCTTCATCACCGCCGCCTCGTGCGCGGGATCGCAGCCCAGGCCCCAGACCGCTTCGGTGGGATAGGCGATCACCCCGCCGGCGCGCAGCGCAGGCAGGGCGGTGTCCACAGTGAGTTCGTTCATGACAGGCGGGCCGGATGCATGGCCCGCATTATCCTCCCGCCGTGGCGGGAGGGGTCAACCAGGCTCAGGGAGCCGCGACCTTCTTGACGGCCTTCTTCACGGTCTTCTTGGCCACTTTCTTGGTGGCCTTCTTCGCCGTGGCCTTCTTCGCGACCTTCTTCACCGCGGCCTTCTTGGTGGCGGTCTTCTTGGTCGCTTCGCCCGCGGCGGCTTTCTTGGCCGGTGCCTTCTTGGCCACGACCTTCTTCGCGGCCTTCTTGCCGAAGCCCTTGCGCACCGGCTTGCCGGTGTCTTCCATCAGCTTCTGCACTTCCGCCAGGGTCAGCGACGCGGGTTCGCGATCCTTCGGGATCTTGCCGTTCATCTTGCCGTCGCTGATGTACGGGCCGAAGCGGCCGTTGAGGACCTGGATCTCGCTGCCCTCGAATTCCTTGATGATCCGGTTGCGCGCGATCTCTTCCTTCTCTTCGATCAGGAACACGGCGCGGGCCAGGTCGATGGTGTACGGGTCGTCTTCCTTCTTCAGCGAGGCATAGGTGCTGCCGCGCTTGGCGAACGGACCGAAGCGACCGATGCCGACGCTGACATCCTCCTCCTTGTCCTGGCCGAGCGCGCGCGGCATCAGGAACAGCTCCAGCGCGTCTTCCAGGGAGATGGTGTGCATCGACTGGCCCGGGCGCAGCGAGGCGAACTTGGGCTTGTCCTCGGCGTCCTCGGCGGTGCTGCCGATCGCCGCGTACGGCCCGAAACGGCCCAGGCGCACGCTGACCGGCTTGCCGGTCTTGGGGTCGGTGCCGAGCTCGCGCGCGCCACTGGCTTCGGCGCGGTCGACCGATTCGTTCTTTTCGCCGACCAGCTTGTGGAACGGTTCCCAGAACCGTGCCATCAGCGGGATCCAGTCTTCCTCGCCACGCGACACCGCATCGAGCTCGTCTTCGAGCTTGGCGGTGAAGTCGTAATCCACGTACTGGGTGAAGTGGCTGGACAGGAACTTGGACACCGCACGGCCCACGTCGGACGGGCGGAAGCTGCGTCCTTCCATTTCCACGTACTTGCGGAACAGCAGGGTCTGGATGATCGAGGCGTAGGTCGAGGGGCGGCCGATGCCGTATTCCTCGAGTGCCTTGACCAGCGCCGCTTCGGTGAAGCGCGGCGGCGGCTGGGTGAAGTGCTGTTCGGCCAGGATGCGCTCGAGCGGCACGCGGTCGCCGGGCTTCATCGCCGGCAGCTTGCGGCCTTCATCGTCGTCCTCGGCGCTCTTGTTGTCCTTGCCTTCCTCGTACACGGCGAGGAAGCCGGGCACGACTACGGTGGTGCCGCTGGCGCGGAACACGTGCTCGCTGCCGGCCGAGAGGTCCACGCTGACGGTGTTGAGCGTGGCCGGGATCATCTGGCAGGCGACGGCGCGCTTCCAGATCAGCTCGTACAGCTTGCGCTCGTCATCGGTGAGGAAGCGCGCCACCTGGGCAGGCGTGCGCAGCGCCGAGGTCGGGCGCACGGCTTCGTGGGCTTCCTGGGCGTTCTTGGATTTGGTCTGGTAGGTGTTCGGCTGGTCCGGCAGCGAGCCGATGCCGTAGTCGCGCGCGATCACATCGCGGATCTCGGCCAGCGCGTCCTGCGAGAGGTTCACCGAGTCGGTACGCATGTACGAGATCAGGCCGACGGTGCCTTCTTCCTCACCGATCGCCATGCCTTCGTACAGCTTCTGCGCGACCTGCATGGTCTTGCGCGTGGTGAAGCCGAGCTTGCGCGAGGCTTCCTGCTGCAGCGTGGAGGTGGTGAACGGCGGAGCCGGGCGGCGCTTGCGCTCCTTGCTGACCACGTCGGTGACATGCAGGGCGCCCTGGGCGGCCTGCTGGATGCGCATGCGCGCGGCCTCGGCGGTGTCGCCGTCGGTCACGGTGAACTGTTCGAACTTCTGGCCGTCCAGCTTGATCAGGCGCGCATTGAAGTGCTGCGAGGGATGCGCGCACAGCGCATCGATGCTCCAGTACTCGCGGGCGATGAAGGCTTCGATCTCTTCTTCGCGCTCGACGATCATGCGCAGCGCTGGGCTCTGCACGCGGCCGGCGGACAGGCCGCGCTGCACCTTGCGCCACAGCACCGGGGACAGGTTGAAACCGACCAGGTAGTCCAGCGCGCGGCGCGCCTGCTGGGCATCGACCAGGTCACCGGCGATCTCGCGCGGGTGGCCCATCGCTTCCTTGATGGCGCGCGGGGTGATCTCGGTGAAGACCACGCGCTGCATCGGCTTGTCCTTGACCAGCCCGCGTTCCTTCAGGATTTCGGCGATGTGCCAGCTGATCGCTTCACCCTCGCGATCCGGATCGGTCGCCAGGAAGATGTCGTCGGCGGTTTTGGCCGCCTTGACGATGGCATCGACATGCTTTTCGTTCTTCTCGATGAGGTCGTAGCGCATCGCGAAGTTGTTGTCGGGATCGACCGCGCCTTCCTTGGGCACCAGGTCACGCACATGCCCATACGAGGCCAGGACAGTGAAGTCCTTGCCGAGGTATTTGTTGATCGTCTTGGCCTTGGCGGGCGATTCGACGATGAGCAGGTGCTTGGGCATGGCGTCAGGATTCTATGGGCAGGGCCCCGGGGAGGGCCGCTAGGGTGGAGCAAATGGCCGCATTAGTGAAGCGGCGCGGGCGATATACATAAACCGAACGCCCGGGGGTGGGCCGGGCGTTCAGCTTTCTGCCTATTAGTGGAATCACGCCGGGACCGCTCATGTCAAGCGGCCCGATGTGAGGACGGCTCAGATCAGGACATCGAGGCGATCACGCCGATCATGGCGATCATCACGCCGAACAGGGCCACCACGGCCAGTGCGGCGATCACCAGGATCACGATGGTGACCGTGCCCAGGCCGCGCTGCTGCAGCTCGGGATGCTCGGTGAAGGCCCACTTGTCCACCACCAGGGTGTCGCACATCATGTCGTGCAGCGCCTGCTTGCGCTCGGTGAAGGCGGCCATGATGAAACCGATCATCAGGATCAGGCTGCTGACGATGGTCGCCAGGTAGCGGCAGAAGGCCCGCAGGAAGCTGATCCGCTCGCCGTTGCCGCGCACCACCTTGATGCCGACCGCCATCTTGCCCAGCGTGGCCCCGCCGCGCGAGGCGTGGAAGCCGGCGTAGTAGCCGATGCTGATGACCAGGCTGAGCAGCATCACCACCAGCGTCAGCGCGACCTGCACGCCTTCGTTGCCCGAGCTGGCGCCCATCACGTTGATGATCATGCTCAGCGGCAGGGTGACCACGGTGAGCAGGATGTAATCGATGAAGTAGGCGGCGTAGCGCTTCCAGAAACCGGCATACACCACGTCCTGGCCGTCGACCACGGCCGACCCGGCATAGCCGGTGGCCGCGGCAGGCGCGGTATACGGCGAGTAGGTGCCCCCACCGGTGCCCGGCAGCGGCGCGGTGCCGTTGTCGATCGCGGTGTAATCCCCGCGCAGATCGATGCCGTTGCCGAGGTTGCTGGCGGCCGAGGCCAGGTTCTGCAGCTGCAGCTCATCGACGGCCTCGGACAGCGGCGCCCACTGCGCGAACCCCTCGCGCCACACCAGCGTGGCCAGGGTGATGTCACCACGCTGGAAGCGCTGGCGCATGTCCTCTGCGCTCAGCGGACCCTGACGTTCCTGGCCATCGGCGAAATACCACTCAGTCATTGCTTCAATCCCCTGTTGGGTGCATCCATGGACA
The DNA here is from genome assembly GCF_041080745.1 of Stenotrophomonas sp. JAG2. Classification (NCBI taxonomy): domain Bacteria; kingdom Pseudomonadati; phylum Pseudomonadota; class Gammaproteobacteria; order Lysobacterales; family Lysobacteraceae; genus Stenotrophomonas; species Stenotrophomonas sp. JAG2. The sequence goes on along the minus strand of NZ_JBEUMH010000007.1, from coordinate 241,344 downwards.
TGCGTCCGTTATCAGCCGTGGCATTCCAGCGGCAGGTACTTGTCATCGGGCTCGCCGCTGCATTCCCAGTGCCCGGCGCCGTTGTAGTCCAGCCACAGCAGCTTGCCGTCCAGCGAGGTGCTGCCCGGGACGGTCAGCTCGGCTTCCACGCCGCAGTGGCCGTTGTCGAAGCGACCGATGCGCACCGCACCGATGGCACCGTCGGCATAGCTTTCGGCCGGCTGGAAGCCTTCGTCATCATTGACCGGGCAGCGGCCGTACTCGCCGTGGAATCCAGCCACCGCGAGCTTGATCGGGGCCAGCGTCACCAGCGCCTCGCTGGTCTTGGACCGCGCGACGTACTCCTGATAGACGGGCAGGGCGATCGCGGCGAGCACCGCACCGACGATCAGCACCAGCACCACGATCACGGCCGCGACGATGCCCACGATTGCGCAGCCGCTCAGTCCCTTGCGGGGCGGCGGAACGGCGACGGGCGGGGCGGGCGTGACGGGCGCGGCCGGTGTGGCGGGAAGTGCCGGCGGCACGGCGGGCTCCGGGGTTTCCACCCTGTCAGCGACAGGGGGGATGTCCAGGCCGATCTCGGCCGCCACCGTTTCCAGCGGCTGCCACTGGGCCATGCCGTCGCGCCAGACCAGCGTATCCAGCGCGATGCGGCTGGAGCGGTAAAGCGCGATCAGTTCGTCAGCAGGCAGCGGACCGCGCTGCTGACTGTTTCCTTCTGCAAAGAACCACTGGTCCACCGGCCCGCTCCTGAATGCGCAAGGCGCTCAGTGTACGGTCAGTGAAGCGGTTCCGGCTCGTCCACGAACATCTGGGTTTCCATCCAGGCGTACGCGGCCTCGGCCCCGGGCTGGTTGAACAGCACCATCAGCACGACCCACTTGAGGTCGTCCAGGTCCAGTTCGTCCTGGTCCAGCGCCATCGCCCGGTCCAGCACCAGCTCGCGCTGGCTGGCGTCGAGGATGCCGTGCTGCTCCAGGAACATCAGGAAGCCGCGGCCTTCCACGTCGAGCTTGTCCAGCTCGGGACCATGGAAAATCCGCACCGGGCCATTGACGCGGCCCAGCACGACGGCCGGCCGCTGCTCGGCGAGCGCGTCCAGCCAATCGAAGGCTTTGTTGATCTCGGTGGGGCTGAAGCCAGCCTGGATCAGGCCGTTCTGGAGGGAGTCGCGGTCGCGGATGAGGTCCGCGTCTTCGCTGAAATAGTGTTCGAACAGGTACAGCAGGACATCCAGAATGCTCTCTTTCATTGCCCCTCGGCCTGCGTCAACGACGCTGTGGAGGTGAAGAAACTAGGGTTTTCGACAGTAGCGACCATGGGCGGCCATTACCTTTCCATCCAGTTCCATGACCAGCAGCATGGCCGACAGCTGGGCCGCCGTCAATCCGCTGCGCTGGATCAATGAATCCATACCCGTTGGGTCGTGATCCAGGGCTTTCCACAAGCACTGGTAGTCCGGGTCGGTGTAGGAAGGGGCGCGCTCGGGCGCCGGTCGTGCCTGTTCAGTGGGGGCGTCCAACCGGGTTCGCAAGGCCCCGGCCAGGGTCTGGGCCAGGGCAGCCAGGCCGGCAGTCACCTCGGCCGGTTCCTCGACCAGCGCCGCGCCCTGCCGGATCAGCCGGTGGCAGCCGCGGGCCCGCGGGTTGCGGATCGAGCCGGGCAGGGCGAACACCTCGCGGCCCGCTTCGGCGGCGCAGCGGGCGGTGATCAGCGCGCCCGAGCGCTGGGCGGCCTCGATCACCACGGTGCCGAGGCTGAGCCCGGCGATGATCCGGTTGCGCGCGGGAAAGTGCGCCTGGGTCGCCGGCATGCCGGGTGCGTATTCGCTGACCACGGCCCCGATAGCGGCGATCCGTTCATGCAGGGCGGCATGCCGGGGCGGATAGGTCTGGTCCAGTCCAGTGGCGACGACGGCCACGGTCATGCCACCGGTCACCTGCAGCGCGCCGTCATGGGCCTGGGCGTCGACCCCGGTCGCCAGCCCGCTGATGACCGACCAGCCGTCCGCCGCCAGCGCGGTGGCGAAGGCGTGCGCGTGCTCGCGGCCGCCGGGGGAGGGCGAGCGGCTGCCGACCACCGCCACGGCCGGATGCCAGAGCCGCGCCGGGTCGCCGTCGACGAACAGCGCCACCGGCGGTTCCTCGATCTGGGCCAGCAGGGCCGGGTAGTCCGGATCGGTCAGCCCGAGCAGGTGATGGCGGTCATCGACCAGCCACGCCAGGGCATGCGCCAGATAGCGCTCGTCCGGCAGGGCCAGCCGGGCGCGTTGCGCGGGCGTGCAGCCGGCGGCCCGCCAGGCGGTCGGGCCGGCCCGCAGCGCCGCTGCGGAATCCGGAAACTGGCGCAGCAGGCGCAGGCGGGACGGCAGGGCACCGCCGGCGAGGGCCAGGGTGAGCAGGGCGGTGGACGAGGCCAGGCAGGGAATAGGCATCCCTGCAGCGTGCGGCGCAGACGACGACGGCGCCCTAGGGCGCCGTCGAATGGAAGCGTAGGACTCTGCCGCGCTTACTGCTTATCGGGATGCAGTGCCGAATAGCCGACCTTGACCGGCTTGATCCCTTCCATCACCAGCGCGTAGCTGACGTTCTCGAAGGTGCGGAACACCATCGCGTGAGCGGCGTACTCGTCCGGCAGGGTGACCCGGCCGGCGCCGCTGGTCAGCGAATCATCCATCCGCGACGCGTTCGGGTAGTCCATGCGGTGGGCGACATGGCGGCCCTGGCGCCACAGCGAGAACACCGTGCCGTTGTCGACGCCGTTGGCGCTGCCGGCGGAGATCGCGATCACGTCGCGCGGGCCGCCTGAGGTGAAGGTGTCGGCCACCGCGAGCACGCGGACATCCAGATCGGCGGTCTGCGGTGCGGGCACATGCGGCACGAACTGCAGGTCGTAGGGGCGGGCCTCGACCGGGACCAGGCGGTCGCCGGCGCGGACTTCACGGCCGTCGACCTGGCCCTGCAGCACCAGCGAGGTCACCTCGACGTTGCCGCTCTGCACACGGCTCACCGTACCGACGTTGATCTGGGCCAGTTCGTAGCCCAGCGTCTGGTGGCGCTTGCTCGGCACGATGAAGGCCTTCCAGACGTTGCCGCTGCCGGGCGTGGTATCGCCGCGGGCGTTCAGGTCTTCGGTCGGCTTGGGCAGGGCGTACTGCACGGTCGGGCGGACCACGGCGTAGCGCTGGCCGACCTGGGCATTCTCCAGGCCCCGCACGTAGGCGGTCTGGCCGGTGGTGGCGCGCAGGCGGTTGTCTTCCAGATTGACCACGTAGGGCAGCGACTTGACCTCGTCGACCACGCTCAGCTGCTTCAGGAAGGGCTCGACCTGTTCCAGCGGGACGCCGTTGATCGGGGCCTCCTGGCGCGGGCCGGGCTGGGCCACGACGCGGTCCAGATAGGCCAGGCTCAGCACGTCACCCGGGTAGATCAGGTGCGGATTCTTGACCTGCGGGTTGGCCTGCCAGATCTCCGGCCACAGCCAGGGCTTCTGCAGGAAACGCGCCGAGATGTCCCACAGCGTGTCCCCTTTGCGCACGACATAGGTATCCGGGTGCCCGCCATTCATTTCCACGGCGGTAGCATAGGTAGCGACGGTCAGCATCGCCACGGCGACGACCGTACGAGTTCGTTCAAACATAGATGTGGTGCCTGATTCCCCAACAGGTTCGCGCACTATAGTCCAGAAACCGGGGCGCGGGGCAAGCGTTGGCGATAGAATCGCCCTGTACGCCGCTTCGACCGGCGCCCCCTACCGGTATTTGCCATGGCTCTCCTGCCCATTCTCGAATTTCCCGATCCGCGCCTGCGCACCAAGGCCGCGTTGATGGATGCCGCCGACGTGACCACGCCGGCGTTCCAGACCCTGATCGATGACATGTTCCACACCATGTACGACGCCCCGGGCATCGGCCTGGCCGCCAGCCAGGTCGACGTGCACAAGCGTTTCATGGTGATCGACGTCAGTGAGGAGAAGGACACCCCGATGGTGTTCATCAACCCGGAGATCGTCGCCAACGAAGGCGGCCAGGTCTACCAGGAAGGCTGCCTGTCGGTGCCGGGCATCTTTGCCGACGTCACCCGCGCCAACCAGATCACCGTGCGCTACCTGGACCGCCACGGCGTGGCCCAGGAGCTGACCACCGATGGCGTGCTCGCCGTGTGCGTGCAGCACGAGATGGACCACCTGGACGGCAAGCTGTTCATTGATTACCTCTCGCCGCTCAAGCGCGAGATGGTGCGCAAGAAGCTGGCCAAGCAGCGCAAGCACGTTGCCTGAGGTGTCTGCAGAGACCGCCGCGCGGGTTGACCGCGCGACGGTGCCTGTCGCGCGGCGCCGGACTTCGGCGCCGTTTTACGTTCTGTTAGTGGGGTCGCCATGAAGATTGTCTTTGCCGGTACGCCGGCGTTCGCCGTGTCCTCGCTGCGTGCCGCAGCCCGCCACCATGAAGTGGTCGCGGTGTACACGCAGCCTGATCGCCCCGCGGGCCGTGGCCGTGGCCTGGCGCCATCGCCGGTCAAGTTGGACGCGATCGCACGCGGCATCCCGGTGTTCCAGCCGGACAGCCTGAAGACCCCCGAAGCCCAGCAGCAGCTGCGCGACCTGGCGCCGGACCTGATGGTGGTGGTGGCCTATGGCCTGATCCTGCCCAAGGCCGTACTGACCATCCCGACCCACGGCTGCTGGAACGTGCATGCCTCGTTGCTGCCGCGCTGGCGCGGTGCCGCGCCGATCCAGCGTGCGATCCAGGCCGGCGACGCCGAGACCGGCGTGTGCCTGATGCAGATGGAAGCGGGGCTGGATACCGGCCCGGTACTGCTGAAGCAGCACATCGCGATCGGCCCCAACGATACCGGCGGCCAGCTGCACGACCGCCTGGCCGCGCTGGGCGAGCAGGTGTTGTCCGATGGCCTGGGCCTGCTGCGTGCCGGCATCAAGCCGATCGCGCAGCCGCAGCCCGAGGCCGGCGTCACCTACGCACACAAGCTGGACAAGGCCGAAGCCCGCCTGGACTGGGCGCAGGACGCCCACGCGCTGGCGCGGACCGTGCGTGCCTTCAATCCCTGGCCGATCGCCGAGGCGATGCTGGCCGGCGAGCGCGTGCGCATCCACGGCGCGATCGCGCTGGATGACAACCAGAGCAAGGCCCCGGGCACGCTGCTGGGCGCGTCGCGCGACGGCATCGACATCGCCTGCGGCCAAGGCGCGCTGCGCCTGCGCGTGCTGCAGCGCGAGGGCGGCAAGGCGATCACCGCCGCCGACTACCTCAATGCCCGTCGCGACCTCGGCGTGGGTGCCTGAGATGACCAACGCGCGCTCCGGCAAGCCTGCAGGCCCCTACACCGCCCATACCGCCCCCGGCGTGCCCACCCGCGTGCTGGCTGCGCGCGTGCTGGCCCAGGTGATCGGTCGCGGCCGTTCGCTCAAGGCCGAACTGGCCACCGCCCTGCCGACCCTGGATGACAGCCGCGACCGCGCGCTGCTCGAGGCGCTGTGCTTTGCGGTACTGCGTCGTCGCGCCGCCTATGACGCCGCGCTGGCGCAGTGGATGCCGCGGCCGCTGAGCGTGCGTGAGGATGAACTGCGCGCGCTGCTGCTGGTCGGCTTTGCCCAGCTGGATGCGCTGGAACTGCCGGCGCACGCCGCGCTTTCGGCCACGGTCGACGCTGCGCGTGCGATGGGCCGTGATCGCCAGGCCGGCATGGTCAATGCCCTGCTGCGCCGCGCCCAGCGCGAAGGCATTCCGCCGCTGCCCGCGCGCGATGCGTTCCCGCTGTGGATGGCCGAGAAGATCGAACAGGATTGGCCGGAGGAGGCCGATGCCGTGTTCACCGCCAGCCTGCAGGCCGCGCCGCTGTGGCTGCGGGTCAACCGTCAGCACAGCAGCCGCGAGGCGATGCTGCAGCAGCTGGAGGCGGCAGGCATCGCGGCCGAGGCATCGAGTGTGGGGGCTGATGCGATCCGTCTGCCGGTGCCCGTCGCCGTGTCCGCGCTGCCCGGCTTCGCCGATGGCGCGCTGTCGGTGCAGGATCTGTCCGCCCAGCAGGTCGCCGATGCGCTGGCGCCGCGCCCGGGTTCGCGGGTGCTGGATGCCTGCGCCGCACCGGGCGGCAAGGCCGCGCATCTGCTGGAGCGCGATCCGACCCTGCAGCTGCTGGCGTTGGACATCGATGCGCGCCGGCTCAAGCGCATCAGCGAAACGTTCGTGCGTACCGGCGTCGGCCAGAACGCGAAGGTGCTCGCGGGCGACGCGACCGATCCGGCCAGCTGGTGGGACGGGCAGTTGTTCGACACCATCCTGCTTGATGCGCCCTGTTCGGCCACCGGCATCATCCGCCGGCAGCCGGATGTGCTGGCGCACCGTCGCGCGACCGACATCGAGGCGTTGATGGCCTTGCAGGCCCGCCTGCTGGATGCCTGCTGGACGATGCTTACCCCGGGCGGAACCCTGCTGTATGCGACATGCTCGATCCTGCGCGATGAAAATCAATTCCAGGTCGAAGCCTTCCTGCAGCGCACCCGGGACGCGGGCTTCCTGCCGCTGGGAGAGGCGTATGGCCACGATTCCTGGGCCGGGCGCCAGCGCCTGCCCGGTGAGGACGGTGCTGACGGCTTCTTCTATGCGCGTCTGCTAAAGAAGGGTTGAACCGAACCCGGCTAGAATCCCGCCCCATGCTTAAAACCCGCGCATCCCGAGAGTTCTGGCTGCTTGCCCTGATGGCCCTGCTCGTTCTGGGGGCCGGCCTGGGCATGCGTGACCCGTGGCCGTCCGACGAGCCCCGCTTCGCGCTGGTCGCCAAGCAGATGGTGGAGAGCGGCGACTGGCTGTTCCCGCATCGCGGCACCGAGCTGTACTCGGACAAGCCGCCGATGTTGATGTGGTCGCAGGCCGCGCTGTACTCGCTGATCGGCGACTGGCGCGTGGCCTTCCTGCTGCCTTCGCTGCTGGCCGCGCTGGGCACGCTGGCCTGCGTCCATGACCTGGGCCGGCGCCTGTGGACGCGGCGGGTCGGGCTGTATGCCGCCTGGGCGCTGCTGTTCGCGCTGCACTTCACGTTCCAGTCCAAGAAAGCGCAGATCGACCCACTGGTGGTGTTCTTCATCACCCTGGCCAACTACGGGCTGCTGCGCCACCTGCTGCTTGGGCCGGCCTGGCGCTGGTGGTGGCTGGGCTGGTTCGCCGCCGGGCTGGGCGTGATCACCAAGGGCGTCGGCGTGATCGCGCTGCTGATGATCCTGCCCGCGGCGGTGGCCTCCGTGCTGGGCTGGCCGCGGGTGAAACTGCATGTCCGCGATTGGCGCTTCTGGGTCGGGCCGCTGGCCTTCGTGCTGGCGATCGCGCTGTGGCTGGTGCCGATGGTGGTGACCGCGCTGGGCAGCGGTTCGGCCGAGTACCGTGCCTATCTGGACGACATCCTGTTCCGGCAGACCGCCAAGCGTTACGCGCAGTCCTGGGATCACCACCAGCCGTGGTGGTATTTCCTGGGCACGATGCCGTCGATGTGGATCCCGGCCTTCCTGGCGATTCCCTGGGCCATCCCCGCCTGGCGCCGACGCCTGCAGCGCCGCGATGCGCGCTATCTGCTGCCGTTGGTGTGGTGGCTGCTGATCGTGCTGTTCTTCTCGATCCCCAACGGCAAGCGCGACGTCTACATCCTGCCGGCGCTGCCCATGTTCTGCCTGGCGCTGGCACCGCTGCTGCCCGGGCTGCTGCGCAAGCGCGCCTTCCAGTGGCTGCTCGGGGGCTTCGTGGCCCTGCTGGCCTCGGGCCTGCTCGGCATCGGCATCTCGATGCTGCTCGGTCAGCCGGGTTTCGAGCGCAAGCTGATCCTCGACCGCGGCATCGACACCGCGGTGACCTCCGGCCTGGGCTGGGTGGCGGTGGCGCTCGGCTGCTGGGCCGTGCTCACCCTGTGCATCGCCGGCGTCCGCCGCTTCCATCTGGCGGTGGTGGCGACCCTCACCATGGCCTGGGTGGCATTCGGCCTGATCGGCTATCCGCTGTTCAACGACTCCAGCTCGGCACGTGGCCTGATGCAGCAGGTCGGCCAGCGCATCGGCCCGGAGGCGGAACTGGGCCTGGTCGCGTGGAAGGAGCAGAACCTGCTGATGGCCGACCGCGATGCCGCGACGTTCGGCTTCAATCGGCGCTGGGACCGGCAGCTGGTCGATGGCGCCGCCTGGCAGGCGGCCCAGCCGCAGCAGCGCTGGCTGCTGGTGCAGGAAGACGCGCTGCTGGCCTGCGTGGACCGCACCAGCGCCGAACTGGCCGGGGTCGCCAACCGTCGCCGTTGGTGGTTGGTGAGGCCGGGCGATATCCATGGGCCCTGCGTCGCCAGCGCCGAAGAGCAGGCACGCGAACGCGCACTGCACCGGATCGACGGCGATGAATGAATTCTGCAATGCTGGCCGCCTCCCCGGGCACCTGCCGCAGGTCCGTGGGCGCCGGTCGCGTCCAATGCAATCACGGGCGTGCGTGCCTGGGTGTGGCAATCGAGGTTGGCAATGACGTTCTCCCCTGCATCCGAGCCGGCCCTGCCTGCCTCCCTGCCGCCACTGCAGGGGCGTGCCGGCGTGGCCCATTGGATCGCTACCGTGGGCCTGTTCTGCATGCCCGCCCTGGTGCTGACCCTGCCGCAGAACCTGCTGCCGTACGGCATCCTGTTGCTGCTGAGTACGCTGCTGGCGCCGGACTACCTGTGGCGCGCGCGTGGCCTGGCGGGGCGGCCGGTGAAAGTGCTGACCTGGCTGGTGGTGGCCGCGATCGCCTTCGCGCTGCTCTCGATCTATCTCTTCGAGCAGGGACTGCGCGATATCGACAACCGCTCGCGGTTCGTGGTGATTCCGTGGATCGCGCTGTGGGTCTGCGCCCTGCGACCGGACATCCGCTGGTTGTGGGCGGGCGCCCTGGCCGGCCTGCTTGGCACGATGGTGCTGTCGATCCTGCAGGTGGCCGGCGGCGCCCCGCGTGCCGACCTGAGCACCAATGCCATCGTGCTGGCCGACATCGTGCTGGTGCTGATGGTGCTGCTGGTGTTCTGCCGGCCGCACCAGCGCTGGACCTGGGTGATCGTGGGCATGGTCGCGGGCTGCGTGACCATCGTGCTGAGTGGCAGCCGCGGGGTCTGGCTGGCCCTGCTGGCGCTGCTGGTGGTGATGGCGATGAGCCTGCGCTGGCGCACCGGCCGCGCGCGCCTGGGCGTGCTGCTGGCACTGGTGGCGATCGCCGGCACCCTGACCCTGACCATTCCGAGCCTGCGCGAACAGGTCCGGCTGACCGAGCTCAAGCACGACGTGGTGCGGATGGAGCGCGGTGACAGCGATTCCTCTGCCGGCGCGCGCGTGGAGCGCCTGCAGGTGGCCTATGAGACCTTCCTCGACCATCCGCTGACCGGGGTGGGCATCGGCCATTTCGACAGTGCCATGCAGCGCCTGCCGGTGTGCCGGGACGATCCGGGCGAGCAGCGCTGCCACCTGGGCCACGCGCACAACGATCTGGCCGAGTGGGCCGCGACCCAGGGCGCCCCCGGCCTGCTGCTGCTGCTGGCCATCTATGGCGTGCCGCTGTGGGTGTTCACCGGCCTGCACCGGCGCAGCGGCGAGCAGACCTTCCGTGGCCCGGCCGCGGCCGGGATCATGGTGGTGGTGACCTACGTGCTGTGCGGGATCACCCAGTCGATGTTCGCGCACCAGATCACGGCCAGCTTCTACGTCACCATCGTCGGCCTGCTGGCCGGCCTGTCGATCGTCCAGGGCCACACACGCCGCCTGGCGCTGGCCCGGGCTCAGGCCCCGGGCTGATCCCGCGGCGGGTCGGTGACCGGCTGCCCGTTCTGCAGCATCCACAGCATGATGGTCTTCTGGCGCACGTAGTTGGCACGCACGTAGGCGTAGACCAGCCCGTGCCAGCCATCGCGGAAGCCGCCACGCAGCAGCAGCCCGCGCCAGAACCGCCACGCCGGGGCCAGGATCAGCTTGGGCAGGGTGGCGCGCTTGCCGCGCGCGAACTCGTGCTCGGCCATCATCCGCGCATAGCGCTGGGTCTTGAGCAACTGCTGCTCCAGCGAGCGGTAGGGGTAGTGGATCAGGTCGCCGCGCAGAGTGCCCACCGCGCCATCGACACTGGCCGCCTCATGGATCTCACGCTTGCCACGCCAGCCGCCGTGGCGGCGGTCGAACAGGCGCAGGACCCGGTCCGGGTAGGCATTGCCGTGCTTCAGGAATTTACCGAAGTACTCGGAGAGCCGTGCGAACCGGTAGCCGTGGTGGCCGGCGAACCCGCTGGCCTGGGCGGCCAGGATCGCCTCGCGCAGGGCGTCGCTGATGCGCTCGTCGGCGTCCAGGCACAGCACCCAGTCATGCGAGGCCTGCTCGACGCAGAACGCCTTCTGGCTGCGGAAGCCATCGAACGGCCGCTGCAGCACCCGCGCCCCGGCGGCCGTCGCGATCGCCACCGTGGCATCGGTGGACTGCGAGTCCACGACGACGATCTCGTCGCAGAAGGCCAGCGAGGCCAGGCAGTCGCCGATGCGGTCGGCTTCATTGAACGCGATAATGCAGGCCGAAATGCGAGGCCGTTCAGTGGGAGCGGTCGAGGAGGACATGATGGCCGAGTACCTGCTGTTTGCGACGGAGCGTTATGCGCTGCCCATTCTCGCCCCTCTGGCGCAGGCGTTGCACGCATCCGGTCAATCGGTGTCGGCCTGGTTCGCCGATGGCGCCGCCGGCGCGTCGCTGCCCGGCGTGCCCAATGTCGGGCTGAAAGAGGCCCTGGCCCTGCGCCCGCGCGCGGTGTTCAGCGCGGCCAACTGGGTGCCGCCGTTCATCGCCGGGGCCAAGGTGCAGGTGTTCCATGGCTTCAACGTGCAGAAGCGCGACAGCGCCCGTGGCCACTTCCGCGTGCGCGGCCTGTTCGATCTGTACTGCACCCAGGGCCCGGCCACGACCACCCCGTTCCGCGAGCTGGCCGCGCGCGAGGGTCACTTCGCCGTGGCCGAAACCGGCTGGCCCAAGCTGGACCCCTTGTTCCGCGACGATGGCGGCCTGAGCGCAGGAATGCGCGTGCCCGCACAGGGTCGCCCGGTGATCCTGTTCGGCTCGACCTTCACCGAGCGGCTGAGCGCGGCGCCGCATCTGTATGACGCGATCGCCGCCGACATCGCGCGCGGCGACCACTACTGGCTGCTGACCCTGCACCCCAAGTGCGCCCCCGAGCTGTTCGAGCGCTACCGCGCGCTGGCCGGCGCGCATGCGCGCTTCATCGAGCCGGAGCAGGTGATGGCCGCGCAGCGTGCGGCCGATGTGCTGGTCTCGGACACCTCCTCGATCGTGTCCGAATTCATCGTGCAGCACAAACCGGTGGTGACCTTCCGCAACCGTGTCCCGCAGCCGCACATGCTCGATTTCGACGATGCCACGCAGCTGCCGGTGATGCTGGCCCAGGCGCTGAATCCCGCCCCGGCGTTGATGGCCGAGATCCGGCGCTATGCCGACACCATCCATCCATTCCGCGATGGGTACTCCTCCGAGCGGGTGATCGCGGCGACCGAGGATTTCCTGTCCGGTGAACTCGGCACGCTCAAGCGCAAGCCCTTCGGCGCGTGGACGCGCGGCCTGCAGATCCGCAGGGATCTCGGGTATTGGGGGCCGGCGAAGCGGTAAGGCAGCGTTTGCGATGCCTGCCGGGATGGCGAGGAGCCGGCCAGCGGCCGGCACTACCGGGCAGATCGACGTGGATGCACGTCACCCGGTAGATCCACGCCATGCGTGGATGCTCTCCTACCAGCGCAGGCGGCGCCTGGCCAACGCGCGGCCCAACTGCTCATACACCGCGCGCGCCTCCGCTTCCGGCAGGTACTGCAGCACCAGCGGCGTGCCCAGCCCCGCGCCGGCGGTATCCAGCCACACGCTGGCGGTGCCCAGCCGGCGGTCCAGTGGCGAGCGGGTCAATCGCAGCGCCTGCAGCTTGTCCAGTTCGGCAAAACGCCACCAGCGCTGCCACCAGCCGCCGCGGATGGCCACATAGCGCTCATCCAGGTAATAGCCGATACGCGCCATCTGCCGGTGCGCGCGGAACGCCGACCACGGCAGCCACGCGAGCACTACAGCGCCCCACGGGCCGAGTTTCCCTACCGCAGCGGCGGCCAGCAGCGGCACGATCAACAGCGCCGGCAGGCACAGCCGCCACCACTGGCGCTGCTGCACCGGCTGCCACTGTGTGGGTGGCCAGGCCACGGCGGGCAGCAGGTGCTGGATCAGCGCGTCGCAGGCGGGCACGGTGGCCAGCGGCGCCAGTTCGCGCAGGTCGCGGCGTTCGTTCTCGCCGGGGTTGCCGGCGGCGATGTCGATGCGCAGGTGGCGGCGGCCGACCCAGCGCTGCAATGTGCTTTCGCGCAGGGTCCAGGCCTGGATGCGACGCCGTGCCACGCTGGTACGCATGCGCGTGAGCAGGCCGGTGGCCACGGTCAGGCGGCGCTCGCGCTCGCTCAGGGTAAAGCCGTGGTAGCGCAGCAGCGCCAGCACCACCGACAACACCCGCAGCAGCAGCCAGAACACCACCACCATCAGCAACGCGGCCAGCGCCCAGCCCAGCGTGCTCACATGCAGGTCGCTGGCGTAGCCGAACAGCTGGCGGCCACCGGCTTCGATCGCGTCGGACATGCGTGCGCGCGGAAAGATCTGCAGCACCGCGCCGAGCGCGGCCAGCACCACCACCCAGCCGCGGTTGGAGAGCAGGCCGATGCGCACCACGTCGCCGGTACCCAGCGCCAGCAGCACGTCCTCGGCCGGTTCGGCCGGGGCGACGGTGTCCGCGCTGCCAGCGGTGTCGGCGGTCTGCACGGTACCGCGCTGGCGCACCAGCTGTTCCAATGCCAGGGCCTGCTCCAGCTTGAGCACGCGCATTTCGGCCTCGGGGCGGTGGCCGCCGGCCGATTCGAGCTTGAGCTCGGCCACGCCGAACAAACGGTGCAGCGGGTTCTGGTGGACCACCACGTTGTGGATGCGCGCGAACGGAATCTCGCGCCGGTTGCGCGAGAGCACGCCACTGCGCACGGTGATCGCGGCCGTGCCGATCTGGTAGTGGTAGGTGAGGTACTGCAGGATCGACACCGCCACCAGCACCGCGATCACGATCACCGCGCCGACGTAGGACCACATCTCATCGCGGTCGCCGCGCTGTCCGAACACCACCAGCGCGATCAGCGGCACCAGGAACTGGCGCAGCTGCATCAGCAGCACGAACAGCCATGACCAGGCATGCAGCCGCTGTTGCGGGGCGTCGTCGGCCGGCGCCACGGTACTCACAGCGCGTCGTCGTCCTGGTCCAGCTGGTAGGCCAGGGTGTCGCGCAGGCGCTCGGCGTCGTCGCTGTCCAGGCCGCCGATGGTCACCGCACTGAAGCGGCTGCCGGCGGTATGCACCACCAGCGTGCTGAGCCGCGCGTTGCGCTCGATCGGGCCGCGACGCAGGTCCAGGTGCTGCACGCGCGAGAGCGGCACGCGCGTTTCCTGCTGCCACAGCAGGTCACGGCGCAGGCCCAAGCCGTGAGCGTCCAGCCGCCAGCGGGTGCGGCGCTGGCGGCGGAAGCCGATCATCCCGCCGGCCAGCGTGCCCACCACCACCAGCGCAGCCACGCTCCACCAGCGCGCCGGCAGCTCGAACAGCACCCACAGCGCGCCAGGCACGATGCCGAACAGCAGCGCACCGCTGATCGCCCCGCTGACCGCAGCCAGCCAGGCCGAGCGCAGTGGCAACGGCTGCCAGTCCGGCGCCGCGGGAGCAGCGGGCAGGGGCGGTGGCAGGGGCGTGTCGAGGAAATCGGACAAGGCAGGCGCTCGGCAGGGAAACATGCGGGGCGCGTTCCACAGTGGACCCGCCCGTGGCGCAGACGTTAGCAGGTTGCCGCGGGCTATTGCGCCGCCTGGATCAGCGCGTCGACATCGAGCAGATGGCCGGCGCGTTCGGCCTTGGTGCGCAGGTACTGCTCGTTCTCAGCGGTGATGTCGCCGGTGACCGGTACGCAGTCCACCACGTCGATGCCGGCATTGCGCAGGCGCTGGGCCTTGGTCGGATTGTTGCTGAGCAGCTGCACGCGGGTCACGCCCAGGCCCTGCAGCATCGCCACGGCGCTGCCGTAGCGGCGCTCATCCGCGCCGAAGCCGAGCTGGGCATCGGCATCGATCGTGTCCAGGCCATCGTGCTGATACCCGTAGGCGCGCATCTTCGCAGCGATGCCGGTGCCGCGGCCTTCCTGGTCCAGGTACAGCAGCACGCCGCCACCGAGCTCCTTGAGCTTGCGCAGGCCACGCCGCAGCTGGTCGCCGCAGTCGCACTTGAGCGAACCGAACAGGTCGCCGGTCAGGCAGGAGGAATGCACGCGTACCGGCACCACCGCGGACAGGTCCGGGTTGCCGACAATGATCGCGACCTGGTCGCGCTGGGCCACGCCGCCGCGGAACACCGCGAATTCGGTCATGCCGACCTCGCGCAGCGGCACCGGCGAGCGGGCCACCAGCTCATAGGCGTGCGCGGCCTGTTCGGCGCCCTGGCTCAGGTCGCACAGGGAGACCTGCGCACAGGCATCGAAACGGCGGTCATCGGGGTTCAACAGCACGCCGACCATCGCCGGCAGCAGCAGGCCGAGGCGGGCGATCTCCACCGCGCCATCGTCCAGCGCTTCACCGCCGGTCCAGCCCGGCGGCATCGCACCGGGATCGCGCAGGTAGCTGAGCGAGGGCAGGGCATCGAAGTCGATCCCGGCCAGCGGCACGCGGGCGCCACGTTCGGCGCTGACCCCGAGCACGCGGGCACGGGTTGCGGTGAGGAACAGGTAGTGGCGGTCTTCCGCGGCGGTGGCGAAGGCGGTGAAGCTGGTGCGGGTGCTGCTGTCCAGCGCGATGAAGGCCAGGCGCTGGCCGTGGCCATCGTCGATCACCACCGGGCGACCGGCACGCAGCTCGGCCACCGCGCGCTCGCAGCGGATCGCGGCCGGATCGCCGAACGGGGAAGAAACAGCAGAGGACATGGCAGGGGCCGTGGGGGACATCGTGGTTTCCACAGTGGGGACGGATCGCGCCGATTCAATCGCGCCAGGGGCGTGACGCTGCGTCGCAGTCAGTGCGGATGGTCCTCGGTGGCATAGGGATCGTCCTCGCCGCTCTCCGGTGGGCGCAGCGTATAGCGCTTGTAGGTCCACTGATACTGCGCCGGATCGCGCCGGGCGATGCGCTCGATCCCGGCATTGAGGGCGCTGGCGGCGGTGCGCGGGTCCGGATCGGCCACGGCGGGCAGGGTGGGCTCGATGTGCAGGGCGAACTCCATGTCCGGCCCGACCCGCTCGCACCAGCCGTACAGCACGGTCGCGCCGGTGCGCTCGGCCAGCCGGTTGACCAGGGTCATCGTCAGCGCCTCCACGCCGAAGAACGGCGCGAACACCCCGTCGCCGGCCTTGGGCTGCTGGTCGGGGAGGATGCCGGTGGCGCCGCCGTCCTTGAGCACCTTGAACAACTGGCGCACGGCGGGGCCCTCGGCGCGCACCTGCTGCACGTTGTCGCCCCCGCGGACCAGCTGCAGGAAGGCATCGCCCACGGCCTCATCCGGGGCCTTGTAGACGATCGCGATCGGCCCGCGCGAGGCCAGCCACTGGTTGAGCAGCTCCCAGTTGCCGTAATGCGGGGCGGCCACGATCACGCCCTTGCCGGCGGCCAGGGCCGCGTCGTACAGCGCCTCGCCGTGGCGCTGGGTCAGCCGGGCGAGGTTGCGGTCGCGGGGCTGGGTCCACAGGCGCAGGGTCTCGATCGCCTGCAGCGCGGTCGAGCGCAGCACGTTGCGGTGCAGGACGGCGCGCTCGGCCTCGCCCATCCCGGGGTAGGCCAGCTCCAGGTTGCGGCGGGTGACGCGGCTCTCACGGGCATTGAGACGGATCCACAGCCAGGCCAACAGGGAGGCGAAGGCACGCAGCCAGGACCAGGGCAGGCGGGTGAACAGGGCAGCGGCGCGGTAGGCCAGGCGGGCAGTGGTGTGCGGTTTCATCACCGCAAAGTCTAGCCGCTGGCGGCCAGCCTGTCGGCGCGAAGGGGCGTTAAGGTAGTCCGCCTTCAGTTGCGGAGCCCCGTCCATGCTTGTCCTGATCCAGCGCGTCAGCGAAGCCAGCGTCCGTGTCGAGGGGGCCATCATCGGCCAGATCGGGCCCGGCCTGCTGGCCCTGGTCGGCATGGAGCCGGGCGATACCGAGGCCCAGATCGCCCGGATGGCCGATCGGCTGCTTGGTTATCGTGTCTTTGGCGATGAGGCCGGAAAAATGAACCGGTCCCTGCGCGATACCGGCGGCGGACTGCTGCTGGTCAGCCAATTCACCCTGGCGGCCGATACATCCAGCGGGATGCGGCCGGGCTTCAGTACCGCCGCGCCGCCGGCGGAGGCTGAACGCGGATTCAACCGGCTGGTCGACATCTGCAGACAAAAACATGCCCCGGGGGTGGAAACCGGCCAGTTTGGTGCCCATATGGTTGTCAGCCTGGTCAACGATGGTCCCGTGACCTTCCTGCTCAGACCCTAGCCCCCGGGACCACCGCCCGGGAACGCGGGGCGCCGGGCTGGTATAATGCTAGGTTCTATTCCCTCTCCCAGCCGGTGGCGCGAGCACTACATGGCCAACGAACGTCCTGCCCAGCAAAACGACATCAAGCTTCTGATCAGCAAGGGCCTGGAACAGGGCTACCTGACCTACGCCGAAGTCAATGACCATCTGCCCGACGACATCGTCGACCCGGAGCAGATCGAAGATATCATCGGCATGATCAACGGCATGGGCATTGATGTCCATGAAGTTGCGCCCGATGCAGAAACCCTGTTGCTCAACGATGGCAACACCGGCAACCGCGAAGTCGATGACACCGCGGCCGAAGAAGCCGCCGCCGCGCTGAGCGCGCTCGACACCGAAGGTGGCCGCACCACCGACCCGGTGCGCATGTACATGCGCGAAATGGGTACGGTCGAGCTGCTGACCCGCGAAGGCGAAATCGCCATCGCCAAGCGCATCGAAGAAGGTCTGGGCCAGGTCCAGGCCGCACTCGGTACCTTCCCGGTATCGGTGGAATCGCTGCTGGCCGACTACGACGCGCACAAGGAAGGCAAGAAGCGCCTGGCCGAAGTGATCGTCGGCTTCAACGACCTGGTCGAAGAAGTGCCGGCCCCGGTCGTCGCTGAAGACACCAGCGACGATGCCGAGGACGACGCCGACGAGGAAGAAGACGGCGACGACGTCGAGGAAGAAGCCGGCCCGACCGGTCCGGATCCGGAAGAAGTCGCACGCCGCATGCAGGCCCTGAGCGACGCGTACACCGCGTTCAAGAAGGCCGCTGCCAAGGGCGACCGCAAGCCGCTGGCCAAGCTGCGCGACGACATGGCCGCCGTGTTCGTGACCCTGAAGCTGCCGTTGCCGCTGACCGATGTGCTCGTCAAGCAGCTGCGCGACGTCATGGCCTCGATCAAGTCCCACGAACGCCGCGTGCTGAACCTGGCGACCGTGACCGCGCGCATGCCGCGCAAGGACTTCATCCGCTCGTGGGAAGGCAACCAGACCAACCTGGAGTGGGTGGAAGACGCACTGAAGCGCAAGCAGAAGTGGTCCTCGGCCCTGCGTGACGTGAAGGACCAGATCATCTCCGAACAGCAGGCGACGATCGACATCGAGAAGACCACCTGGCTGGAACTGGACGAGCTGAAGGAAATCAGCCGCGCCATGGCCTACGGTGAAGCGCGCGCGCGCAAGGCCAAGAAGGAAATGGTCGAAGCCAACCTGCGCCTGGTCATCTCGATCGCCAAGAAGTACACCAACCGCGGCCTGCAGTTCCTCGATCTGATCCAGGAAGGCAACATCGGCTTGATGAAGGCCGTGGACAAGTTCGAATACCGCCGTGGTTACAAGTTCTCCACGTATGCGACCTGGTGGATCCGCCAGGCCATCACCCGTTCGATCGCCGATCAGGCGCGCACCATCCGTATCCCGGTGCACATGATCGAAACGATCAACAAGTTGAACCGCATTTCCCGCCAGATGCTCCAGCAGTACGGCCGCGAGGCTACGCCGGAGGAGCTGGCCAAGGAAATGGACATGCCGGAAGACAAGATCCGCAAGGTGATGAAGATCGCCAAGGAGCCGATCTCGATGGAAACCCCGATCGGCGACGACGAGGATTCCCATCTGGGCGACTTCATCGAGGACACCAACGTGGAGTCCCCGATCGAGAACACCACCAACATCAACTTGTCTGAAACCGTGCGTGACGTGCTGGCCGGCCTCACCCCGAGGGAAGCCAAGGTGCTGCGCATGCGCTTCGGCATCGACATGAACACCGATCACACCCTCGAGGAAGTCGGCAAGCAGTTCGATGTCACCCGCGAGCGCATCCGCCAGATCGAAGCGAAGGCGCTGCGCAAGCTGCGTCATCCGAGCCGGTCCGAGCAGCTGCGCAGCTTCCTGGATATCGATTGATCGATACCGGCGCATCGCATTGAAACCCGACAGACCCCGCGCAAGCGGGGTTTGTTTTTTTGGGGCGGCAGGTGCCGCCGCGCGTGCAGCGGGCAGCAATGCGGATGCGATAGGATGCGCGTCGCTTTAGACCTGTGGATCGATGGAATGACGATGAAAAAAGTCTTGCTTGTCCTTGCCCTGTGCCCCTTCGCCGCGCTGGCCGCCGAGCCGCAGCAGCCTGCCTGCAACGCAGCTGATTTCTTCCAGACCCAGCCCGACCTCACGGTCGGCCGCGTCGTGGATGCCGGCAACGTGGCCCTGGTGGGTGAGCGCGCCGGCTGCCTGGACAAACCGCAGGACGGCTGCCACAGCGGCGATGAGGTCGAACCGGGCAGCAGCCTGGTGATCGGCAGCCGCTGGAACGACTACTACTGCGTGCAGGTCCTGCCACCCGGCAAAGCGGTGGTGGGCTGGGCGCCGGAACAGCGTGTCATGAAGACCGGCCACATGGCCGACACCGACTTCAGCAGCTGGCTGGGGCAGTGGGACGGCAGCGCCGGGCGCGTGCTGGAGATCCAGGCCAAGGGCGACACGCTGCATCTGCGCATGCTGCCCTCGGGCGGCAAAGGCGAGGGCACCCTGATCGGCAGCGCCGAACCGATGGGCGATGAGCTGTTCCTGGGCGAGGAGCCGTGCGCAGTGCGGGCCTCGTTGCAGGGGTCGAATCTGGTGGTTACCGACAACGGAAGCTGCGCGATCGGCGGGGCCAGCCCGGGTGGCGTGTACTCGAGCCGCGCGGCGGCGCAGCGGATGGAGCGGCTGTTCGAAGGGGTGGGGGATCGCTAGGCTGATCGCGTGATTTCGTTGCGTGTTTCGTAACGTAATTACAGATTCTCTTCTGTTGGTGGCTGGATTGATGTGATTTCAATCAACATCTTATAGACGTTATGAGGTTGCGGGTCGCCGAGGATTGGCGTATAGATTCGTAACATAATTCGTCTCGACATCCAGACCATGGCCCGTCCCCGTACCGTGCAGCTCCAGACGTTGTTCGACAGCCTGCCGGCTGGCGAGGTGGTATCGGCGGCCGATCTCATCGATCGCCTGGGCGTCACCCGGGCAACCCTGAGCCGCCTGGTCGCCGAGGCCGGTGACCGCGTGGTGCGACTTGGCCGCACCCGCGCCACCGCCTATGCCGTCCGCCAGCAGACCGCCGCGGGCAGCGAGTGGCCGCTGTTCCGTCTGCGCCCGGACGCCACCCTTGAAGAACTGGGCACGATCGTGGCCCTCACGGGCGAGACCTTCCACGTCGCGGCCACCGCCGCCCGCCCCAATCTGACCCGTTCGCCAGACGAGACCGTCGAAGGCCACTTCCCGGGGCTGCCGTGGTATCTGGACGACCTGCGGCCACAGGGCTTCCTCGGGCGTACGTTCGCGCATCGTCGCGGGCGTGACCTGGGCGTCCCCGACGACCTCAATCGCTGGCAACTGGGTGACACCCTGCAGGCGCTGGTGCGTGCAGGCGGCACCGAGATCGGTGATCTCCTGCTGGGCGGCGATGCCGTGCAGATGGCGTTGCGCGCGCTCGACGCGCCTGGCGATCACGTCCTGGCCGGGCAGCGCGCACGTCGTTATCCCGAGCGCGCCGCGGCGGCACTGGAAGGCGAAGACGTCGGATCGTCGCCCGGTGGCGAGCAACCGAAGTTCACTGCAACGGTGGAGCATGAGGGAGGGCGCTATGCGGCGTTGGTGAAGTTCGCGCAGCCCACCGCAGGCGAGGCCGCCGAACGCTGGGCGGACCTGCTGGTCTGCGAGCACCTCGCCCTGCAGTGCCTGCGCGACGCGGGCGTGCCGGCAGCGGCGTCCGAGATCCTCCAGACCGACACGCATACGTTCCTGGAAGTGCAGCGCTTCGACCGCACCGTCGACGTGCTCGGCCGGCGTGGCTTCGTCTCGCTGCTGGCGCTGTCCTCAGCCTTCGCTGGTGACGTGACCGTGGACTGGGGGACGGCTGCCGACGCGCTGCTGACGCAGGGCTGGGTCGATCGCGACGCGCAGGCCGCCATGGGCAGGCTGCACGCGTTCGGCCGGCTGATCGGCAACAGCGACATGCATCAGGGCAATCTGGGTTTCCACCTGGTCGATCGCGGTCCGCTGCCGTTGGCGCCCGCGTATGACATGTTGCCGATGTCACTGGCACCCTCGCGCACAGGGGTGCTGCGTGCGGCTACGCCGCTCGCCCCCATCGCGCCGGAGCGCAGCGGTCAGCTTGCGCACCTGCACTGGGCAGCGCCGCTGGCGGTGGACTACTGGCAGCGTGTGGCGGGTTCGGCGCTGCTGCGCTCGGGCGTGCTGCGTGACCTGGCTGCGGAGAATGCGCGTCGGGTGCAGGAGATGGGGCGGCGGTTCGGCTGATGTGAGGGTTGCAGTGGAAAGCGCCTGCGGGCCTCCACTACACTGTGCGGCCGCAAGGGCCTATAGCTCAACGGTTAGAGCAGAGGACTCATAATCCTTTGGTTGAAGGTTCGAATCCTTCTGGGCCCACCACCGAATCAGACACTTAGGATCAACCGCAGTGCCTTCGTCGTCAAGCGATCGACCTCCGGTGACCGCTCGGTGACCGTTTAGGCTCCGCTTCCGTCGCAGTTGGCCGCCGCCTGCACCTCGTTCTCCGGGGTCCACAGAGGCGCGCGGCGGCGGGCGTGGATTCACCGGTGAACGTCGCTCTGATACCAGCGCGTTCCGCCACCGACCTTGTGCCTGCGTGGGAACGTCTCCTTTTCCATTTCGCGATAGATATAACTCTTCTTCATCCCGGTCTGCGCTTTCAACCTGATCGAGCTTCAGCAAGACTTCGGGGATATTTTTAGCTGCGCCCATGACGAGCATCCGTTGCGAGAGATGCGAATTCCGGCAGCAGCGCGACCTGCGATCGCGCGCGCACCGGTCACCTGATTCGCGATCTGCATCAGGTCCAAGGTTGGGCCGTTGAACCGGGCCAGCCGACTTACTGCACAGGTGGTCTGCGCGCGCTGCAGCGCCCATGGCGAGCTGTATGTCGGGGCCGATGCAGAAGATCAGGCGGCCAGGGCATGGAGGCACAAGCCCAGCGTGCTTCCAGAACCGCCGGTGGCCAGAGTGGTGCGCGGCCGAGTGCCGGTGCCGGGACCAACTCTGGTGCGTGATCCGCTCGATCTGATCGTCCGCATGCTGGTCGGCGGCAGTTTCCGCGAGCCATCGGACGGCAGGTCAACCACGCCACCGCTGACGGCTGCCGACATCGCCGGTGCCGTCGGCATGATGCGTGATTCAGTGGCCAAGCAGGCCGTACTGGCGGTGGCGCTACGCGGGCAGGGGATATCACTGACGTCGCTGGGGCGTTCCCTGGCAAAGCGGGTGATGCGGCAGATTCAGTGGCAGCGATGCAGTGGCGCAAAGCCTGCGCTGCGAATCCCAGCCGACCGCTGGCGCATGAGGCTGGTGCTGCAGGACGCTGTGAATGACCTGGTGTGGCCCGAAGGAAAGATCGCCGCACAGGATGCCGCAAAGGCGGCAAAAATGCGGAAGGGGGGCGCCTGCGCGTGTACGGGATCGCTGCCGCAACACTAAGACAAGCACTGGAAGGCTGGCGGAAGGAGTTCAGTGGCAGGGTTTTCACATCGATACGCTAGTAGGGTCGTCGTGTCGGCAGCGGCCCATAGGGTCGCTACCTGCGATCAGTCTGCAGCGGTCAAAACTCGTCTGAGCACTAGCGGCAAAGATTGTAAGGGTTTTTGCGGTGGGGGCATGGCGGAATTCAATTCAGCTCTTCCGCAAGAGAGTGCGTTGTTTTAGCAAGTAATACAAAAAGACGCTCAATTGCAGATTGGTCGCTGAACGCTCTGTGCCCCTTGAATTCATTAATGGCGGATGCGAGTAATTCGGAGTAGTCGTGACCTCTTGATGAAAGGCGCAGGTCGCCGTTTATACTCTTTAGCCATCTGTCCATAGCGCTCAAAAAATCATGCTTATTTGATAAGCGGGCGTTTGAGCTGAGAGTTGCATGCACATACCGCTCACTGTCCAAGCGAAGTGCGCTGCCTTCACGCCTCAAATATTTATCAAGGGCTACCCATTTTAGCGAAAATGCAAGTTCACGGTCAGCAAGTCTTAAAGCGTACAAGAGCTTTAGATTATCGAATATTGATTCAATCAAACTTGCAGAATCGGGAACCTTGGCTCTTGCGGTCTTGATAACTAGGTCAAGCACCACTTCAGCAGTTATGAAGTGACTGTCAATTCCGCAAAATCTAGTCCAGCGCAAACGAGGTGAATCTTCAAGTGTTTCGAACCAATGATCTAAATCGCGGTCCACAAGGCACTTAACGCGGGCCTCAACTGCCAGGTTGCCCAGCTCCCTAGACAGCGCGACAACCCTTTGTTTGTTGCCCGAGGTCAGGCCGTGAGCCGCGAGGAGCTCTGCAGGAACATTGACGGCTCCAATGTCATAGAATATAGCTTCTCGTGATATACCCGAGAAAGCTTCGGTTAGCACTTCTTTATCGAAATTTCCCTCGACGAATACATCAGTAAGCTGGGGCTCGAGATCGTATCGTGCAAGCAGTTCTTCAATTGACCAGCGTGCAT
Organism: Stenotrophomonas sp. JAG2; assembly: GCF_041080745.1. Lineage (NCBI taxonomy): Bacteria > Pseudomonadati > Pseudomonadota > Gammaproteobacteria > Lysobacterales > Lysobacteraceae > Stenotrophomonas > Stenotrophomonas sp. JAG2. Next base: position 218,237 of record NZ_JBEUMH010000007.1, on the reverse strand, counting down.
GCGATATCAAGACTGATTCTCCAGCTTTATTACTCGATTGCGATGTTGCGCCAATAGCTCCATTGAGTGAGATGCCAAGATGAACTGTATATTGGCGCCGTCGGTAATGTCGAGAAGCGACTGAACAAGCTGGCGCTGCCATTTGATGTTCAGGGAAATCTCAGGCTCATCGATCATGAAAACTGTTGGAACGTCTCGCGCAGTTAGTACGTAGCAAAAGAGCAGCAGCAATTGTTGCTCACCCGATGACAGCTGAGCGGGACTCAGTGGCACTCCAAGCCGGTTCTGAATGCTGAACCCTTGACTGAGCTTGAAGGTAATTGTTTTGTCGCTGAGTAGGCCGTTTACGATGGTCACAAACCGATCAATAAGCTGATAGGTTGGCTCTACAGCTTCAAGGCGGCTTTCCACGCTCTGTATGTAGGGTTGAAGTAACTCGGCGGCAAGCGCACTCTTAGATCCATCACCAAGCGCATTACGAAAGTCTGATGTCGGGAGATGAGTCGCCAGCTCATAACGGGCGTGCTCGGCCGATTTGCTGTCGATTGTTACCAGCTTGTTTAAGAGCTCCTGAAGGTCCATGCCCGAAGCAAATTCCGTGGTCCCTTGTCGACTGTTAGAGGAAACGATCCTCCTGAGAACGTCTCCATATACAGAGTGGACGTTCGTCGACCCTTGATTTGTGCCAAGTACCGCCTTCCTGCTGATCCACCGTGCAGCAGCGCTCAATGCTTGGGATAGCGCAATTTCGCGGGATCGAGCTACCAACTCGTTAATTCTCTTCGGCTCCCCGTACTGCATAGTGCGCCGCAGCTCGACCTCGTCACTCGGGTCAGACACGCTATCACTGTCGAGGCGGCGGTCAGCATTAAGAATAAATAGTGCAGGGACATGCTGCTTCAATACAGACAGGTATACCTGTTCGCCGTGAGGTACATCTCCCGCATTTCTTCCGTGCGAAGATTTCTTTACCTTACGGATGATTCGCCTCCCGCCCCGATCCTCTTCTATGACGATTGTGTCATCGTCATAATAAACTGCTCTTCCCTGGTTGGGCCTATAGTCCCAAACAGCTAGGGGCTTATCCTCGCTAAGAACTGTGAGCGAAAGTAGCTTGTTGGCTTTTGGTTGAAAAACCTCTGCCGTAAGCCGAATTCCTGAGGCGAGAGATACCTCTATTTTTTCAAAATCCGCCTGATAAAGTGCGCTCCTGTGCCCTCTATTGTGGGCTGCAGATAGAAGATGAAAAGCCAAGCGAAGTACCGTGCTTTTGCCAACGCCGTTGTCACCATACAGGATGGCTGCGTTTGTTAGCTTGCCCTCCTGTGGTACTGAATATGTATAAAGGCCGAAAAGGCCTTTGATATGAACATTAGAGATTAAGTGCGCTGACATAGAACACCGTTGGTTAAGGAATTTAACAGCGAGTCTTTTTGCCTTCGGTCGTGGGGGCGTTTCATAGACTGGCACGAAAGTGATTTTTGAAGTAAATCTACTATCTGCCCTAGCGGAGAAAGTGGAATCGTTCCTGCGCGTAATCGCGATAAATTAGATCGGGCCAACACCGCCTGTCCCGCTCTTCCCTCTTCCTCGCTCATGTTCCTCCCCCAAAACTCAAAATTCGCTAGTGGGCCATTAAGCAAAATACCGCACTCTTCACGAACCTTACCGCATTTGACCGACTGCGGTAAGGAGCGTTACCGCAGTTGCATCGGGAACCAGACTTGGGCCACAGTAGCTAGCTTGGACGAGCTTCCGAAGAACGCGCACTTAACGGCCGCAGGCTTGGACTCGGGAGGTCCAGTGGCCTGCGGTTCGTCGTTTCTGGGGGTCATCGATGGGCGCTGGGCCGGACTGAAAATTCGGCGTCTGTGACTCGCATGGTTCGACTCCACGTCGCCCCACCATCAAACAGAGCGACGCCCCGATGCCTGCCAGCACCGAAGCGCCGCCGCAGTACACGCGTTTCAGCCCCGTGCCATTGGCCTAAGCTCCGCCGCTCTCGGGAGAGTGCGTGCAGTTTGCTTATCGAATGTCGCAATAGCTGAGACATGAACACAAAGAGTCTTTCCCTTGGCCGGGCGGTAAACGCGCCTGGTGAAACACTTGCTGCCGTTGATCAACGATCGGGCACACGCCTGCTACGTTGAAGCCTTCGCCGGCAGCGCTGCGATACTGTTCGAACGCACCCCCGCGAAGATTTACGTGCTCATCGACACCTATGGCGAACTGGTACGGCTGTACCGCGTTGTGGCCAATCACCTAGATGAGGTCGTTCGCCACTTCCACTGGTCCCAGGACCAGTCGCGAGATGTGCCGGTAGGCACAGCTGCAGAACGTCGATAGGCTGACCGACATCCAACGTGCGGTTCGGTTCTACTACCTCCAGAAGCTGAGCTTTGGCGGGAAGGTGGAGGGCCAGACGCTCGGTGTAGGTGCTACCGGCAGGAAACGAATCAACGTGCTTCGACTCGAACAGGATCTGAGCGACGCCCACATGCGTTTGCCTGGCGTAGTGATCGAGCAGTTGCCCTGACAGCACTGCATTGAAAAGTACGACCGGCCCGAGGCGCTGTTCTTCCTCGATCCTCCGTACTGGCAGACCACTGGCTACGGCCAAGACACCCCGCTGGAAGAGTACGAGCAGCTGGCTGTGGTGATGAGCAAGTTGAAGGGTAGCGCGATCCTCACCATCAACGATCGCCCGGCGATGCGCGCGTTGTTCGATCGCTTCCACCGCCTGAGCGGTCCAATCAGATGCACAGGCGGTGGCGGCGAAGATCGCCAAGGGAATAGATTGATAGCGTGAATGGCGTGGGTACCTCCCATCCCATGACTTCTGCCACTCCAGTCTGACTACAGCTGTAGTTACGCTATCTCCGTTTCCGGAGGAATGCGCATGCGCTTGAAATCGTGGTGGATGGCACTGGGCTGCTTGGTGTGCTGCAACGCGTTCGCTGCCAGCGGTGGGCTGGCGCACGCTCTGGCCAGTCTGAAAGCCAACGCGGAGACATCGCGATCCGACGCAATGCTGATACAGCGCGATGGAAACACGCTGCTGGAGACGCGCAGCACCGCTGCAGCGCAGCCCATCGAACTGATGTCGGCGACCAAGTCGGTGGTGGCACTGTCCATCGGGTTGTTGCTGCACAGCGGCGCACTGGAATCGCTGGATCAGCCGGTGAGCGCGATCTATCCAGAGTGGGCACAGGGGCGCAAGCGCGACATCACGGTGCGGATGCTGCTCAACCACACCTCCGGCCTGCAGAATGTTCCCAACGCAGGCATCGAACTGGAAGGTGCACCGGATCTGGTCAAGCTGGCATTGGCGGCTGAGCTCTCAACGGATCCCGGGTCGACGTTCTCCTACAACAACAAGGCGACCAACCTCCTCGCCGGCATCGTCGAGCGCATCTTGGGGAAGACGATGGATCGCGTCGTCGAGAGCGGCCTGTTCCAACCACTGGGCATCACGGACTACACATGGCGCAAGGATGACGCAGGCACCCCGATCGGCATGGCTGGGTTGGCACTCTCCGCCGCCGACCTCGCCAAACTGGGCAGGTTGATCCTGGACAAGGGTGTCGCGCCGGACGGGCGTCGGCTGCTGGGAGAAGCGTTCGTCGCTGAACTCGTCGCCGAAAGCGCCCGCTCGAAGGAGGTGGGGCTGCTGTGGTGGAGAATTCCTGCCTGGGAGCGGTTTACGCTGAAGCCGGACGCGGCATCGGTTCTGTCGCGCAACGGCGTCGATGCAGGCGTGGCAGCCGGGCTGTTGAAGGCGGGCAGTCGCGGGTTTGCCGGCAAGGGTGAGCTGTTCGTGTTTTTCGGGGAAAGCCTCGGGCCCAGGTGGGCTGACGCGTACGGCCGCGAGATCACCAGCCGGGGCATCAAGCTCACGGACCTGTTCGATCAGGTGCGCGGTCCGGTCGCCGCTTACGCTGCGATGGGTTACATGGGCCAGTACTTGGTCGTGGTGCCAGAGACCTCCCTGGTCGGCGTCCGCCAGATCGTGCGCAAGGAGGGCCACGATTTCGCCGTGGACGACTACGCAACGTTTGCCGCTGACCTGCTGGCCTTGTCCAAGGCACTGTAAAACGTTCGAGCGCTTCTCCCCTGCAGGCGCGGCGTGCGCTTACAGCAACAGCAGCGCAGCGATCAGGGCGGGTGGCATCACCAGGATGCCGAGGCGCAGGAAGCTCAGCGGACTGACGTGCTCGCCTTCGCGTCGAAGGGCGACCAGCCAGAGCATGGTCGCGAGCGACCCGGTCACCGACAGGTTCGGACCCAGGTCGACACCAATCAACAGCGCGGCTCTGACCCGCGCCGGCACGTCCGCCATCTGGCCCACCGAGCCGGCCACCAGGCCGATCGGCAGGTTGTTGGCCAGGTTGCTCAGCACCGCCGCCGCGACGCCCGCCGCCCAGCCTGCCTCGGTGGGCGATCTCCGCGTCAGATCCTCGAGTGCCTGGGCCGCCATCTGGATCACGCCCGTCTGTGCCACGGCTTCCACCAGGACGAACAGCCCGGCCACCAGCGGCAGCACGCCCCAGGACACGTGCCGCAGCATCGGCAGCGGACTGCGGCGCTGACGCAGGCAGATCAGGGCCAGCGTGGCCGCGCCCGCGCAGAACGTGGTGAGCCCAAGCGGTCCCTTCATGGCCGAGGTGACTAGCAGGACGCTGCCGGTAACGCCGACCCCGATCGCACACAGGCGTCCCCCCTCGGACAAGGCCGGCTGCTCGGCCAGTGCGGCCAGCGGTCGGGCGATCTGGCGCCGATGGGCCAGACGCAGTACCAGGTACGTCATGCCGATCGCGGCCAGCGAGGGCAGCGTGAACTGCCGCAGCCATTCCGGCAGGGAGGGCATGTGGCTGCCGAAGACGACCAGGTTGGCGGGATTGGAAATGGGCAGCACGAAGCTGGCGGCATTGGCGACGAACGCACAGACGAACAGGTATGGCAGCGGATCGGCCCGGGCGGCCTTGCAGGCGGCATACACCGCCGGCGTCAGCACGACCGCGGTGGCGTCATTGGAAAGGAAGATCGTCACCACCGTGCCGACCAGGAACACCAGATCGAACAAGCGGCGTCCCGAGCCCTTGGCGTGTCCTACCGCGTACGCGGCCAGCCAGTCGAACAGACCCTCCTGCCGTGCCAGTTCGGCCAGGACCATCATGCCGATCAGGAACAGGTAGACATCGGTTCCCTCCGCCACCGCGGCGATGGCGGCGCCGAACGGCAACAGGCCGGCGACCGTCAGCAGCACGGCCGTGCCCAGTGCCCACGCATACTCCGGCACCCGCCAGGGGCGAAACAGGATGCCGCAGGTGGCAACGGCGGTTGCCATCCAGATGATCATGGACGTGGTGGAAATCTGCATCGATTGCTCAGCGGGTGCTCAAGGGCCGGCGTCGGAGGGCATTGTCGTTGAACGAGTGGCCACGGCGCGAGGCGGATGGGGGTGGTGGGTCTCCGGCACGGCCATCACCACCAGGAAGGCGATGGCTGCTATGCCTGCCAAGGTCAGGAACGCCGCATCATAACCAGCGAACTGGACGATCACCCCGGCCAGTCCCGGGCTGAACGCAGCGCCCAGCCCGAACACCGCGGACACCGCACCCAGCGTCACATTGAAGCGGCCGGTTCCCTGGGTCAGGTCGCTGATGATGACGGGAAGCAGTGCACCGAAGATTCCCGCGCCGACGCCATCCAGCAGCTGCACGCCGAGCAGCCACGTGGGCGCATCGGACAGCGGGTAGAGCACGCCCCGGATCGGCAGGATGAGGAAGGCTGCCAGCAGCAGTGGCTTTCGCCCCCAGGCGTCGGCGCGGGCACCGACCAGCATGGCGGCCGGCACCATGACCAGCTGGGCCGCGACAATGCAGGCCGCAGTCAGGGTCGTCGCCAGTGCAGGACTGGTCTGGGAGAGCTTCTGCCCGACCAGCGGAAGCATCGCCGCATTGGCCAGATGGAAGAGCGCACAGCACGCCGCCAGCATCATCAGCGTCCGGTTGTGCAGCAGCAGGCGGGCCGAGGCCGGGGCGTGGGCCTCCTGGTCGGCGGAGCGCAATCCGCGCGCCTGCGCGTGGTCGATGGCACCGGAAGGAATCATCAGGACCGCCCCGATGCTGGCCAAGGTCATCGCCGCCATCAGGTAGAACACCACCACCGGCCCGCCCAGATAGGCCAACCCGCCCGCCAGCAATGCCGCCACGGCGTTGCCTGCGTGATTGAACGTTTCGTTGCGGCCCATGCGCCGTGCGAACGCACGTGGGCCAACGATCCCCAGCGATATCGCCGCGATGGCGGGCGCGAAAACGGTCCCTGCCACCGCGCCGATCGCCTGGGTCACCGCAACGACGGTGAGGCAGGTGATCCAGGGCAGCGCCAGGCAGCTGGCCGTGACCAGGACCGCGGCCGCGACGACCACTGCCCGCTTGGCCGTGATCCTGTCCATCAACGCCCCGGCCGGGGTCTGGGCGAGCAGGGCGGCGAGCCCTGCAACGGTCATGACCAGTCCGATGCTGGCCGGCTCCCAGTGATGCACGGCCAGCAGGTAGATCGCCAGGTAAGGCCCCAGTCCATCCCGGACATCGGCCAGGAAGAAGTTCACCCCATCCAGCGCACGGTCAGGCGACTGCGATGACGGCGGCAAAGGAGGCGAGGGAGTCACTGGCGCTGGCTCGAGGGGCGGGATAATCCGCCCCGGTGCGTGGCGTTGGCACGTTATGCGCGTACGCCCGTGACGGTCGTGTTGCGTCGCCGACCCAACTGCGGGCGCCAGCCGTCAGTGAGGGTGCGCGCTGGTGCACTCAAGCGCGGCACGCGGCAAACAGGTCCAGCTCACGCTGGTAGACCTGGCTGCGGATATCGAACAGCCCCAGCAGGGAGTGGTAAACGTTGTCGTGACTGTACGCCGTGCCCTCGGCACGGTTTCGCAGGCAGGCCAGGTTGAGGTTTGCATGGTGCGCGAACGCGGGCGAGAACCACATCACCATCGGGACGCGGGTCTGCTCCTGAGGCGCAATGAGGTACGGCGTGCCGTGCAGGTACATGCCGCGCTCGCCAAGCGACTCGCCATGATCGGAGACGTAGATCATGGCCACGTCCCGCTGCTCCGCATAGCCCTGCAGCAGGTCAATGGTCCTGCCCAGCATGCGGTCGGTGTAGACCAACGTGTTGTCGTACGTATTGGTCAGCGCCGCGTTGGTGCATTTCTGGATCTGGTTGCTGTCGCAGGTTGGCGTGAAGACGTTGCCGTCGGCTGGGTAACGCTCGAAGTAGGTTGGGCCGTGGCTGCCCAGCTGGTGGAGCACGATCAGGCCGTCCCCCTGCATGGCGTCGATGCGCGCATCCAGTTGATGCAGCAGCACTTCGTCGTAGCAGGTGCCGTCCTTGTTGACACACTGCCCGGCCACCTTGAAGGCCGGCATGTCATCGGTGGGCACGCGCGCGCACACGCCTTTGCAGCCACCGTTGTTGTTGTTGCGCCAGAGGATGTTCACACCGGTACGCTTCAGGATATCCAGGAGATTTTCTTCCGTCGCCGCGCGTACGTCATCGTACTGGGTGCGTGTCATTCTGGAGAACATGCACGGCAGGGAGATGGCCGTGGCCGTGCCGCACGACGAGACGTTCTTGAAGGCGATGATGTCGCTTCGCTTTGCCAGCACGGGATTGGTGGCGCGCGGGTAGCCGTTGAGCTGGAAGTTCTGCGCACGCGCGGTCTCGCCCACCACGGCAATCACCAGCCTGGGACGCCTGTCCGTGCTCGTCGGCGGACGGGTGGCATCCTCGGCGACGGGCTGCAGCGAACGTGACACCGCGATGTACTTCCGCTTGAGATAGCCGTTGGCATGGCGCACGAAGTTGACCGGCAGTACCTGGTCCCTGAGCTCGCGGTTGTTGCGCAGCAGGGAGGCATAGTCCTTGTAGAACACCATGGATATCACGGCCAGGATCGCCAGGGTCGCGAGCACGTTGACCAGCATCCAGGAAGTGGTCTGCAACACGCACCCGCTGCGGATGCGCAGCGACATCATCGCGGCGGCTGGGAGCACGCCCAGAAGTACGATGGTGAGCAGCAAGGGGACCGAGAAGTAAGACCCGAGCTCGGCCTGGTTAGTCTCGAACACGTTCTGCACCATGCTGCGGTCGATCAGGACGTTGTAGTGCAGCATGAAGTACGTGCTTGCGGCACTGATGATCACCAGCAGCGCCAGCAACGGCTTGCGCAGGTAGGGCAGCGCAAGCACCGGCATGAGCAGCAGGTTGAACAGGCAGAAGAAGAAGACCGGCAGGCTCAGGAAGAACAGCACGCCGCGCACGCTGTCGAACTCCGCGTGCCTCCATAGCGCCTGCCACAGGGCAACGTTGCCGAGGGTGGTGAAGAACAGTGCGACTATCCATGTCAGCTGCACCGGGTTGAGTCGCACGAACATAAGACGCTGAAACACGCGCATTCTTCCAATGAATGAAAAGTGCGCGCAGTATCAGAATGTGTTTATCAGGAAGTTGTCAGGTGCACTGCCTGGTGTTTTTCTGCGCTCTAGCCGAGCAGGATCACCGCCCATACGACGCCCACCATCAACAAGGCCATCGCCTGAGCGGTACTGCCCATGTCCTTGGCATTCTTCGACAGCGGGTGAAGGTCGAGCGAGATGCGATCAACAACGGCTTCGATGGCGGAGTTGAGCAGTTCCACGATCAGGCTGATGAAGCTGACGGCCAGCATCAACGCCCGTTCCACCGGGCTGACGTCGAGGACAAACGTGCCTCCCATCAGAACGCCATGCAGAACCAGCAGCTGTCGAAAGGCGGCTTCGCCCCGCACGGTCGCGAGGAACCCGTCCCGCGAGTGGATCACGGTATGGACAATCCGGTTGAATCCGGTTCTTCCGTGGCGATACTTGCCGGCTCCCTCCGGGTCTGACCAGTGCATCTGCATCTCCTGCATGGATTGATGGGTGCACAGGATGGGAGAGGCGGCGTCAGGAAGCTGTCAGGAGGGGGCGCGAAAGCGCTTGGTTGCCGCAATGCGGTCGAGCCTATTGTTGCTGACCCTGCGTGCCGGACATGTCCAGCGTAAAGCGGCAACCGTTCTCCGAACTCTCCACGGCCATGCGCCAGCCCAGGTGGTCCACGATCCGTTGCACGATCGACAGGCCAAGCCCTTCCCCGCTCTCGCGCAGGCTTGGTGCGAAGCGCTGGAACTGCTGGGGATCCATGCTGGGTGGCAGGCCTGGACCGGTGTCGATAATGGACAGCGTGGCGTCCCGCACGGCGATGCGGATTTCGCCCTTGTCGGTGTACTGGCAGGCATTGCGCAGCAGGTTCCAGACCACGCTGCGCGCCAGTTCGGCGTTGGTGTGGATGCAGGGGTCCTGCGGCGCATCCAGCAGCAGGACGACCGGCTTGCCCGCCAGCCAGGGCTGGCAGCGCGTCATGCATTCCTCGATCAACGGACGCAGCGGGACGTTCTCCTTGGCAAGACGCTGTGGGTCACGCGAGAGCAGCAACAGGCAGGACAGCTGGCGCTGCATTTCCTGCGTGGTCCGAACGATACGCTCGCCGCTCGCTCGCAGGTGGCTGTCCTCGGGCAGCTGGTGAACGATGGTCTCGGCCGCGCCGGAAATGATGGCCAGAGGCGTGCGCAGTTCATGACTGGCATCCCCCACGAAGCATCGTTCACGCTGCAGGTACTGCTCCGCCTCGTCGCTGTGCTGTGCGAAGGCGCGCGCCAACACCCCGATCTCGTCGCGTGCCTCCTGGAAGGGAAACGGTGTCTGCCCGCGCTGCACGGCATCGGCCAGCTGGGTGATGGGGGCGATGACGCGCGCTGCCGTCAGTCGCCCGATCCAGAATGCGCAGAGGATGCACAACAGCATGACCACGAGCGCATAGCCATCGATCACGTGCTCCAGATACTGGTAACGCTCGGCATCCTGGCGGAGGTAATAACGTTGGTCGCCGAGGTCGAACACCAGCAGATGCCAGACGTCGGGCGGGTCGGCGCTGTAATAGCCCGGTGTATACGGGCGCAGGGCATCGGGCACGTTTCGCGCATCAAAGAGCTCACTGCCCCCAGACAGCGCCGGCGGCGTGCCATCGGCAAGGTCGGCCTGCAGGCGATCCATCTCGTCGTGCAGGCTTCTCGAAATGACGTAGGCCCTGAGCTCGTCATAATCCAACTGCTCGGCGGCGACCACGAAGCCCATGACGGCCACCATCAGCAGGACGAACGACACGGTGATACGCGTTCTGAGCGTCATCTGGCGGTAGATCGCTTTCATGACGGCAACTGCCCTCCTCGGGTCGTCATTCCGGGACAGACGTCGTTGGCGCACTCAGGCGCCATCCGATGCCGTGCACCGTCTCGATGAGCGGATGCGTGAAGCTCTTGTCCGCATGCTGCCGAAGCTCGTGGATATGCGTCCGCAACGCACCGCTTTCCGGCGGATGGTCGCCCCACAGCAGGTATTCCATTTCCTGCTTCCTGACCACGCCGGGCGCGGCCCGCATCAGGCACAGCAACAGCTTATGGGTGCTGGGGGTCAGCGTAATGGTCTGGCCCTGCCGCCACGCCTGCGGTGAACGGGTGTCCACCCGCAGGTCCTGCCAGGTCAGCGTGCCTTGGACGCTGCGGCCCTGGGCACGGCGCACCAGCGCCTGGATGCGTGCATCGAGCTCTATCAACGAGAAAGGTTTGACCAGGTAATCGTCCGCGCCCAGTGCAAAGCCCTGCACGCGGTCATCCACCGGATCGCGCGCGGTCAGCATGATCACCGGTACGGGATTCTGGAATTCCTGACGAAGTTTGTGGCAGAGCGTCATGCCGTCCAGCCGCGGCAGCATCAGATCCAGCAGGATCGCGTCGTAGTCATTCCCGGTCGCCAGGCGCAGGCCCGCAGCGCCATCGCGTGCATCGTCGAGCACATAGCCCAGCGGCTCCAGGAATGCGTACAGGTTGGCCACCAACTCGGGGTTGTCCTCGATGATGAGCAGGCGTGTCATGGTGCAGTGGGATCCGGGAGCATGGGGGAACTGTGCGGGATCGCCGTAGTGTTGCCAAGCACCCCGCTCAGGCAGGGGCGCCCGGACCACAGCGGGCGCATGCCTTACCTCAGCAGTGACGGCGCCTGGTCGATCCGCCACGCGCCATTCAACGCCAGCACCACCGCGAACTGTCCGCAGAGCAATACGTCGGCTTCATTGATGTCGCGGATGTGGCGGTCAGCACCCGGCAGCATGACCACCTCCACCTCGCCGATGAAGTCATGCCGCTCGTGATGCCTCGCGCGCACCATCACGCGGTACGGTCCACGCACCGTGCGCACTACCGGGCGGGTGCCTGCGGCCTGTGCCGCCTTGACCAGATCGATCACGTTCCCGCGTGGCATGCGCCAGACGATCCGCTCGGGTTGGCCGAACCACACCAGCGCCTTCACCTCGCGGGTGTGCAGGGCGCGCGTGGGGGGCGTGCGAGCCAACGCCAGCGCTGCCCGGCGGCCGCGCAAGGCGATCCAGGCGATGCTGGCCACGATGAACAGCCCGGTGCCGATCAGGTACACGAATACCAACCCGAACCACGGTGAACTGTTGGGGATGCCGAACAGCATGGCGAAGAAGATGAGCAGCATCACCCACCTGATCCACTCGCCTTTGCTGCTTTCGTCCGACATGCCTGGGTTCCTCGAGGTGTGCCCGCAGCAGGTGCCGGGCGCGCAATTCTGCCACCGTGTGGACAGCAACGGGTATCGCGATCGCCCCGATCGGCCCCCATGCCATCCGGCACGTGGCCAGGCCCGCATCTGCCTGTTAGAAAGGTCGCCACGGACTTCTCTGGTGGTGATGCATGAAGCAACGCGTGTTCTCGGCCTGCCTGATGGCCCTGATGCCGGTCTGCGCCCAGGCGCAGATCGACCTGGCGAATCTGGACAAGGACATGGTCGGTCCACGCACCGAGGTCCTCGTGTTGGGCAGCGTCCACCTGAGCGAGCACGAACCCTTCGCTCCCAAGGCACTGGACCCCCTGCTGGACAGATTGGCGGCGTTCAAGCCCGGCTACATCACCATCGAAGCCATCAGTGGCGAGCAGTGCGACCTGGCCAAGCGCCATGCCGCGGTGTACGGCGATGACTACTGCGCGAGTACCGAGACCGCGAAGACGGCCACGGGATTGGACGTGCCCGCCGCGATCGTAAAGGTCAACGGGACACTCGCAACCTGGCCGGCGTCGCCCACGCCCGCGCAGCGTCGCCAACTGGCCGCACTGTTCCTTGCCGCTGGCGAGCGGGCATCCGCGTACGTGCAGTGGCTGCAGCTGCCCGTGCCGGAGCGACGGGCGGACGATGGGCTGGACGCTACCCTCGTCGAGCTGCTCAAGCAGATCGAAACACGCAAGAACGAGAGCTACCAGATCGCCGCGGTCCTGGCGGCGCGACTTGGCCTGCAGCGCGTGTACGCGGTCGACGACCATACCGGTGACAATCACCAGATCGCGGACCGCAAGGCCTTCGGGGCTGCGCTCCAGCAGGCATGGAGCGGGTATGGCCCTACGTTCGATGCCATGACGGAGCGCGAGGCGGGCTTCATCGCGTCCAACGACCTGCTCTCGCTGTATCGCAGCGTCAACGATCCCGCGGCGCTGCAGGTGCTCGCCGAGTCCAACGTGCGTCCGACGCTGGCCGCGGTGTCACCGCAGCACTACCCCCAGATCTGGGTGCAGGGCTGGGAAATCCGCAATCTGCGCATGGTCGCCAACATTCTCGAGGTTGTGCGTGACCACCCCGGTTCCCGCGTCCTTTCCATCGTCGGCGCGTCTCACAAGCCGTGGTTCGATGGCTGGCTGGGGCAGGTCTCGGGGGTGGATGTCGTGGATACGCAGGCGGTGCTCGGTGGGGAGAGGGCGCCGATGGCGGCACCCGACGCGCAGCGTCAGACCCGCTAGTCGGCGTCCGCGTGTGAGGCGGTCATGGCCTTCGCGAGCACCTCGAACACCCGCGCATCCTGCGCCTGCGCGGCGTTGAAGCGCAGGAAGCCGGCTGCGCGCAACGACGGGCTGAAGGCATTGCCGGGGGCCAGCATCACGCCGTCGGCAAGACAGCGGCGGGCGATGCGGGCGGCATCCATGCCGTCGGGCAGGTGGCACCACAGCAGCATGCCGGCCTGCGGTACCGTCCATGGCGTGATGCCCAGGGGCGCCAGCCGCGCCAGCGTGAGTTCACGTGCCGCGGTCAGTCGCACGCGCACGGTCTCCAGATGGCGCCGATAGCCGCTGTCGGTCAGTGCGGCGTGCAGGATGTCGGCGGCCAGGCGCCCGCCGCCGAAGCTGGTGGCGATCTTCAGGTCGGCCAGGCCTTCGATCCAGTCGCGGCGCGCGGCGATGTACCCGCAGCGCACCGACGCGGACAGCGTCTTGGAAAAGCTGCCCACCTGGATCACCCGCGACAGCCCATCGAACGCGGCCAGCCGCGGTGCGGGCGTGTGCTCGAAATCGGCGAACAGGTCGTCCTCGACGATGACCAGGTCGCTGCTGTCGGCCAGCGAGAGCAGCCGGTGTGCGGTGGCTGGCGAGAGCGTGGCGCCGGTCGGGTTGTGGATGCCGGAATTGGTGATGTACAGGCGGGGCGCATGCGCCTGCAGCGCCGCGGCAAAGGCGTCCACATCCGGGCCGTTCGGCGTGTACGGCACGCCGATCACCTGCACGCGGTGCGCCTTGAGCAGGGCCAGGAAATTGAAGTAGCACGGGTCGTCGATGAGCACGGTATCGCCGGGCTCGAGCAGGAAACGGCAGATCAGGTCAACCGCATGCGAGCCCGATTCGGTGAGCATGATCTGCTCGGGCGCCACCTCGACCGCGTGCCCGGCCAAGCGGCGGGACAGCAGTTGCCGCAGCGGCGGCAGGCCTAGTGGCGATGCGTAATCGGCCAGTGCGGTGCTGCTCGCGCGGGCGGCACTGCGCAGGCCACGGCGGATCCCCTCGACATACATCCAGTCGCTGGGCAGCCAGCCGCTGCCGGGCTTGAGCACGCCGGCCTCGTGATCCAGTGATTGCCGCGCCAGCCACAACGGGTCGACCTGGCGATCGCGTGGCGGTCCCATCTCGGCCAGTGCCAGTGGCGCGACCGGGCCGGCCGCATAGAAGCCGGAGCCGGGCCGCGCCTGGATCAGCCCTTCGGCCGCCAACCGCTCATAGGCTTCGACCACGGTGGACACCGACACCTGCAGTGTCTTGGCCTGTGCGCGCACCGAGGGCAGTCGCGCGCCGGGCAGCCAGCTGCGGTCGTTGAGGCGTGCACGCACGCTGGCCATGACCGCCTCGATACGGGTGGTGGGAAGCGTCATTGGGGCATCCGTACGGGTCGTTCGGCCATAACAGTTACGGCAAAGTGTACTGGACTGTACATGGAGTGGCGGCCCGCCGTCGTGGTCCACTGGCCGCCCTTCAAGGATGTCGACATGGACAACGCAACCCGCGGCTGGATCAACGGTTTCATCGGTGTGGTGATCTTCGCCGGCTCGCTGCCGGCCACGCGGATCGCGGTACTGCAGCTGGACCCCCTCTTTCTGACCGCCGCCCGGGCGAGCATCGCGGCGTTGCTTGGCGGAATGGTGCTGCTCGCCCTGCGCCAGCCGCGGCCCACGCGCGCATCACTGGGGCCGTTGCTGATGGTCGCCCTCGGGGTGGTCGTGGGATTCCCCCTGCTCACCGCATTGGCCCTGCAGCACGTGTCTTCGGCCCACTCGATCGTGTTCCTCGGGCTGCTGCCGCTGAGCACCGCGCTGTTTGGTGTACTGCGCGGCGGTGAGCGGATGCGTCCGGCGTTCTGGTTGTTCTCGCTGCTCGGCAGTGCCGCGGTGGTGGGCTACGCGCTGTCGACCGGGCTCGCCGCCTCGCTGCAGGGCGACCTGTTGATGCTGGCGGCGGTGCTGGTCTGTGGGCTGGGCTATGCCGAAGGTGCGCGCCTGTCGCGCACGCTGGGAGGCTGGCAGGTGATCAGCTGGGCCTTGCTGCTGTCCTTGCCGCTGATGCTGCCGCTGCTGGCCTTGCGCTGGCCGCCTTCGCTGGCGGCGGTGGATGCGCCGGCGTGGTGTGCCCTGGCCTATGTGGCGGTCTTCAGCATGTTGATCGGCTTCATGTTCTGGTACCGCGGGCTCGCCCAGGGCGGTATCGCCGCGGTCGGCCAGCTGCAGCTGTTGCAGCCGCTCTTCGGCCTGGCGCTGGCGGCCGTGCTGCTGCATGAAACCGTGAGCTGGGCGATGCTGGTCGTCACGGTGTGCGCGGTGACCTGCGTGGCCGGCGCGCGGCACTTCGCGCGCTGACCCGAACCGCTGATGCCGCTGATCGTCGGGCGTTCGGTGATGATCATGGACCCGACGCGTTTGAGGGCATCGGGGGACTGCGCTATCCTGCGCGCCGCTTCCGCTGCCCCGGCAGGACCCTTGTGATGACGCCACCCTGATACCGCGTTGACGACGCGCCGGCCATTGCGCTGGCTCAGGGAGTGCCTTGTCCTCATCACACAGCGCGCCGTGCGCATCGCCGGTGCGTGGAGTCTGTCCATGTCTGTTTCCTATCCGCTGCGCCAGCAATGGCTCGGCAATATCCGCGGTGATCTGCTGTCCGGCGCCGTCGTGGCCCTCGCGCTGATTCCCGAGGCGATCGCCTTCTCCATCATCGCCGGGGTCGACCCCAAGGTCGGCCTGTACGCGTCGTTCTGCATCGCGGTGGTCACCGCCATCGCCGGTGGCCGGCCGGGCATGATTTCCGCGGCCACCGGCGCGATGGCGCTGGTGATGGTCGACCTGGTCCGCGATCACGGCCTGCAGTACCTGCTGGCCGCCACCGTCCTGGCCGGGCTGCTGCAGATCGTCGCGGGCGCGCTGAAACTCGGCGTCCTGATGCGCTTCGTCTCGCGCTCGGTGATCACCGGCTTCGTCAACGCGTTGGCGATCCTGATCTTCCTGGCGCAGCTGCCCGAACTGATCGGGATGCCGTGGACGGTGTATGCCGTGTGCGCGGCGGGCCTGGCGATCATCTACCTGCTGCCACTGCTGACCCGGGCGGTGCCCTCGCCGCTGGTGGCGATCGTGGTGCTGACCGCGCTCTCGATCTGGCTCGGGCTGGACATCCGCACCGTCGGCGACATGGGCGCGCTGCCCGACAGTCTGCCCACCTTCCTGCTGCCGGATGTGCCGCTCACCTGGGAGACCCTGCGCATCCTGCTGCCGGTCTCGGCCACGCTGGCCGTGGTGGGGCTGCTGGAGTCGATGATGACCGCGCAGATCGTGGAAGACATGACCGACACGCCCAGCCAGCGCAACCGCGAGTGCGCCGGGCAGGGCCTGGCCAACATCACCGCGGGGCTGTTCGGCGGCATGGGCGGCTGCGCGATGATCGGGCAGTCGGTGATCAATGTGTCCTCCGGCGGACGCGGGCGGCTGTCGTGCCTGGTGGCCGGCGTGCTGTTGCTGCTGCTGGTGGTGTACGGCGCGGACTGGGTCCGGCAGATCCCGATGGCCGCGCTGGTCGCGGTGATGATCATGGTCAGCATCGGCACCTTCCACTGGCGCTCGTTCGCCGAGTTCCGGCTGCACCCGAAAAGCTCCTCGGTGGTGATGCTGGGTACGGTGATCGTCACCGTCGCCACGCATGACCTGGCCAAGGGCGTGCTCACCGGGGTGCTGCTGTCGGCCCTGTTCTTCGCCCGCAAGGTGGGCCGGATGCTGGACATCCAGGATGCCGTGACCGCCAAGGGCACGCGTGTCTACACGGTGAGTGGCCAGGTGTTCTTCGCTTCGGCCGGGCAGTTCGCCGCGGCCTTCGATCTGCTGCACGTGCCCGAGCGCGTGGAGATCGATCTGACCCATGCGCACTTCTGGGATCTCAGTGCGGTCGGTGCGCTGGAGCGGGTGACCGGCAAGCTGCGCGCGCGCGGGGCCCACGTGGAGGTGATCGGACTCAATGCGGCCAGCCAGACGCTGGTGGAGCGGCTGGGGCGTGGCGGGCGCGGCGCGGGCGTTCACTGAACACGGTCAGGAAGCCGCGCTAAACATCGCGCGCATTGCGCCGTTATCCAGCTGAGTCCCTTCTCTGGGCCGGCGCCGTCACGGTGCGGGCAGGCGGCATCTCCACAGGGCAGGGCGGTGGCACCGTGGCGTACGACGCGGTGACCCCCAGCACAGGACCAGCGCAGCCGGGAGTGGCGGCGGGCTGCCTGTGCCGATCCGACGTTGCATCGATCCCTGCTGGCCGCGCCGTGATGACACCGCGCGCGTGCCGGCCCGCAATGGACTGCGTGTTTCCGTGGCGGCGCGTGACTGCGTCCGCCGGTATGCCCTTTTTCCGGAACCGCCCCCATGCCCGTGTCCCGCCCCACCGCGTCCAAGCGCCCCGGCAGCATCGCCAACCGACTGATGCTGGGTACCGCGTTGATCGCCATGCTCTGCTTCGGTGTCACCGCCGCCATCAGCTACCGCGAAGCCAGTGCCTCGCTGGTCGACGCTTCACGCCACACCATGCAGAGCGAGGCCCAGGCCGAAGCGCTGCGGGTGAGCGGTGATCTGTCCAGCGCCTTCGCCACCAGCCAGGCGCTCGCGCAGAACCTGCTGGTCCAGCGCGCCGCGGGCACGCTCTCCCGGGCGACGGTGGCCGCGGTCATCCGCCAGCAGGTGCAGGTGCACCCGGAATGGGTGGGCTTCGGCACGTTGTGGGAGCCGGAGGCTTTCGATGGCAAGGACGCCGAGTTCGTCGGTGCCGAGGCGCATGACGACACCGGCCGGTTCATGAGCTACTGGGCCTGGCACGAGGGGGCCCCGATGCAGGATGCGCTGAAGGGGTACGACGTGCCCGGCGATGGCGACTGGTACCTCAAGCCGAAGGCGCTCAAGCGGCAGACGGTGGCCGAACCCTACACCTACGAGATCGCGGGGCAGAAGGTACTGATGACCACGCTGTCCACCCCGGTGGTCGACGATGGCACGTTCCTCGGCGTGGTGACGGTGGATTTCGCGCTGGCCGCCCTGCAGAAGCACCTGGCCGCATTGCGCCCGATGGGCGAAGGCCACGTTGAACTGATCTCGCCCGGCGGGATCGTGCTGGCTGCGAAGGATCCGAGCGAGATCGGCAAGCGTCGCGAGGATGCGCTGACCACGCAGGTGCTGGCGGCAGTGAAGGCCGACAAGACCTTCGACGCCTTCGAACCGGATGCCGCGGGCGATGTGAAAACCTACGTGCCGCTGCGCATCGGCGGCAGCGAAGAGCACTTCGCACTCGGCGTGATCGTGCCGCACGCACTGATCACCGAAAAGGCACGCGCGCTGCTGTGGATCATCCTCGCCGTGGGCCTGGGTGCCGCCCTGGTGCTCAGTGGCAGCGTGTACGTGCTGCTGCGCCGGCAGGCGATCCGCCCGCTGGCCGATGCTGTCCGTCTCTCGGCCGACGTGGCCGAGGGCCGTCTGGATACGCCGCTGCCGCCGGCGCGCAACGATGAGGTGGGCCGCCTGCTGGAATCGATGCAGCGCATGCGCGGCCAGCTGCGCGCGGTGATGGCCGCGCAGGGCGAAATGGCCCAGCGCCACGAGGCGGGCGAGCTGAGCTACCGCATGGACGCGGAGGCCTTCCCGGGCGAGTACGGCAAGATGGTGGAGGAGACCAACCAGCTGGTCGGGGCCAACATCGCGGTGACCCGCCGCCTGGTCGAGGTGATGCAGCGCTATGCGGTCGGTGACCTGAGCCCGGACATGGATCGCCTGCCCGGCGAACAGGCGGCCTTCACCGCCGCGATGGACACCACCAAGGCCAACCTGCGTGCGATCAACACCCAGATCGGGGAACTGGCCGGCGCGGCGGCAGTGGGCGATTTCAGCCAGCGTGGCGACGTGGTGCGTTTCGACCACGACTTCCGTGCGATGGTCGAAAACCTCAACACGATGATGCAGGTCAGCGATGACAATCTGCAGCAGATCTCCGCGCTGCTGCGCGCGATCGCGGCGGGCGACCTCACCGCGCGCATGCAGGGCGATTTCCATGGCGTGTTCGCGCGGATGCGGGACGATGCCAATACCACCGTGGCGCAGCTGACCGACATCGTCGGCCGCATCCAGCAGGCGACCGGCAGCATCAATCTGGCCGCCGGCGAGATCGCCGCGGGCAACAGCGATCTGTCGCGCCGTACCGAACAGCAGGCGGCCAGCCTGGAAGAGACCGCAGCGTCGATGGAGGAGCTCACCTCCACCGTGCGCCAGAACGCGGACCATGCGGTGCAGGCGAACCAGCTCGCGGCCGGCGCGGCCGACGTGGCCTCGCAGGGCGGCGTGGTGGTCGGCCAGGTCGTGACCACGATGGCCGGCATCGAGGCCTCGTCCAAGCGCATCGCCGAGATCATCTCGGTGATCGACGGCATTGCGTTCCAGACCAACATCCTGGCTTTGAATGCCGCCGTCGAAGCGGCGCGCGCCGGCGAACAGGGCCGCGGCTTCGCGGTGGTGGCCACGGAAGTGCGCGCGCTGGCGCAGCGCTCGGCGGGAGCGGCCAAGGAGATCAAGACCCTGATCGACGACTCGGTCACCCAGGTCAGCGCGGGCTCGGCGCTGGTGCACACCGCCGGCCGCACGATGGAAGAGATCGTCACCGGCGTGCGCCGGGTCAACGACATCATGGCCGAGATCTCGGCGGCCTCGAAGGAACAGTCCGCCGGCATCGAGCAGGTCAACCAGACCATCACCCAGATGGACGAGACCACGCAGCAGAATGCGGCATTGGTCGAGGAAGCCACGGCTGCGGCGCGCGCGATGGAAGAGCAGGCGCAGCAGCTGGGCACTGCCGTGGCGATCTTCCGCCTGCAGTCCAGTGCTGGCCCGGTCAGTGCATCGGCACGCCGCGCCGCGCCGGCGCGCAGCACCGCGCTGATGCCGGCAGCGGCCGTGGCCGGGGACGACTGGCAGACCTTCTGATCCATCCCGGCGTGCCGCATGCAGCGGCACGCCTGGTTCACCGGATGCTCACCGCCCTGCGTGGGTCATCGGCGCTATCCTGTCCGGGCATGGTGAGCACATGACCTCTCGTTCCGACCGGCTCGGCCTGACCGCGTTGACCGCGCTGGTGGTCGGCTCGATGGTCGGCGCCGGCATCTTCTCGTTGCCGCAGAACATCGCGCGCAGTGCGGGCCCGGGCGTGGCCCTGATCGGCTGGACGATCAGCGGGCTGGGGATGTTGATGCTGGCGTTCGTGTTCCAGAACCTGGCCAACCGCAAGCCCGAGCTGGACACCGGCATCTATGCGTACGCGCGTGCCGGGTTCGGCGACTACATCGGCTTCTCGGCTGCCTGGGGCTACTGGGTCTGTTCGCTGCTCGGCAACGTCAGCTACTTCGTGCTGATCTTCAGCGGGCTGGGCTACTTCGTGCCGGCCTTCGGAGAAGGCAATACGTGGCAGGCGGTGGCGTGCGCGTCCGTTCTGCTGTGGGCGATGCACGCGATGATCCTGCGTGGCATCCGCCAGGCCGCGCTGGTCAATGCGGTCGTCACCGTCGCCAAGATCGTGCCGATCGTGGTGTTCCTGATCATCGCCGCGGTGGGCTTCAAGGCCGATATCTTCACCGGGCAGTTCTGGGGCACGGTGGAACTGGGCAGCGTCGGCGATCAGCTGCGCGGCATGATGCTGATCACGGTCTGGGTGTTCATCGGCATCGAGGGCGCCAGCATCTATTCGCGACGTGCGGCCAAGCGGTCGGATGTCGGGCGCGCGACCATCATCGGGTTCCTGTGCGTGCTTGCGCTGTTGATGCTGGTCAATCTGCTGTCGATGGGCGTGCTGCGCCAGGAGGCACTGGCACAGGCGCGCAACCCCTCGATGGCGTTCGTGCTGGAGGCCATCGTTGGCCCCTGGGGCGCCACGCTGATCATCATCGGCATGATCGTTTCGGTGCTGGGGGCGTTGCTGGCCTGGGTGCTGCTGTGCGCCGAAGTGCTGTACGCCGCGGCGGGGGATGGCACGATGCCAGCCTTCCTCGGGCACGAGAACGCGCGCCAGGTCCCGGCCAATGCGCTGTGGCTCACCAACGGGCTGATCCAGCTGTTCCTGGTCATTACCCTGTTCAGTGCCGGCACCTATACCAGCCTGGTGCTGCTGGGTGCATCGATGAGCCTGGTGCCGTATCTGTTCTCGGCCGGTTACGGCGCCCTGCTGGCGTTGCGCGGGGAAACCTATGCCGGGCAACCTGGGCTGCGCGCCCGCGATCTGCTGGTGGCCGGGCTGGCAACGGTCTACGCGCTGTGGCTGGTCTATGCCGGCGGACTGTCCCAGGTGCTGCTGTCGGTATTGCTGTACGCGCCGGGCATCGCCATGTTCGCGGTCGCCAAGCACGGGCATGGGCAGCGGATATTCACCCGGGCGGAGCAGGTGATCGTGGCGGTTGTGATCGTCGTTGCCGGTTGGGCGGCGTGGGCTCTGTACCAGGGCCATCTGCACCTGGCATGAGCGCCACGCGATGGGCGATCACGGTGACCGCACGTCCGGGCTCGCCGGAAACCCGCGGCGCCCCAGCCGCAGCGCCAGATGCACGAGCACGATCAGCACCGGCACTTCCACCAGCGGCCCGATCACAGCGGCGAAGGCGACCGGCGAACCCAGCCCGAACGCGGCGATGGCCACCGCAATGGCCAACTCGAAATTGTTGCCCGTGGCGGTGAATGCGATCGCGGTGGTGCGCGGGTAGTCGCGTGCGATCCAGCGGCCCATGAAGAAGCTCAGCAGGAACTGCACGAAGAAGTAGATCGTCAGCGGGATGGCGATCCGCACCGCGTCGAGCGGAATCCGCACGATGTCACCGCCCTTGAGGCTGAACATCGCCACGATGGTGAACAGCAACGCGATCAGCGTGATCGGGCTGATGGCCGGCAGAAACCGCGTTTCGTACCACGCGGCACCCCGCAGCTTCAGCAGCCAGCGCCGCCCGAGGTAGCCCGCCGCGAACGGAATCCCCAGATACACCAGCACCGCGCCGGCAATGGTCCACGTGCTGACATCGATCACGCTGCGCTGCAGCCCGAACAGCGGCGGCAGCACGGTCAGGAACACCCACGCATAGACGCTGAAGAACGCGATCTGGAACAGCGAATTGAACGCGACCAGCCCGGCCACGTACTGGTTGTCGCCGCGCGCCAACTGGTTCCAGACCAGCACCATGGCGATGCACCGGGCCAGGCCGATCAGGATCAGTCCGGTCATGTACTCCGGCCGGTCGTGCAGGAACAGCGCGGCCAGCGCGAACATCAATACCGGTCCCACCACCCAGTTCTGCAGCAGCGACAACGCCAGCACGCGCTTGTCGGCGAAGACGCCGGGCAGCGCCTCGTACTTCACCTTCGCCAGGGGCGGGTACATCATCAGGATCAGGCCCGCGGCGATCGGCAGGTTGGTGCCGCCGATCGTCATGGCATCCAGCGCGGCGGGCAGGCCGTCGAACAGGGTGCCCAGGGCCACGCCGAGCGCCATCGCCGCGAAGATCCACAGGGTCAGCCAACGGTCCAGGAAGGACAGGCGGGAAGGGGAGGACGTCGTCATTGCCACGGGCCCGGTCACGGTGTCAGCGCGGCGGTGTGCACTGGCCGGCCGGACCGCAGTCCGCCTCGCCGGCGCAGCAGTTTTCGGTCAGGTAACCGATCAGGCCATTCATCGCCTCGAAGTCGGCGCGGTAGCAGATGCTGCGGCCGCGCGGCTCGGCGCTGACCAGCCCAGCCGCGCTCAGCTCCTTGAGGTGGAAGGACAGGGTGGCGCCGGGCAGGCCCAGTTCGGTGGCGATCTCGCCGGCCAACCGGCCGCCATGCCCGGCCTGCACCAGCAGGCGGAAGACGCTCAGGCGGGTGGCGTGGCCCAAGGCGGCGAGAGCGTGGGTTGCGTTGTTATGTTCCATGTTTCTAGAATAATGGAACAATTTGTCTGGAGCAACCTCATGTCGCGTGTTCCCTATCTGATGCCTGGCCAAGCCGGTCCTGCCGCGGGAGACCGCGCATGAAGGCCGTCATCTATCACAACCCGGCCTGCGCGACCTCGCGCAACGTGCTCGCCTTGATCCGCCATGCCGGCGTCGAACCGGAGGTAGTGGAATACCTGCAAACGCCGCCGGATCGTGAGCGGCTTGTCGAACTGATTGTCGCCGCCGGCCTGCAGGTGCGCGATGCGCTGCGCCAGAAAGGCACGCCGTATGCCGAGCTCGGCCTGGGCGATCCAGCGCTGGCGGATGCGCAGCTGCTCGATGCGATGCTGGCCCATCCGATCCTGATCAACCGGCCGTTCGTGCAGACCGCCCTGGGGGTGCGTCTCGCGCGGCCGTCTGAGACCGTTCTGGAAATCCTGGCGCCGATCAACGCCCCGTTCTGCAAAGAGGATGGTGAGGTGGTGATCGACACCGGAGGCCGACGCCCCCCGCCGCGCTGAAGCAGCACACGCGGCCGCCGCACCGCCGCCCCACGAAAAAGCCCGGTCAGTGACCGGGCTTTTGTCTTTCACGCAAGCGCGTTGCTTACCAGCGCATGCCGGCGAAGGGGTTCCAGCTGGTGTCGCCCTTCACTTTTTCCAGGTAGTACGAATAGTTGGTGGTCATCCCGATCAGGACCGACCAGGCCATGCCGATCGCCCGGCCGACCACGTCCGGCAGGAACGCCAGGATCACCATCAGCACGAGGGTGATGCCCAGAATGGTGAGCGCCTTGCGCCACATGCCCAGGATCAGCAGGTAGATCCAGCTGAAGAACAGCGCGAAGAAGTTGAAGTTGATCTTGATCCGCTGGCCGAACGTCAACGTCTTGAACGCGGCCTTGAACGCCGGCGAATTGGGAGCGCCGTGCTGTTCGAAGAAGTTGAAGCGGAACTGCCACTTGGGGCTGTAGGGGGAAGCAGTATTGGAATCCATATCCGAATCATGTGTTGAAAACGATTACATGATACCGACAAGCTCTTGATAAGCGCCAATATTTCGACGCTTCCCAAGACCTCTGGCAAGGACTGCGGGCACCGTCACACATTCGTCCCGAATTTCCGCTAGGGTGCGCAATCCGCGCGGCCGGAAGCCCCGCAGGTCATGAGAAGTCAACGAGATGCCAGGCCAATGTCCATTGATGTGATGTCCCCCGAGCGCCCTGAAGCAGGACCGCAGATCACCCCGTGTCCGGTCGCCACCCAGGCACAGCACCTGCTCGCCCAGCTGCAGTTCTCGCAGGTGAGCGCGCGTGCGCTCGCCCGCCCGCCGGTCGCCACCGACCTGGCCGTGGCCGCCACCCTCGCCTGAGCTGACCCGGCGTCTGTCGCCAACGTCAGCGACGACCCGTCGCTGGACCGCTTCGCCGGTCGAAAACTGCGCACCACTGGCGCTCTCCTGTTCCGGCGGAGCCCCTTGGAAGTGCTGGCGTGGCGGTTTCGCGTCCCCCGCGCCGGTTCCAAGCTGAATGGGGAGACGCCCACGGCACAGGGCCTGCGGGCCGATCGTCGTTCAGGGGCTTCCAGTTGTCTCGATCCAAAAGCTGAATGCGGAGAAATCGACGCGCGGCCCTTCGCGCGCACCTTACATTTCGCGCCATAGACTGAGCCGCATTTTTCGTCTCAAGTCGGTTTGGAGAGTTCGTGGGTTCCGGTAGTCACAGACAACAGCTGCGTGCCGGTCTCCGGCCCGCGCCGACAGGACGAATGCGTGCCATCGCGCACGCCGGGCTCAGGATGCCCCTTTCCACACTTGGCACCCCCGGCCTGGCACGCCCTGCACAGGGACACCGCGCATGAGTACCCAGACCCTGATCGCCCCGCTGGACGCCGGCCGGGCGACGTTGCCGGCCGAGTCGCCGTTGCCGATGCCCGAGCAGTCGCTGCGCGATGGGCAGCTGCAGGTCCCACGCCAGCGCACCTCGCCGCGGATGATCGGGCTGCGCCGCTTTTACATCCTGGGCGGCACCGCGGCGATGACCATCGCTGCCAGCCGGATGATGTGGAAGGTGCTGGCCGTCAACGGCATCAGCGTGCTCGAGGCGTGCCTGCTGGTGCTGTTCGTCGGCCTGTTCGCGTGGATCGCGCTGTCCTTCGCCGGCGCCGTGGCCGGCTTCCTGACCGCGGTGTTCGACCGTGGTTACAAGCTGGGCATCGATCCGGACGCGCCGCTGCCGACCGTGCACACGCGTACCGCGCTGCTGATGCCCACCTACAACGAAGATCCGCGCCGGTTGCTGGCCGGTCTGCAGGCGATCTATGAGTCGGTCGCCGAGACCGGGCAGCTGGCGAACTTCGATTTCTACGTACTCAGCGATACCCGCCGCGATGACGTCGGGCAGGCCGAGGAAGAAGCCTTCCACGCGCTGTGCGATGCGGTCGGCGGCCATGACCGCATCTTCTACCGTCGCCGCGGCGACAACAGCGGGCGCAAGGCCGGCAACATCGCCGATTGGGTCCGCCGGTTCGGCGGCGCCTACCCGCAGATGCTGATCCTGGACGCCGACAGCTTGATGACCGGCGACACCATCGTGCGCCTGGTGGCCGGCATGGAGCACAACCCGGACGTCGGCCTGATCCAGACCCTGCCGGCAGTGGTCGGCGGGCGTACGCTCTTCGCCCGCATGCAGCAGTTCGGTGGGCGCGTGTACGGCCCGGTGATCGGCCGCGGCGTGGCCTGGTGGCACGGCGCCGAGAGCAACTACTGGGGCCACAACGCGATCATCCGCACCCAGGCCTTCGCCGAACAGGCCGGCCTGCCGTTGCTGCCGGGCAAGGAACCGTTTGGTGGGCATGTGCTCAGCCACGATTTCGTCGAGGCGGCGCTGATGCGTCGTGGCGGCTGGGCCACCCACATGGTGCCGTACCTCAAAGGCAGCTATGAGGAAGGTCCGCCGACCCTGACCGATCTGCTGGTGCGCGACCGCCGCTGGTGCCAGGGCAACCTGCAGCACGCCAAGGTGGTGGGCTCCAAGGGCCTGCACTGGGTCAGCCGCATGCACATGCTGGTCGGCATCGGCCATTACTTCACCGCGCCGATGTGGGCGATGCTGATGCTGGTCGGCATCGCGATCCCGCTGTTCCAGGGCGGCATCGACCTCAACGAAGTGCTGCATCTCTCGCCCGGCGTGTACTGGCGCCACCAGGACGAGACCCAGGTGATCCGCATGTTCGCGATCACCATGGTGGTGCTGCTCTCGCCCAAAGTGCTGGGCTATCTGGCGATGCTGCTGGAGCCGGTCGAACGTCGCGGCTGCGGTGGCACGATCCGCGCCTTCATTTCGATGCTGCTGGAGACCATCCTCGCCGCGTTGATGGCGCCGGTGGTGATGTATGTGCAGTCGCGCGGCGTGGCCGAAGTGCTGGCCGGCAAGGACTCGGGCTGGGACGCGCAGCAGCGTGACGATGGCGGCGTGTCCTGGCTCGCGCTGGCGCGCGGTTATGGCGGGCTGAGCGTGTTCGGTCTGTTCATGGGCGCGCTGGCCTACGCGGTCTCGCCCTCGCTGGCCGCGTGGATGGCGCCGGTGGTGATCGGCATGGTGCTGGCGATTCCGGTGGTGGGCTTCACCTCCTCGCGCACTGCGGGCGTCTGGATGCACCGGCTGGGCCTGATGGAAATCCCCGAAGAATCGGCACCGCCGAAGGTGCTGGTGCGCGCGGCCGAGCTGCGCCGCGCGGCCGCCGAGGCGCATCCGCACGGCTGAGCGGTATGTCGCCGCGACCGATGCCCCATTGGCACGGGGCGCGGTCATAATGCGGCTTGAACGTACTGGAGCCGCCTGATGCTGGATACCGTGGAAAACGAAACCGGCGCCGACCCGCAGTGGTCGGTGCTGTGGCTGCATGGCCTGGGTGCCGATGGCCATGACTTCGCCCCGATCGTGCCCGAACTGGTGCGCCCGCACTGGCCGGCGATCCGCTTCGTGTTCCCGCATGCGCCGGTGCAGCCGATCACGATCAACAACGGCGTGCCGATGCGCGCCTGGTACGACATCGTCAGCATGGACTTCCGCTCGCGCGCGGACAGCGCCGGCGTGGAGGCCTCGATCGTCGAGCTGGAACTGCTGATCGAGCGCGAGATCGCGCGCGGCATCCCGGCCGAACGCATCCTGCTGGCCGGTTTCTCGCAGGGCGGGGCGGTGATCCTCAGCGCGCTGCTGCGCCGCACGCGTCCGCTGGCCGGGCTGATCGCGTTGTCGACCTACCTCCCGGATCCGGCCAAGGCGGCCGCCGCGCGGGTGGCCGATGCGATCAGCGTGCCGGTGTTCATGGCGCACGGCACGCAGGATCCGGTGATTCCGGTGGCGATCGCCGAGCACACCGCGCAGACCCTGGGCGCGCTCGGCCTGCCGGTGGAGTGGCACACCTATACGATGGCCCACCAGGTCTGCGCCGAGGAACTGCACGCGCTGGGCGAATGGCTCGAGGCGCGCTTCGCCGCCTGATCCCATGAGCGACCCGCGCCAGCAGTCCTGGTTGCCCGAGCTGTGCCGCCTGCCGCGGCTGGCGGCGATGCTCGGGTTGGCCGAACTGGTCGTGGTGGTGGTCGCGCTCGCACCCGATGGGAGCCGCCATTGGACCGCGACGGATTTCCTCTCGGCCAGTGGTTTCGCGCTGTGGCTGGCGCTGGCGGTCACGGTCTGCCTGTGCAGCGTGCGTGCGATGCTCTCGCGCCTGCCCGAAGTGCCGGGCATGGTGCTGGTGGTGCTGATGACCGGCCTGATCGCCGCTGCCTGTGCGGCAATCGTGCACGCGCTGTATGGCGTGCTCGGTGGCAGCAGCTTCGCGCAGACGGTCGGTTTCTGGCGGTTCACGCTCGGCAGCGCGGCGATGACCGCGCTGATTTCCGCGCTGGCGCTGCGCTACTTCTACGTCAGCGATCGCGGCAGCGCGCAGATGCTGGCCAACGCGCAGGCGCAGGCGGATGCGCTGCAGGCGCGCATCCGCCCGCACTTTCTGTTCAACAGCATGAACCTGATCGCCAGCCTGCTGCGCCGCGATCCGGACGTGGCCGAGCGCGCGGTGCTCGACCTGTCCGATCTGTTCCGCGCGGCGTTGGGCGCGGGCGAGGGCGATTCCACCCTGCAGGCCGAGTGCGAACTGGCCGAACGCTATCTCTCGATCGAATCGCTGCGCCTGGGCGAACGCCTGAAGGTGATCTGGCTGCGCGACGAACCGTTGCCGTGGTCGTTGCCGATGCCGCGGCTGGTGCTGCAGCCGCTGGTCGAGAACGCGGTGCTGCACGGCATCTCGCGGGTGCCGGCCGGCGGCACCATCGTGCTGGCGTTGTCGAGCGATGGCACCAGCCTGCGCATCCGCGTGCGCAACCCGGCGCCGGACCCGGCCACGCGCGGGCTGCCGCTGCTCCAGGGCGCGGGCCACGCACAGCGCAACATCGCCCATCGCCTGGCCTGGCGCTTCGGCCCGGCCGCGCGGATGACGGGGGCGTGGGCCGACGGCTACTATGCTTGCGAAATCACGGTCCCGGTCCAGTGAGGAAACTGTCTTGAAGGTGGTGATCGCCGACGACGAACCGCTGGCCCGCGAGCGCCTGCGCTCCCTGCTCGCCGACCAGGCTGGCATCGAGGTCGTGGCCGAGGCCGAGAACGGCGAGCAGGCGCTGCATGCCTGTGCCGAACTGCAACCGGACCTGGTCCTGCTTGATATCGCCATGCCCGGCCTGGATGGGCTGGAGGCCGCGCGTCACCTGGCGACCTTCGAGCCGCGCCCGGCGGTGGTGTTCTGCACCGCCTACGACGCGCATGCGCTCTCCGCGTTCGAGGCGGCCGCCATCGACTACCTGATGAAGCCGGTGCGCCCCGAGCGCCTGGCCGCAGCCCTGGAGCGCGCGCGGACCTTCCTGGCCGGACGCAGCGGACCGGCAACGGCCGCCAGCCAGCAGGCCCGCACGCTGCTGTGCGCGCGCCTGCGGGGCAGCCTGCGGCTGATTCCGGTCGAGGACATCCACTACCTGCAGGCCGAGGAGAAGTACGTGGTGGTGCACCACGCCCGCGGCGAAGACCTGCTGGAAGAATCGCTGAAGTCGCTGGAAGAGGAATTCGGCAACCGCTTCGTGCGCATCCACCGCAATTGCCTGGTCGCCCGCCACGAGCTGGTCGAGCTGCGACGAAATGGCGCAGGCCAGGTCCAGGCCGTGCTGCGGCACGGGCACGCGCCGCTGGAAGTCAGCCGTCGCTGCGTGGCCAGCCTGAAGCAGGATCTCAAGCACCTGTAACCAGGCGGCCGCACGCCATTGGTCGATCCGCCCCTGTGCGTCGATAATGGCGCCATGAAGACCCTGCGCATCGCCACCCGAAAGAGCCCGCTTGCCCTGTGGCAGAGCGAATATGTCGCCGACCGCCTGCGCCAGGCCCATCCCGGGCTGGACGTGGTGCTGGTGCCGATGAGCACGCGCGGCGACGAGGTGCTGGACCGCTCGCTGGCCGCGATCGGTGGCAAGGGCCTGTTCCTCAAGGAACTGGAGCTGGCGATGCTGCGTGGCGAGGCGGACTGCGCCGTGCACTCGCTCAAGGATGTGCCGATGGAGCTGGATGCGCCGTTCGCGTTGCCGGCGATGCTGACCCGCCACGACGCGGCCGACGGTTTCATTTCCAATCTGTACGCCTCGCTGGAGGCACTGCCGATCGGCGCGCGCGTGGGCACGTCATCGCTGCGCCGGCAGGCCCAGCTGCGCGCGCTGCGTCCTGATCTGGAGCTGTCGGACCTGCGCGGCAACGTCAACACGCGCCTGGCCAAGCTCGACAACGGCGGTTACGACGCGATCGTGCTGGCGGTGGCGGGGCTGGAGCGGTTGGGCCTGGGCAACCGCATCGTCGCGCGGCTGGCCGCGCCGGCATGGCTGCCGGCGCCGGCGCAGGGCGCGGTGACGGTCGAATGCAATGGCGAGGATGCACAGGTGATGGCGCTGTTCGCTGCGCTGGACGATGCCGATACGCGTGCCTGCGTGGAGGCCGAGCGCGCCATGAACCGCGCGCTGCACGGCAGCTGCCATGTGCCGGTGGCCGGGTTCGCGCAGTGGGAAGGCGAGGATCTGTTCCTGCAGGGGCTGGTCGGCGGTGTCGCCGATGGTCGCCTGGTGCGCGCGGAAGCGCGCGGGCCGGCAAGTGATCCGGAAGGCCTGGGCCAGCGCGTGGCGCGCGGCCTGCTCGATGCCGGTGCCGGAGAACTGCTCGCGGTGTAGTGCCGGCCGCTGGCCGGCATTCCAGGTCGCGCAAGGTTCCGGGTAGCCGGCCGCTGGCCGGCACTACCTGACGCGATGGGTGTGCAGTGAGCCGGCCAGCGGCCGGCACTACATCACGACGGCGGGCGCACAGGCGCCCGCGGCGATTACTTGAACTTGTAGACCACGTTCATGGTGGTCAGCGTATCGGTCTTGCGCTTGTCTTCGGCGACGTCGCTGTTGTGGCGCGCCTGCCAGCCGGCCTTCAGCGCCAGGTGCTCGTTCATGCTCACCGACACGCCGAAATCGTTCTGCGCGAAGGTGTTGTACGAGCCCGATTCGACCAGCAGCGTGTTGACCAGATCGGTGTTCGGGGTCAGCGTGTACTTGAGATCGAACAGGCCACGACCGATCAGGCCGGTGCGGGTCGCATCGTCTTCGGTGTTGTGGGTGCGGCGCACACCGGGGCCGATCTGCGCGTCCATGTAGAAGCGTTCACCGTCGATGATCCGGGTGCCGTAACCCAGACCGAACGAACTCTGGCGGTCGTAGGTGGCGAAATCGTCGCGCTCGTAACGCAGCGTGGCGGTGATCTGGCGGTGTTCGCCCAGCTGCAGCGCGCTGCCGGCACTGCCGGTGTAGCGGTTGGCGGTGGTGTTGCGGCGGCGGATGGTGGTGCCGTCGTCGTTGGTATCGGTGTACTCCGAGCGCGAGCGCAGGCCGAACAGGTCCATGCTGTGCACCCAGTCATCGTCGGTGTAGCGCAGGCGCAGACGACCGTTGAAGCTCTCGGTATTGCTGTTGCCACGGGCCGAGGCAAAGCCCAGTTCACCGCCACTGCCGCTCCAGGGGGAGGTCATCGCCGCCAGTTCGGCAACGTCCTGTGCATAAACCGCCGGGGCGCAGAGCAGCAGGGGAACAAGCAACGAAACGCGCAGGGACATCAACGGTTCTCCGTGATCGGACAAGGGGGAGGGACAACAAGGGGGGGATGATACTTGATGCGTTCTGCGTCACATTCGGCGGCGGGCCCCGGCTTTAGGGCCCGTTCGGCCTTGATCCCTGTTCAGGGAACGTCGATCCGCAGCGAGGCATCGTCGAAGCGCGAATAGGTCACGGTGATCCGGAACGGCTGCCCGTTGGTCTGGCCCTTGCGTTCGATCTGAACCGGCAGGCCCTGCGCATTGACCCAGTAGAGCAGGCCATCGGGCGCGGCGGTCGCGTGGCGCACCTCGTATTTGTGGGCGCGCTGGCCGCCGGCGCGTTCTTCGCCGAGGTCGCGCACCTGCAGCTGCGCCGGCTCCAGATCCGCCGGCAGCGGACTGCGCCACTGGGCCAGCATCCCTTCGGGCACCGGGACCTGGCGCACTTCGCCGGCGCGCTGGAGGAAGAAGGTGCCGCCGATGATCGTCTGCGGGCCATCGTCGGTGATCAGCCGGTAGCGGTCCGGGGCCACGTAGTCCATCTGCGCTTCGAGGGCGCGCGGGCCTTGCATCTTCATCACCGCGTGGAAGCTGCGCAGCTGGCCGAAGCGCTGGCTGGCGGCCAGCACGGTGCCGACCGGGTCGGCGGCCGGTGCCGTCGCGGCAGGCACGGTGGCCGCGGGCGTTTCAGTGCGCCCACAGCCCCCCGACAGCAGGGCGGCGGCGGACAGGGCAAGGGCGGGCAACAGGCGCATGACGGGCAGCAGCAGGGGATGGGGGCCCCACGATAGCCGAAGATGCCGCTGAAGCCGCCACAACGACGGCGACTCGGACATAATCGGGTCATGGACCGATATGAACGCATCAACGCCCTGCATCGCCTGCTCAAGTCCGCTCGTTATCCGGTAACGGTGGCGGCACTGCAGGAAAAACTGGAGTGTTCCCGCGCGACTGTCTACCGCGACCTGGCCTTCCTGCGCGATGCGCTGATGGCCCCGGTGGAAGGCGATGGCGAGGCGGGATTCCGCTACCAGGCCGACGAAAGCGACCGCTTCGAGCTGCCGGGCCTTTGGCTCAGCTCGGAAGAGCTGCACGCGCTGCTGGCCTCCCAGCACCTGCTCTCGCGCACCGGTGGGGGCGTGCTGTCTTCGGTGCTGGCCCCGCTGCAGCAGCGCATCGAAGGCCTGCTGGCGGCACAGGCCGGCGTCTCGACCTGGCCGGTCGACCGGGTCCGGGTCATCCCGCACCGCGGCCGCAAGTTCGATGAAGCCAGTTTCCGCGCGGTGGCCTCGGCGGTGCTGGAGCGGAAGCAGCTGGCGTTCGAGTACCGGGCCCGCTCCACCGACGAGGCGACCCAGCGCACCGTGTCGCCGCAGCGGATGACGCATTACCGCGACAACTGGTACCTGGATGCCTGGGACCACGGCCGCGAGGGCCTGCGCAGCTTCGCGGTGGACCGCATCTACAAGGCTCGCGTGATCGATACCACCGCGCGCGACGTGGACGAGACCGAGCTGGACGAGCAGTTGGGCGCCAGCTACGGCATTTTCTCCGGTCCGCCCAAGGGCTGGGCCACGATCGTGTTCAGTGCCAAGGCCGCGCGCTGGGTGGCCGATGAGCATTGGCATTCCAAGCAGCAGGGCCGCTTCCTGCCCGATGGGCGGTACGAACTCAAACTGCCTTACAGCGTCTCGCGCGAGCTGTTGATGGATGTCCTGCACTACGGTTCGGACGCGGAAATCGTCGAGCCGGTGATGCTGCGCGAACAGGCCAAGGCGCTGCTGGCGCTGGCGCTGACCAGCTACGAGTAAGCCGGCCGGGCCGGCATCGGCTCATGCCGTGGGGTCATATGCCCCGGATTCCGCAAGGGCCGGGGCGTGCGGTATCGTGGGGCGTTGCTGCCCTTACGGATTCCGCTGCCCCCATGAAAAAATACCTGCTGCTCCCGTTGCTCGCCGCCTCGCTGGCCCTGGCCGCCTGCGGCAAGCCGGCCAACGACTCCAAGAAGCTGGTGGTGGCCGCGACCGCCGTGCCGCACGCCGAGATCCTCGCCGTGGTCAAGCCGATCCTGGAGAAGGAAGGCCTGACCCTGGAGGTGCGCGTGTTCAACGACTACGTGCAGCCCAACGACCAGCTGGTGCAGAAGCAGGTCGACGTGAACTATTTCCAGACCGAGCCCTACCTGGACGCCTACAACCGCGACCGCAAGACCGACCTGGTCAAGGTGATCGGCGTGCACATCGAGCCCTTCGGTGCGTACTCGCGTCGTTTCAAATCACTGGATGCGCTGCCCAACGGTGCCGATGTGGTGATCCCCAACGACCCCAGCAACAACAGCCGCGCGCTGATCCTGCTGCACAAGGCGGGTGTGATCACGCTGAAGGATCCGACCAACGCACTGGCCACCCAGCGCGACATCATCGCCAACCCGAAGCAGCTCAAGTTCCGCGAGCTGGACTCGGCGATGCTGCCGCGCGTGCTGGACCAGGTCGACCTGGCCCTGATCAATACCAATTACGCGCTCGATGCCGGACTCAACCCGACCGAGGATGCACTGGCGATCGAAAGCAAGGATTCGCCGTACGTGAACTTCCTGGTCGCGCGTCCTGACAACAAGGACGACGCCCGCGTGCAGCAGCTGGCCAAGGCCCTGACCGGTCCGGAAGTGAAGGCTTTCATCGCCGAGAAGTACAAGGGTGCCGTCCTCCCGGCATTCTGAGGGGTCACCCCACGCGGAACCCCATCGTCGCGTCCACCGCCTGCTGCCAGCCGGCGTACAGCGCCTCGCGCTGGTCCGCCGGCATCTGCGGGGTGAAGCGTCGGTCCACCGCCCATTGTTCGGCGATCTCGGCCCGGCTGCTCCAGAACCCGGTGGCCAGCCCGGCCAGGTACGCTGCGCCCAGCGCTGTGGTCTCGGCCACCTGCGGGCGCAGCACCGGCACGCCGAGGATGTCGCTCTGGAACTGCGCCATGAAGTCATTGGCGATCGCGCCGCCGTCGGCGCGCAGTTCCTTCAGTTCGATCCCGGCGTCGGCCTGCATCGCCGCCAGCACGTCGCGGGTCTGGTAGGCCATCGATTCCACCGCGGCGCGGATGAAATGCTCCTTGGTGGTGCCGCGGGTCAGGCCGAACATCGCGCCACGGACATCGCTGCGCCAGTACGGTGCACCCAGCCCGACGAAGGCCGGCACCAGGTACACACCGCCGTTGTCGGCAGCGCGCTCGGCGTAGGCCTGGCAGTCGCTGGATTTGCCGAACATGCGCAGCCCGTCGCGCAGCCACTGCACGACCGAGCCGGCGACGAAGATCGACCCTTCCAGCGCGTACTCCACGTGCCCATCGATACCCCAGGCGATGGTGGTGAGCAGGCCATTCTCGGAGGTGACGGCCTTGTCGCCGGTGTTCATCAGCATGAAACAGCCGGTGCCATAGGTGTTCTTGGCCATGCCCGGCTCGAAACAGGCCTGGCCGAACAACGCGGCCTGCTGGTCGCCGGCGATGCCGGCGATCGGCAGATGCTGATCGAAGAAGAACTGCGGCTGGGTCGTGGCGTACACCTCGCTGGAGCTGCGCACCTGCGGCAGCATCACGCGCGGGATGTTGAACAGCGCCAGCAGCTCGTCGTCCCACTGCAGTGCATGGATGTCGAACAGCAGCGTGCGCGCGGCATTGGTGACGTCGGTGACGTGCGCCTGGCGACCACTGAGGTTCCAGATCAACCAGCTGTCGATGGTGCCGAACAGCAGCTCGCCGCGTTCGGCCCGCGACTGCGCGCCCTCGACGTGATCGAGGATCCAGCGGATCTTGGTCGCCGAGAAATACGCATCGATCAACAGCCCGGTCCTGCGCCGGATCAGCGGCTCGTGGCCGGCGGCCTTGAGCTGTTCGCAGATCGCGTGGCTCTGCCGTGACTGCCATACCACCGCGTTGTGGATGGGCTGGCCGGTGGCCTTGTCCCAGACCACGGTGGTCTCGCGCTGATTGGTGATGCCGATGCCGGCGATCGAGCGCGGGTCGACCTGGTACCGGTTCAACAGCTCGGTGATCGTGGTGTAGACGCTGGTCAGGATGTCGCGCGGGTCATGCTCGACCCAGCCCGGCTGCGGAAAAATCTGGGTGAACTCGCGTTGCGCGCTGCCGGCGATGCGCCCGGCGCGGTCGAACAGGATGGCGCGCGAGCTGGTCGTGCCCTGGTCGATGGCGAGCACGTAGTGCTTGTCCATGGTCTGCTCCGTGGAAACCGATGCCTTGCGGCGTGCATGCACACAGCCTACGGCATCGAAACACGCGCCTGCAGGGTGGCCGCCAATGCCGCGTGCTGGCCGGCATCCAGGCGCAGGCCGAGATGGCTGCGGCGCCACAGCACGTCGTCGGCGGTGCAGGCCCATTCGTGCGCGATGAGGTAGTCCAGCTCGCGGTCGTGGAGGCCGCCGCCGTGGTCCGGGCCCAGCGCCTCGAGCGTCTGTGCACCCGCGAGCAGCCCACGCGCACGGGTGCCATAGCTGCTGGCCAGGCGCTGCAGCAGGGCAGGCGGCAGGCGAGGGTGGTCGTGCTGCAACGTGCCTGCCACCTGGGCGGCATCACCGCCATCGCCACCCGGCAGCGGCGGTCCACCGGCCGTCCATGCCGGCCCCATCTCCGGCAGCGAAGGCGAGAGGCGCCCAAGCGCTTCCTCGGCCAATGCGCGGTAGGTGGTGAGCTTGCCGCCGAGTACGCTCAGCAGCGGCGCGCCGGCGGTGTCCAGTTCCAGCCGGTAGTCGCGGGTGACCCGCGACGCATCGCGGTGATGATCGGCCAGCAGCGGGCGCACCCCGCTGTAGCGCCAGACGATGTCCTCGGCGCGCACCGGGAGGCGGACGAAGCGGTTCACCGCATCGAGCAGATACGTTTCCTCGTCCGCACGCGGCCGCGCCTGCGCGGGGTCGCCGTCGTAATCGGTGTCGGTGGTGCCGAT
This sequence comes from Stenotrophomonas sp. JAG2, assembly GCF_041080745.1. NCBI lineage: Bacteria > Pseudomonadati > Pseudomonadota > Gammaproteobacteria > Lysobacterales > Lysobacteraceae > Stenotrophomonas > Stenotrophomonas sp. JAG2. Next base: position 182,202 of record NZ_JBEUMH010000007.1, on the reverse strand, counting down.
CAGCGTGAAGTCCTGTTCGAAGGGAATCGCGAACACCACGCGCTGGTCGGGTTGCTGGAACAGGTAGGCGCTGTCGTGCGCGAACAGCCGCGGCACCACCAGGTGGCTGCCCTGCACGAGGCGCAGCCCGAGCGGCGCATCCAGCCCCGCACGTTCCAGCACCGTGCCGGCCCACGGGCCACTCGCGTTGACCACGCACCGGGCACGGATCCGCTGTACATCGCCGTTGGTACGGCGCAGCACGGCCCACCAATGGTCGCGGTGGCGGATCAGTTGTTCGCAGCGGGTGCGTGTGCGGATGTCGGCGCCGCGCTCATGTGCATCGAGGGCGTTGAGCAGCACCAGCCGCGCGTCGTTGACGCGCGCATCGGCATAGGTGAAACCGGTCCGGTAGCTCGCCTTCAGCGCCGCACCGCGCGGGTCGCGCTGCAGGTCGATGCGCTGCGACGGCGGGAAGTGGGGATTGGCCTGCCCGAGATGGTCATACAGCCACAGCCCGGCACGCAGCATCCACGCCGATCGCAGATGGCGCGCGTGCGGCAGGACGAACGCGGTGGGCGCGATGAGATGGGGTGCCAGCCGGCGCAGTGTCTCGCGCTCGTTGAGCGCCTTGCGTACCAGGGCGAACTCGCCCTGCTGCAGATAACGCAGGCCGCCATGGATCAGCTTGGTGCTGGCGCTGGAGGTGTGGGCAGCCAGATCATCCTGCTCGCACAGGCACACCGAGAGGCCCCGCCCGGCGGCATCCCGCGCGATGCCGGCGCCGTTGATGCCGCCGCCCACCACCAGCATGTCGAAGGACTCGCGCATTGGCTCCCCGGGGCGGACCGGCGGGGTCCGTCGTGGGGTCCAGTCTCGGCCAGCGGCCGGCAACGCCCGATGAAGGTCGCTGCTCCACAACGACAACGGGCCCGCGAGGGGCCCGTTGTGCGTACTGCATGGTGCGGAACGGCGTGCTTAGAAGCGCGCGCCGATGCCGAAGCCCACGGTCCACGGATCCAGCTTGGCCTTGTCGCCGGTGCCTTCGCCGTTGACGGTCAGCTCCGGGCGCGAATGCATGTAGCGGGCATCGGCGCGGGCGAACCAGGTGCTGTTGATGTTCATGTCCACGCCGACGGTGCCGATCGCGCCCTTGGCGGTCTTGACGCCGATGTGGCCGATGTCGCTGGCGAGGTCTTCATTGCTGAAGTTGGACTCGTAGTAACCGGCGCCCACGAACGGACGGAACACGTTGTCGGCCTGGCCGAAGTGGTACTGGCCGCTCAGCGCGATCGGCTGCTGCTCGACGGTGCCCAGGCGGGCGCCATCGGTGCCGCGCACGCGGTGGTCGAACTTGTCGGCTGCGCCCCACAGTTCCACGGCCCAGTTGTCGTTGATGTAGTAGCTGAAGCTCAGGGTCGGGGCCGGGCCGCCGTCCACCTTGCGCACGCCATCGAGCGGATCGTTCTTCGGCTGCAGCAGCGAGACGCCGCCGACCACGGCGAAGTGCTTGCCGGACGCGGTATCAACAGTGCTGTCCTGCGCGAAAGCAGCCGGCGCAAAAGCAAGAGCAGTCAGGGTAGCCAGGGTCAGGGTACGGATGGAGCGCATGGGGGAATCTCCTCAGGATGTTTTTGTTCTGGGCCCCGGTGTTGTGGGGCGAGGCAACCGTAGTCCCCGCAATATGAATCGCATCCGACGCACGTTAAAATTTAGTTGTTTCCATTCAGCGATCAGTGCGAAACCGCTGTATTTACGGGCGATCATGCAACGCTTGGCATTCATGCATCTGGTGATGGTGTGATGGAAACAACAACGTGCATCGGCTTCCCTGCGCAGCTGAACACCGACTGCCGCGTGCTGGTCCTCGGCTCGATGCCGGGCGTGGCATCGCTGCAGGCCGCGCAGTACTACGCACATCCGCGCAATCGGTTCTGGCCCCTGATGGGCGTGGTGTGCGGGATCGACGCGACACGTCCTTATCCGGATCGCGTGCGCGCACTGAACGCGGCCGGGGTGGGCGTGTGGGATGTGATCGGGCAGTGTGAGCGGCGCGGCAGCCTGGATGCGTCGATCGTGCGGGGCAGTGAAGTGCCCAATGCGTTGAGTGCACTGATCGAGAAATTGCCCGCGCTGCGTGCGATCGCCTGCAATGGGGGAACCGCATACCGCGCGTTCCAGCGTTTCATTGCCCCGGCGTTGAGCGGCCCGGCGCAGGCGCTGCCGGTCTGGTCGCTGCCCTCCACCAGCCCCGCCAACGCTGCCTGGCCATTGCCCCGGCTGGCGGAGGCATGGCAACCGCTGGCCGATGCCGTGCGGCGCTGAGGCGGGGACAGCCGCGGACAATACGGTACCGACTGGAAAATTCCGCTTTGCGCTGCGCGAAGCCGAATCCGGCCAAAGCAGATGCCTGCAACAGCCTGTCCCGGGACAGCGGCGCTGAAAATTCGCCAAGCCGGTTGGCGCTGGCGCGCGAAGCCCCCACAATAGGCGATTCCCTACACCAGATTGCCGGAGTTTTCCCCATGGCCGAAATCAAGGAAGCACTTGTCCCCGATATCGGTGACTACAGCGATATCCCGGTAATCGAGGTGCTGGTCGCCGTTGGAGATACCGTCAAGAAAGACCAGGGTCTGGTGACGCTGGAATCGGACAAGGCCACGATGGAAGTGCCGTCCTCGGTGGCCGGTATCGTCAAGGAAATCAAGGTCAAGATCGGCGACAACCTCTCCGAGGGCAAGCTCGTGGCCCTGATCGAAGTCAGCGAAGAGGCCGCCGCGCCGGCCGCTGCTGCTGCGCCGGCCCCGGCCGCCAAGGCGGAAGCCGCCGAGACCGCGACCAAGGTCGAGCCGGTCGCCACCCAGGCTGAGCCGGACAAGCTGGCCGCCCGTGATATCGAGCAGTCCGCCGCCAAGCCGACCCAGCCGGCCCCGGCCGCCGCTGCCCCGTCGGGTGGCTCGCCGACCAGCCCGCCGGTCGCCTTCAACGCCGACAGCGTGCTGCCGCAGAAGGTGCCCTACGCGTCGCCGGCCGTGCGCGTGTTCGCCCGCGAGCTGGGCGTGGACCTGAACCAGCTGAGCGGCACCGAAAAGGGTGGCCGCATCACCAAGTCCGACGTGCAGAAGTTCGTCAAGTCGGCCCTGGCCGGCGGCGGCGCTGCCACCGGCGGTACCGTGGCGGCCGGTGGCGGTCTCAACCTGCTGCCCTGGCCGAAGGTCGACTTCAGCAAGTTCGGTGAGGTCGAGGTCCAGCCGCTGTCCCGGATCAAGAAGATCTCCGGCGCGAACCTGGCCCGCAACTGGGCGATGATTCCGCATGTCACCCAGTTCGAACAGGCTGACATCACCGAGCTGGAAGCCCTGCGCGTTGCGCTGAACAAGGAAAACGAGAAGGCCGGCATCAAGCTGACCATGCTCGCCTTCCTGGTCAAGGCCAGCGCCGCGGCGCTGAAGAAGTTCCCGGAGTTCAACGCCTCGCTGGATGCCAGCGGCGAGAACCTGACCCTGAAGAAGTACTTCAACATCGGTTTCGCGGCCGATACGCCGAGCGGCCTGGTCGTGCCGGTGATCCGCGACGTCGACAAGAAGGGTGTGGTGCAGATCGCGCAGGAATCCGGCGAACTGGCCAAGAAGGCCCGTGACGGCAAGCTCGGCCCGGCCGACATGAGCGGCGGCTGCTTCTCGATCAGCTCGCTGGGCGGCATCGGTGGCACCGCGTTCACTCCGATCGTCAATGCACCGGAAGTAGCGATCCTGGGCGTGTCCAAGTCGTCGATCCAGCCGGTCTGGAACGGCAAGGAATTCGCCCCGAAGCTGATGCTGCCGCTGTCGCTGAGCTATGACCATCGCGTCATCGACGGCGCACTGGCCGCCCGCTTCACCACCTACCTCTCGCAGGTGCTGGCCGACATGCGGCGCGTCCTGCTGTGAAGCAGGGCCTGGTCCTGGCCGGGCTGCTGATGGCGCTGCCGATGGCGCAGGCGGGCGCGCGCGAATGCGCGTCCGACCTGGGCCATGGCTGGCCACCGGCGGTCGGCAACTACGGCCAGGCAGTGGAAACCCTGTTCGACGGCAAAGCGCAGCCGGCGTTGTCGCTGGTCAGCCTGCCCAAGAGTGGCGTGGAGACCGGTGTGGCGCTGCTGCCCGGTCCCGGGGACCAGGCATGGACCCTGCGCTACAGCCGGGCCGACAAGCGCGTCTACAGCTGGAACAGCGGCACCCGCCAGGGCGGCGTGGAACTGCGTGTGGACCAGCAGCCGGACCAGTACCAGGTCAGCATCCCGGCGCCGTTGGCGCAGCGGCTGCTGCACAGCTGGCAGGCCGCGCTGGCCGCGCAGGTGCCGGGTGGCCGCAAGGCGCCGGTGCTGGACGGTGACGTGCTGTCCTTCACCGTGGATGGCCAGCGTTACAGCGGCACCCGGCCGGAGTGCGGTGCGGGCCGGCTGATGATGAAACAGGTGGCGCTGCTGATCGAAGCCAGCGACACCAAGGAAAAGAAGCTCGACCGTCGCTGGAAAGATCTGGACGAGTCGCTCGACGAACTGCAGCAACTGCTCGGCGGCAAGGCCGGCTGAGCACCAGGAGAACACGAATGGCCGCAATTGAAATCAAGGTTCCCGACATCGGCGATTACAGCGGTGTCCCGGTGATCGAACTGCTGGTCGCCGTGGGTGACACGGTGAAGAAGGACCAGGGTCTGGTCACGCTGGAATCGGACAAGGCAACGCTGGAAGTGCCGTCGTCGGCCGCCGGTGTGGTCAAGGAAATCAAGGTCAAGCTCGGCGACAACCTCTCCGAAGGCGACGTCGTGCTGGTGCTGGACGCCGAAGGCGAGGGCGCCGCGCCTGCCGCGCCGGCCAAGGCGGAAGCGCCGAAGGCCGAGGCCGCTCCGGCCAGCAAGCCGCCGGTGACCCCGTCGCACCGCGCCCCGGCCGAACCGGCCGCGCCGCAGCCGGCGCTGTCCTCGGGCAAGCCGGCCGACATCGAATGCAGGATGGTGGTGCTGGGCGCAGGCCCGGGCGGCTACACCGCCGCCTTCCGCTCGGCCGACCTGGGCGTGGACACCGTGCTGGTCGAGCGTTACGCCAGCCTCGGCGGCGTCTGCCTCAACGTGGGCTGCATCCCGTCCAAGGCGCTGCTGCACGCAGCCGCGGTGATCGACGAAGTCGCCCACGCCGGTGATTTCGGCGTCGAGTTCGGCAAGCCGACCATCACCCTGGACAAGCTGCGCAGCTACAAGGAAAAAGTGGTCACCCAGCTGACCAAGGGCCTGGCCGGCATGGCCAAGCAGCGCAAGGTGCGCACCGTTCAGGGCCTGGCGAAGTTCGTCTCGGCCAACGAGCTGGAGATCGTCGGCGACGACGGCAAGACCCAGCTGCTGCGTTTCGAGCAGTGCATCATCGCCGCCGGTTCGCAGGCAGTGAAGCTGCCGAACTTCCCGTGGGACGACAAGCGCGTCATGGACTCCACCGATGCGCTGGAGCTGGCCGAAGTGCCGGGTTCGCTGCTGGTGGTCGGTGGCGGCATCATCGGCCTGGAAATGGCGACGGTGTATGCGGCGCTGGGCAGCAAGGTGACCGTGGTCGAGTTCATGGACCAGCTGATGCCGGGCGCCGACAAGGACCTGGTCAAGCCGCTGGCCGATCGCCTGAAGAAGCAGGGCGTGGAGGTCCACCTGAAGACCAAGGCGACCGACGTCAAGGCCGACAAGGCCGGCATCACCGTGTCCTTCGAAGCCGCGGTGGAAGGCGAAAAGCCGGGTCTGGACGCCAGCACCTTCGACCGCGTGCTGGTCGCGGTGGGCCGCTCGCCGAACGGCAAAAAGATCGATGCCGAGAAGGCCGGCGTGCAGGTCACCGACCGTGGCTTCATCCCGGCCGACCGCCAGATGCGCACCAATGTGCCGCACATCTTTGCGATCGGCGACATCGTCGGCAACCCGATGCTGGCGCACAAGGCCACGCACGAGGGCAAGCTGGCCGCGGAAGTGGCTTCCGGCGAGAAGAAGGAATGGGTGGCGCGCGTGATTCCGTCGGTGGCCTACACCAATCCGGAAATCGCGTGGGTCGGCGTGACCGAAACCGAAGCCAAGGCCAAGGGCCTGAAGGTCGGCGTGGCCAAGTTCCCGTGGGCCGCCAGCGGCCGTGCGATCGGCATCGGTCGTACCGAGGGCTTCACCAAGCTGATCTTCGACGAAGAGACCCACCGCATCATCGGTGGCGCGATCGTGGGCGTGCACGCCGGCGATCTGCTGGCCGAGATCGGCCTGGCGATCGAGATGGGTGCGGAGGCCGAAGACATCGGCCACACCATCCACGCGCATCCGACGCTGAGCGAATCGGTGGCGATGGCCGCGGAAATCTACGACGGCACGATCACCGATCTGTACATGCCGAAGAAGAAATAATCGGTCGATCACCGCCCTGGGTGGTGGCTCCGGTTCAACGAAAAACCCCGGCGAAAGCCGGGGTTTTTTGTTGCCCCACGGGAAGAAGGCGCACAAAAAACGCGGCCCCCGATACATCGGAGGCCGCGTTTGGAGAGAGGTAGTGCGAAGGGCTTAGAAGACGAAGCTGACGCCCGCCACCGGACCCTTGAACTCCTGCTTCAGACCGATCGTGCCATCGCGGCCGCTCTGGTCGACGTCCAGCTTGAACCAGTCGTAGCCGGCGAACACGCCGAAGTTCTTGGTGAAGCGGTAATCGACGATCGCATTGGCGCGGCTCAGATCACCGTCGTAGTCATCGAAGTTGCCCCACTTGGTGTTCAGGTACTGGCCCTGGAACGTGATCATCCACTTCTCGGACGGGGTGAAGCTCAGGCGGGCACCGACCACCGGCGCAACACCGTCGGCCTTCTCGTCCAGGAACTCGCCCTGGTACAGATCGCCGACGTCGGCGTAGGCCTTGGTGCTGACCTTCGCGTACTCCGCACCCAGCTGCAGGCCGAGGTCGAACTTCTCGGTGTCCACCACCGAGTAGTCATACACCAGGCTGGCGACCTGATACTTCAGCTCACCCTTGATGAAGCTGCCGGCCGGCACGTTGGTGTCGCCGAAGCTCACGCCCTGGTCGAGGGTCTCGCGGCGATCCTTGTCGTACTTGAAGTAGTTGAACAGCAGGCGCTGGCGGTTGCTGATGCGGAACATGCCGTCCACGCGCGGCTCCCATTCCTTGCCACCCAGGCCGAAATCTTCGGAGAAGCCCACATCCTGGCCAGCGATGTTGGTGTTGCCGCGGATCGTGTTGTCCGAATCAATCTGCATCGCACCCAGGCGAAGCGCGAAGCGGTCGTCGCCTTCGGCAGCATGGGACGGAGCGGCGTAGGAAAGTGCGGCCAGAGCGACTGGCACGGCAAGCAGGGAGAGCATCGGGCGCATCGGGGGTCCTTGCGGTGGTTCTAGTGATGTGCCGTCACATTGCCCACTGCGACGTCCACCATTCGTGAAGGTATGGTGGAGGCTGTGTGTACCGTTCATGCGCGCGGCCGGACCGCGGGTCCGTGCGGTGGCCGTTTTCGGGGCGGATTACCGTTACCCGCGGGCCACGGGCGACCCTGTTCGGCGGCGACGCCGCGCCGGCCGGAAAAAAGAGGGTGGCCCCGGAGAGGGCTTCGGGGCCACCCTGTACCAGCCCGCTCGCGGGACGCCGACGAGGATTCAACGGCAGGCTCATGGATCTGACCGGGGCAAGGGGCCAAAGTTCAACATGTTGCACTGCCGCATCGCGCTCCTCCTGCGCAAACCGATTGGACCGCAGGTGGCACAGGTGCGCAGGAGGCCCCAACGGCGGGCTTACATCCGGGATGAACAGGCAGCGGTTGTCTCTCAAATTGTCCCATTGCTATAATTTGGCGGCTCGACGAGGCGTTTGCTTGCGGCCTCGGCCTTTCTACTCACAACCATGCAGGACATTCACGTGCTGAACTCCGTTGACGCGGGTCGGCGACTGATGCTGCGCGCAGCGGTTTACCCGCTCGCTGCAGTGGCTGTCCTGGCTCTTGCCCTGCTTCTGTGGGGAGGCCCGAAGGCCGCTCTGGGGGCGCTGCTCTCCGGTGTGGCGGTTTCTGCAGCCGGCTGGGTCGCCGCGCGGATGGCGCTCGGCGGCGGGGTGCAGGCGGCAGGCTCGGCGATGACCCGCCTGATCCTGGCGGTGGTGGCAAAGTGGGTGCTCGTATTCGGCGTCCTGATGGTGGGGTTCCTGGTCTTCAAGCTGCCTGCACTGGCGCTGCTGGCCGGTATCGCCGTCGGATTGATGTTCCAGGTCCTGGCTCTGGCCAGGCGCTGATCCAATTTATTTAACTCAAGGTTCCGGACACATGGCAGGCGAGGCGCTGACACCCACCTCCTACATCCAACATCACCTGCACAACCTGACGTTCCATATGCAGGAAGGTGGTTTCTGGGCGATTCACGTCGACACCATTGTGACTTCGGTCCTGATGGGTTTGTTGATGGTGTTTGGCTTCTGGATGGCAACCCGCAAGGCGACTGCCGGCGTCCCGGGCAAGTGGCAGGCGTTCGTCGAGATCTGCCTGGAGTTCGTTGACCGCCAGGCCAAGGACACCTACCACGGCACCAGCAAGCTGGTGACCCCGATCGCGATCACCCTGTTCTTCTGGATCCTCATGATGAATCTCATCAAGATGATCCCGGCCGACTTCATCGCCAAGCCGCTTGAGATGATGGGCGTGCCGTACTGGAAGCCGGTTCCCACCGCCGACGTCAATGCCACGCTGGGCATGTCGATCAGCGTGTTCTTCCTGATGCTGTTCTTCGCGCTGCGCTCCAAGGGCCTGGGTGGCTTCACCAAGGAATTCCTGACCGCGCCGTTCGGCAAGTGGATGCTCCCGTTCAACCTGATCCTCAACATCGTCGAGTGGCTGAGCAAGCCGATTTCGCTGGCGATGCGACTGTTCGGCAACATGTTCGGCGGTGAGATCGTCTTCCTGCTGATCTGGGTGCTGGGCGGTGCGGGTATCGCCGGTGCCATCGCGGGCGGTGCATTCGGCCTGGGCTGGATGCTGTTCCACCTGCTGGTGATTCCGCTGCAGGCGTTCATCTTCATGATGTTGTCCATCGTGTACCTGAGCCTGTCGGAAGACGCTCACTGAGTTTCGCTTCACCCTTCATCCGTTTGTTTCTAAACCCTTAGTTATCCAAAGTTCCAGGAGAAAACCATGTACTTCGCCGTCCTGACCAACCTCGCCCAAGTCCAGAGCTCCACCGTCCTCGCCGTCGGCATCATGATCGGCCTGGCCGCGCTGGGTGCAGGTCTCGGTCTGGCCATCATGTCCGGTAAGTTCCTGGAATCGGCCGCGCGCCAGCCGGAACTGATTCCGGTGCTGCAGGTCCGCATGTTCATCACCGCCGGCCTGATCGATGCCGCGTTCATCATCTCGGTCGCCGTCGGCCTGCTGCTGGCCTTCGCCAACCCGACCATCGGCGAGTTCGTTGCACGTCTGCCGGCCGTTGCGGGCTGATCCAGCGAAAGCGAAACGATCAGGCGCCTTGTGCGCCTGATCGCGGATGAAGGACGGCTGCGCCGCTTCGGGCGGCGCAACCACCCCATCACCCCAGATTGAGCGAACCCCATGGATATCGGTTTTACCCTCGTTGCCCAGGCACTGGCGTTTGCCGGTCTGATCTGGATCATCGCGACCAAAATCTGGCCGCCGTTGATGAACGCCATCGAAGAGCGTCAGCAGAAGATCGCTGAAGGCCTCGCCGCTGCCGACCGCAGCCAGAAAGATCTGGCCCAGGCGCAGGAAAAGGTCAACGATGCACTGAAGGATGCGCGCACCAAGGCCAACGAGATCATCGATCAGGCCCACGCACGCGCCAACCAGATCGTTGATGCCGCCAAGAATGAAGCCATCGTCGAAGCCAACCGCCAGAAAGATCTGGCCCACGCCGAGATCGAAGCTGCCGCCAACCGTGCCCGTGAAGATCTGCGCAAGCAGGTGTCCGCGCTGGCCGTGAGCGGTGCCGAAAAGCTGCTCAAGCGCGAAATCGACGCCAACGCCCACAAGGCGCTGCTCGACGAGCTGGCCTCGGAGATCTGATCAATGAGCCAGGCCCTCACGCTTGCACGCCCGTATGCCCGCGCCGCGTTCGCGACCGCGCGCGACGAAGGCACGTTCGCGCCGTGGTCGGACGCGCTTGCGTTCTCCGCCCACGTAGCTGCCGACCCGCGCGTGGCGGCCTTGCTGTCGAACCCGGAACTGGACCGCGACGATGCCGTCGCGCTGCTGGTGCCGGAATCGTCCAGCGAGACCTTCGGTCGCTTCCTGGCCATCCTGGCCAATGCGCACCGTCTGCCGCTGCTGCCGGAAATCGCCGGCATGTACGACCAGCTGCGCGCTGAAGCCGAACACGTGGTCAAGGCCACGGTGACCTCGGCCACCGAACTGTCCGGCGCCGAACTGGACGCCATCAAGGCCGCGCTGCGCAAGCGCTTCGGCGGCGAGGTGGATGTGACGACCGCGGTCGACGCGTCGCTGATCGGCGGTGCCGTGATCGACGCCGGCGATGTGGTCATCGATGGCTCGCTCAAGGGCAAGCTGTCGCGCCTGCAGACCGCGCTCGCTAACTGAATTCATTTAACGTCCGGCGTGATCGCCGGCACTAGGACTTGACGATGGCAACCACGCTCAACCCCTCCGAAATCAGCGAACTGATCAAGAACCGCATCGAGAAGGTCAAGCTGGCCGCGGAATCGCGCAACGAAGGCACCGTGACCAGCGTGTCCGACGGCATCGTGCGCATCTTCGGTCTGGCCGACGTGATGCAGGGCGAAATGATCGAACTGCCGAACAACACCTTCGCTCTGGCCCTGAACCTGGAGCGCGACTCGGTCGGCGCCGTGGTGCTGGGTGATTACCAGAACCTCCGCGAAGGCGACGTTGCCAAGACCACCGGTCGCATCCTGGAAGTGCCGGTCGGTCCGGAAATGCTGGGCCGCGTCGTGAACGCGCTCGGCGAGCCGATCGACGGCAAGGGCCCGATCGCGGCCAAGGCCACCGCGCCGGTGGAGCGCGTTGCCCCGGGCGTGATCTGGCGCAAGTCGGTCGACCAGCCGGTGCAGACCGGTTACAAGTCCGTCGACTCGATGATCCCGATCGGCCGCGGCCAGCGCGAGCTGGTCATCGGTGACCGCCAGACCGGCAAGACCGCCCTGGCCATCGATGCGGTGATCAACCAGAAAGAAACCGGCATCAAGTGCGTGTACGTCGCGATCGGCCAGAAGGCCTCGACCGTGGCCAACATCGTGCGCAAGCTGGAAGAGAACGGCGCCCTGGCGCACACCGTGGTGGTCGCTGCGACCGCGTCCGAATCGGCCGCGATGCAGTACATCAGCGCCTACTCGGGCTGCACCATGGGTGAGTACTTCATGGACCGCGGCGAAGACGCCCTGATCGTGTACGACGATCTGTCCAAGCAGGCCGTTGCCTACCGCCAGATCTCGCTGCTGCTGAAGCGTCCGCCGGGCCGTGAAGCCTACCCGGGTGACGTGTTCTACCTGCACTCCCGCCTGCTCGAGCGCGCTGCCCGCGTGTCGGAAGAGTATGTGGAGAAGTTCACCAACGGCGCCGTCAAGGGCAAGACCGGCTCGCTGACCGCGCTGCCGATCATCGAAACCCAGGCCGGTGACGTCTCGGCCTTCGTGCCGACCAACGTGATCTCGATCACCGACGGCCAGATCTTCCTGGAAACCGATCTGTTCAACTCCGGCATCCGCCCGGCCGTGAACGCCGGTATCTCGGTGTCGCGCGTCGGTGGTGCGGCCCAGACCAAGATCATCAAGAAGCTGTCCGGCGGCATCCGTATCTCGCTGGCCCAGTACCGTGAGCTGGCGGCGTTCGCGCAGTTCGCCTCGGACCTGGACGAAGCCACCCGCAAGCAGCTCGAGCGCGGTCAGCGCGTCACCGAGCTGATGAAGCAGAAGCAGTACGCCCCGATGTCCATCGCCAACCAGGCGCTGTCGATCTACGCCGTCAACGAGGGTTACCTCGACGACGTGCCGGTCAACAAGCTGCTGGCGCTGGAAGAAGGTCTGCATGCCCACTTCGCCAACACCCAGGGCGAGCTGATCAGCAAGATCAACGCGACCGGCGGCTGGGACAACGACATCGAAGCTGCCTTCAAGAAGGGCATCACCGAGTTCAAGACCACCGGCAGCTGGTAAGCCGCATGTGTGGCGGGGCCTGACGGCCTCGCTTCACCGTTGAATGGCAGCGGGGCAGAGCCCCGCTCTACGGGAAGAAGAGATGGCAAGCGGACGCGAAATCAAAACCAAGATCAAGAGCGTGCAGAACACCCGCAAGGTGACGCGTGCGCTCGAAATGGTCTCGGCCTCCAAAATCCGCAAGGCGCAGGAGCGGATGAAGACGTCGCGTCCGTATGCGCAGGCGATGAAGCAGGTGATCGGTCACCTGGCCCAGGCCAGCACCGACTACCAGCATCCGTTCCTGGTCCAGCGTGACGAGGTCAAGCGCGTCGGTTACATCGTGGTCTCTTCCGACCGCGGTCTGGCGGGCGGCCTGAACAACAACCTGTTCCGCAAGATGCTGGGCGAAATGCGCCAGTGGCAGGACAAGGGCGCCGACATCGACGTGGTCACCGTCGGCCAGAAGGCCTCGACCTTCTTCCGCCGCGTCAAGGTCAACATGGTCGGCACCGTCACCCACATGGGCGATGTGCCGCACCTGGAACAGCTGATCGGCGTGATCAAGGTCATGCTCGATGCCTTCACCGATGGCAAGGTCGACCGCGTCTACCTGGTCTACAACCGCTTCATCAACACGATGACGCAGAAGGCCAGCTTCGATCAGCTGCTGCCGTTGCCGGCCGCTGAGAAGCAGGTCGCGCATCACGACTGGGACTACCTGTACGAACCCGACGCCGCGACCGTGCTCGAGCACGTGATGACGCGTTACGTCGAGTCGCTGGTGTACCAGGCCGTGCTGGAAAACGTCGCGTCCGAGCATGCAGCCCGCATGGTCGCGATGAAGTCGGCCAGTGACAACGCGAACAAGCTGATCGGTACCCTGCAGCTCGTCTACAACAAGGCGCGCCAGGCAGCGATCACCCAGGAAATCTCCGAAATCGTCGGCGGCGCGGCAGCAGTCTGACGCGCACAGTCAAAGCACACATTAGAGGATTGCAGCAATGAGTCAGGGCAAGATCGTTCAGATCATCGGCGCCGTCGTCGACGTCGAATTCCCCCGCGAGTCGGTGCCGAAGGTGTACCACGCGCTGAAGGTGGACAACACCGAAATCACGCTGGAAGTGCAGCAGCAGCTCGGTGACGGCGTGGTCCGTTGCATCGCGCTGGGCTCCACCGACGGCCTGAAGCGCAACCTGGTCGCCACCAACACCGAACGCGCCATCTCGGTGCCGGTCGGCGCGGGCACGCTGGGCCGCATCATGGACGTGCTGGGTCGCCCGATCGACGAAGCCGGTCCGGTCACCGCCAGCGACACCTGGGAAATCCACCGTGCCGCTCCGTCGTACGAAGACCAGTCCCCGGCCACCGAGCTGCTGGAAACCGGCATCAAGGTCATCGACCTGATGTGCCCGTTCGCCAAGGGCGGCAAGGTCGGCCTGTTCGGCGGCGCCGGCGTCGGCAAGACCGTCAACATGATGGAACTGATCAACAACATCGCCAAGGCGCACAGCGGTCTGTCCGTGTTCGCCGGCGTGGGTGAGCGTACCCGTGAGGGCAACGACTTCTACCACGAGATGAAGGACTCCAACGTCCTGGACAAGGTCGCGATGGTGTACGGCCAGATGAACGAGCCGCCGGGCAACCGTCTGCGCGTCGCGCTGACCGGCCTGACCATGGCCGAGTACTTCCGCGATGAGAAGGACGAGAACGGCAAGGGCAAGGACGTGCTGCTGTTCGTCGACAACATCTACCGCTACACCCTGGCCGGTACCGAAGTGTCGGCGCTGCTGGGCCGCATGCCGTCGGCCGTGGGTTACCAGCCGACCCTGGCCGAGGAAATGGGCGTCCTGCAGGAGCGCATCACCTCGACCAAGAATGGCTCGATCACCTCGATCCAGGCCGTCTACGTGCCCGCCGATGACTTGACCGATCCGTCGCCGGCCACCACGTTCGCCCACTTGGATTCGACCGTGACCCTGTCGCGTTCGATCGCCTCGCTGGGTATCTACCCGGCCGTGGATCCGCTCGACTCGACCAGCCGCCAGATGGATCCGCTGGTCATCGGTCACGAGCATTACGACACCGCCCAGCGCGTCCAGCAGACCTTGCAGAAGTACAAGGAACTGAAGGACATCATCGCGATCCTGGGCATGGACGAACTGTCCGAAGAAGACAAGCAGGCCGTGACCCGCGCCCGCAAGATCGAGCGCTTCTTCAGCCAGCCGTTCCACGTGGCCGAAGTGTTCACCGGCTCGCCGGGCAAGTACGTGTCGTTGAAGGACACCATCCGTGGCTTCAAGGCCATCGTCGATGGCGAATACGACCACCTGCCGGAACAGGCGTTCTACATGGTCGGCAGCATCGAAGAAGCGGTCGAGAAGGCCAAGAAGATGGCTGAGAAGGCCTGATGCGGCGGGGACGGGCGACATGCCCGTCCCGACCCGTCACACGGGGTGGGCGCATGCCCACCGCTGAGGACATCCTGCGGTGGGCCCACGCCCGCCCTAAAGCGAGAAGAGTTTCATGAGCACCATCCGTTGCGACATCGTCAGCGCCGAGCAGGAAATCTTCCGTGGTGAGGCGACCCTGGTCGTGGCCACCGGTGAGCTGGGTGAGCTGGGCATCGCGCCCAAGCACGCCCCGCTGATCACCCGGCTGAAGCCGGGCAAGGTGGTGGTGACCACGCCGAGCGGCGAGCAGATCGACTTCGCCATCTCCGGCGGCATTCTCGAAGTGCAGCCGCAGGTCGTGACCGTGCTGGCCGACACCGCGATCCGTGCCCAGGACATCGACGAAGCCTCGGTCCGCAAGGCCAAGGAAGAAGCCGAGCGCATCCTGGCCAACCGTGGTGAAGCAATGGAAGTGGCCGAAGCGCAGCAGCGCCTGGCGGAAGTGTCCGCCCAGCTGCAGGCGCTGGAGCGCCTGCGCAAGAACCTCAAGCACTAAGCGGCGCGGCGCGACGGCGCCATCCGCGAAGGGGAAAACGCCGGCTTGCCGGCGTTTTTTTTTGCCTGCCTCCCGGTAGGCCGGATCAGCGGAAGATCAGGGTCCGCATCAGCAGGAACGACAGACCGGCCAGTGCGCCTTCGACCAGCGGCTTGGCCAGCCATGCATAGCGCAGCCCCAGGTGCTCGGCCGCCAGCGTCACCAGCAGCGTGCTGATCGCGGTCAGCACCGCCCAGAGCAGCAGGAAGCGCACGAACCGCGGCCAGCCCAGACGGTGCTCGCCATCGCGGGCGAAGGTGTAGCGGCCGTTGAGCCAGAAGCCGAGCAGCATCCCGCTCACGCGCCCGAGCAGATTGCCCGGGGCGGCCGGCATGCCGAGCGCGGTGGCGGCCACGAACACCGCCCAGTCCACGACCAGTTGGACCAGGCCGACGACGAGGTAGCTGCTACCTTGGCGGAGGAGACTCACGGGAAATCCGGGTGCGGACAATCCCACATGTTAACGAGCGTCGCACTAGAATTCCCATCAACGATTCCCGGAACGTGATCTACCCATGACCCAACCCCTGCACGTGATCATCCTGGCCGCCGGTGCCGGCAAGCGCATGAAGTCGGCCCTGCCGAAGGTGCTGCAGCCCATCGCCGGGCGCCCGATGCTTGCCCATGTCATCGACACCGCGCGCCAGCTGGAGCCGGCAGCGATCCACGTGGTGTACGGCCATGGCGGCGAAGCGGTCCGGCAGGCGTTCGCCGACCAGCCCGACCTGCGCTGGGCCGAGCAGGGCCAGCAGCTGGGCACCGGCCATGCCGTACTGCAGGCGATGCCGGAGGTGCCCGATGCGGCGACCGTGCTGGTGCTCTACGGCGACGTGCCGCTGATCCGCGCCGAGACGCTGCGCCACCTGTTGTCGCAGTCGGGCCGGTTGGCCGTGCTGGTGGCGGAGGTTGCCGACCCGACCGGTTACGGCCGCATCGTGCGCAATGCGGAGGGCAAGGTGGGCGCGATCGTCGAGCAGAAGGATGCCAGCGACGAACAACGCAGCATCCGCACCATCAACACCGGCATCATCACCGCCGAATCGACCGCACTGCGTCGTTGGCTGTCGCAGCTCTCCAATGCCAATGCGCAGGGCGAGTATTACCTGACCGACATCTTTGCTGCGGCGGCGAGCGATTACACGCCGGCCGAGATGGCCTTCGTGCAGGAGCCGCAGGACGCCGAAGGCGCCAACGATCCCTGGCAGCTGGCCCAGCTGGAGCGTGCCTGGCAGATGCGTGAAGTGCGTGCGCTGTGCGCGCAGGGCGCACGCGTGCTCGATCCGGCACGGTTGGATATCCGCGGCACGGTCACCGTCGGCAGCGACGTGCAGATCGACGTCAACGTGATCCTGGAAGGGCGCGTGGTGCTGGGCGACGGCGTCAGCATCGGCGCGTTCACCCGGCTCAAGGACGTCACCCTGGCCGCCGGGACCGTGGTCAAGCCGCACTGCGATCTGGAGGGCGTGGTCAGCGAAGGCGCGGCGGACATCGGTCCGTTCGCCCGTCTGCGCCCCGGCACCGTGCTGGCCGAAGGTTCGCACGTGGGCAATTTCGTGGAGACCAAGAAGGTGGTGCTCGGCGCGGGCAGCAAGGCCAACCATCTCACCTATCTGGGCGATGCGGTGATCGGCAGCAAGGTCAACATCGGCGCGGGCACCATCACCTGCAACTACGACGGCGTGAACAAGTCGCAGACCACCATCGGCGACCGCGCTTTCATCGGGTCCAACAGCTCGCTGGTCGCGCCGGTGGTGATCGGGGAAGGTGCCACGGTCGCGGCAGGGTCGGTGATCACCCGCGGCGCGCCGGCGGACAAGCTGACCGTCGCCCGTGCCCGCCAGGAAACGATCGACGGCTGGAAGCGCCCGACGAAGAAGTAGTGCCGGCCGCTGGCCGGCAACCCGGCAGTCCCGAGAGCATCACGGTGCCGGCCAGCGGCCGGCACTACCGGGCGTCGGCCGGCAGGAACACCGCCACGCACAGGCCGCCCTCGCGGCGGTTCTGCAGCGAGATGCGGCCACCATGCGCTTCGACGATCTCACGGGTCAGTGCCAGGCCGAGACCGGTGCCGTTGCGCTTGGTCGAGTAGAACGGCATCAGCGCGTTCTGCAGCACCGCGTCGTTCATGCCCTTGCCGCGATCCAGTACTTCCAGCCGCAGCCACTGGGGCAGGCGGGTCAGGCGGACCTCGACGTCGTCATTCGGCGGCTCGGCCTCGCCACACGCTTCATGGGCATTCTTGAGCAGGTTCAGCAGCGCCTGCCCGAGCTGGGCGATGTCCACGCGGCTCTGCAGATCGTCGGGTACCTCTGCCATCCGGAACGGAATCTGGTGCTGCAGCCCGCCCAGGAACAGGTTCCACTGCACGGTCTGCAACTGCGGCTGCGGCAGCTTGGCGAAGCGCGCATAGCCGCGGATGAATCCTTCCAGGTGGCGGGCGCGCTCTTCGATGGTGGTGAACACTTCTTCCAGCCGTTCGGTCTTGCCGCGCCGGACCAGCTCGCCACCGGAATGCGCCAGCGAGGCGATCGGCGCCAGGGAGTTGTTCAACTCGTGGCTGATCACCCGGATCACCTTCTTCCACGTCTGCACTTCCTGGCGGCGCAGTTCGGCGGTCAGCAGGCGGATCAGCAGCAGGTCGTGCGGGCGCCCGTTGAGATGGAAATTGCGGCGTGACAGATGGTAGATCTGCTCATCGTCTTCATCGTGCTCATCGTCGCTGTCCTGGCCTTCGCCGCGCACCGCGAACAGGCTGTCGCCGCCGCGGGCGATGGCATCGCGCAGTTCGATCGGCATCGTCGCCATGACATCGTGCATGCGCTGGCCTTCCAGCTTCCAGCCGCTGTGCAGCAGCTTGCGCGCCGCCAGGTTGGAGAACACCACGCGCTGCACGCCGTCGCCCCCGTGGGCCAGCAACAGCATCGACACCGGCGTGTTCTGCACCATGGTGTCCAGCAGCAGCTCGCGCTGGACCAGGTCCTGGCGCTGCGCGCGCAGCACGTCGCCCAGCTCGCGGTGGGCCTGGACCAGATCGCCCAGCTCATCATTGGACGGCCAGTAGATGCCGAAGTTGTATTCGCCGTCGCGGTAGCTGCTGGTGGTACCGGACAGGGCGCGCAGCAATGAGCGGATCGGTGCCGTCGCGCGGCGCAGGCTCCACCACATCAGCGCCAGCAGCACGACGACCGAAATGCACGTGACCGCCCAGCCATGGTCCAGCCAGTACGCGAGGTACCAGGGGAACGCAGCCGCCAGTGCCAGCACCGGCAGCAGGCGCAGGAACAACCGGAAGGTGAAGGAGCGCCGTTTCATTCGCGCGGAATGCCGTAGCGGTCCATGCGCCGGTACAGCGCCTGGCGGCTGAGCCCGAGTTCGGCAGCGGTCTGGGCGATGATGCCGTGGTTGTGGGCCAGTGCGGTCTCGATCCGGCTGCGGTCCGGGTCCACCGTCGGGGCGGCTGCGCGCGGTGCGGCGGTGCGCGGCAGGTTGAGATCGGCGACCTCGATGCGCGGGCCGGTGGCCAGCAGGTCGGCGCGCTGCAGCACGTTGCGCAGTTCGCGCACGTTGCCGGGCCAGGGGTGGCGTTGCAGCGCGGTGGCGGCGGCGGTGGACAGCGGCTTGCCACTGCCCAGGAAGCGTTCGGCCAGTGGCAGGATGTCGCCGGGCCGTTCGGCCAGCGGCGGCAGCGCCAGCTCGACGGTGTTGAGGCGGTAGTACAGGTCCTCGCGGAACTGGCCGTCGCGGATCATCGTCGGCAGGTCGGCATTGGTCGCGCTGATCACACGCACTTTGACCTGGCGCTCGCGGTTGGAGCCCAGCCGTTCGAAGCGGCCGGTCTCGAGTACGCGCAGCAGCTTCATCTGTCCGCTGGAGGAGAGGTTGCCGATCTCGTCCAGGAACAGCGTGCCGCCGTCGGCCGCTTCGAACTTGCCTTCGCGTGCCTTGTTGGCACCGGTGTAGGCGCCGGCTTCGGCACCGAACAGCTCGGCTTCGATCAGCTCGGCGGGAATCGCCCCGCAGTTGAGCGCGACGAACGGTCCCTTGGCGACCAGCGAGTTGGCCTGGATGATCTCGGCGATCTTCTCCTTGCCCGCACCGTTGGGACCGGTGATCAGCACCGGCAGTGCCGAGCGTGCGACCTGGCAGGCCAGGCTGACCACGCGCTCGCTGGCAGGATCGGCCACCACCGCACCGCGCAGGTCGTAGCGCGCCTCCAGCGCCGAACGGTCGCGCTGTTCGCGGTCGCGGCGGCGATCGAGTTCGCGGCGGGTTTCGGAGAGCTCCAGCAGGTTGTTGACCGTGATCAGCAGCTTGCGGTCGTCCCAGGGCTTGGCCAGGTAGTCCGCCGCGCCGGCCTTGACCAGATCGACCGCGCTGCTGAGATGCGTCCAGGCGGTCAGCAGGATGACCGGCAGGTCGGGGTGGCGGGCGCGGATCTGCTGGAACAGCGCTTCACCTTCCTCGCCGGAGGTGGTGTCCTCCGTGAAGTTCATGTCCTGGATCACCAGGTCCACCGGCTGTTGTTCCAGCAGCTCCAGCCCCTGTTCGGGCGAAAGCGCGTGCAGGGTGTCGATGTCGTGCAGCGAGAACAGCACGTCGAGTGCCGTGCCGACGCTGGCGTTGTCGTCAATGATCAGGATCGAGGGCATGCGGCAACGAAGGACCAGGAAGAAGGCAGAGAGTACCGGAGCCGTGGGCCCTGGTGCAGGGCGGGGCCTTGCTGGCCGCTGCCGGACTGCGGCCCCCGCCCTTGCGGGGACCGCCTTCGGAACGGGCCGTCAGGCACTCCGGGTGGCGACGGCGGGGGGCACGGCCGCGGCGCGGCGGGCCGGGCCGAAGACCGCGATCTGGCCGAGCAGCCACAGCAGGACCGCGCCGATCGGCAGGTAGCTGATGGGCATGCGCGGCAGCTCGTAGTTGTTCATCAGCCACAGGTTGATCGTGTAGGCCATCAACATGCCCAGCACGATGCCGACCGTCGCCAACAGGAAGTTCTCGGTCTGGAAGTAACGCAGGATCTGGCTGCGGGTGGCGCCCAGCGCACGGCGGATGCCGATCTGCTTGGTGCGCTGCTGCACCCAGAAGCTGGCCAGGCCGACGATGCCCAGTGCGGTCACCACCAGCAGTGCCACGCACACGGTGATCAGCAGGCCGACCATGGCGCGGTCGTTGGCGAAGTACTTCTTGCGCTGTTCCTCGTAGGTGGATTTGCCGCGGATCAGCCGGCTCGAATCGACGCGTTCCAGTGCCGTCACCGCTGCCTTGATCACTTCGTCCCGGCGCGCGGGATCGGTGACACGGATCAGGTAGAAGCCTTCGTCGTAGGTCGCCCGCAACGGCAGCATGATCGAATACTGGATGTCGCCGCCTACCGCATTCGGGCGGGCCAGCACCTTGACGATGCCGACGATGCGCAATGGCATGGAACCGCTGTAGACCGTCTTGCCCAATGCATCACCGCCGGGGAACATCTTGTCGGCAATCGCCTTGGTGACGATGATCGCCGAGCCCGTTTTTTCGGCGTTCTCGTCGGTCAGGGCATCCGCTGCGTCGCGGTATTCGTCGCTCTGGAAATCGCGGCCGGCGATCAGCTCCACGCCAAGGGTCTCCAGCGCGCCTTCGCGGGCGAAGTACTGGGACGTGCTCAGCGTCGAGCGTTCCTGGTTGGGAGTCAGCCCCAGGCCCGTGTTCCAGGAGCTGTTGCGGAACGGAATCTGGTTCAGCGTCACGGCACTCTTGACGCCCGGAATGGCCTGCAATGCCGCCAGGTCTTCGCGGGTGCGCGCTGCGGCATTGACCTGGGTGCCGATGCCGCCCAGGCGGACTTCGATCAGTTCGGTTTCGGCGATGCCACTGGGCTGGTTGATCTTCTCGATGCGCTGGCCGATCAGGAACAGCGCATTGCAGACGATGGCGCAGGTCAGGGCGATCTCGAGCACGATCAGCGATGCGGCGGTTTTATGCCGGCGGAGCGTGGAGAGGATGGGACGGATATCCATGGTGTGCTCCGGATCCTTACTGCGATTTGAGTTGGATGGCGGGCGCGACCTGCATGGCGCGCAGCGCCGGCAGGAAACCGGCCAGCAGGCTGGCGACCAGGGTCAACGCGAAGGTCATCAGCAGCATCTGCCCATCCAGCGTGGCCAGCTTGGCGTAGTCCACCGGTTGCTGGCGCACGGCGTACAGCCCCAGCATCGCCAGCACCAGGCCGAGCAGGCCGCCGGCCAGGCCGACCGTACCGGCCTCGATGAGCGACTGCAGGAAGATCTGGCCGCGGCTGGCACCCAGCGCCCGGCGCACGCCGATCTCGCCACTGCGGCGCAGGAACTTGGCCAGCAGCAGGCCCACGGTATTGATCAGGCAGACCAGCAGGAAGCCCATCGCCAACCACAGCTGCAGGCGTACGTCACCGGGGACCACCTTCTTGTAGTCCAGCCACTCCATGACATTGCGCAGACGAACGTTGTTGGGACGCTCGAAGCGGCCGGCCGCACGCTGCTGGTCGGAGTAGTTTTCCAGGTAGCGGCGGTACTCCGCAGCCTGCCCGGCATTCTCCAGCTCCACCCAGTACTGGATCCAGGTGCAGCTGGCGGTCGGGCCGGTCGGATCGGGTTCGTTGCGGCGGCCGAAGCAGTCCATGCTGCCGCTGCGGTCGAACTTCAAATCGATGGCCGTGGTGAAGGGAACGAACACATCTTCGCTGTCGCCATAGCGACCGGTATTGAGATCGTAGAAGTGCGGGTTGGGGTGCCACTCGTCCAGCACGCCCACCACGGTCATCGTGTTGCCATTGATGCGCAGCGACTTGCCGACGCTGTTGGCGCCATCGAACAGCTTCTGGTTGAGTGTCTTCGTGATCACCGCGACCCGGCCGCGGCCTTCGTCATCGGATTCCTTCCATCCCTGGCCGTACTGGAACGGGGTATCGAACATCGGGAAGAAGTCGCCCGAGGTGTAGCGAGAATCCGTGACGAACGGACGCAGCGTGCTGCTGTCCGGCTCGATGGTGACGCCGCCACCGGTCATCATCGCCTGGCGCTTGGCATGTTTCTCGCTCAGCAGTTTGGTGGCATCGAAGCGGGTCAACTGGTCGGCCGGTTCTTCGCCAGGCTGATAGCCAAGCGCCGACTGTGGATCAATCTGGACGCTGAAGAGCCGGTCGCTCTTCTGCGGAATCGGATCACCGGACAGCACGTGGAACACGGTCAGCGTGGTCATCGACGCGCCGATGCCCAGCGCGATGGCGATCACCATCAGCGCGGTCAGCACCTTGTTGCGCCGGAAACTGCGCAGGGCCAGTCGGAAGTAGTAAGCGATCATGGCCGGCCTCAGTCGTTGGCGATGGCAGCGGCAACCGCGGGGCGCGGCGTGGAGAGCACCGGATCGCGCAGCAGGTCGGTGACCTGGCCGTCGACGATGTGCACGTTGCGCTTGGCACGGGCGGCCAGTTCGGGGTCGTGGGTCACCATCACGATCGTGGTGCCCTTGGCATTGATTTCTTCCAGCAGCTCCATGACGCCACGGGCCATCTGGCTGTCCAGGTTGCCGGTCGGTTCATCGGCCAGCAGCAGGCGCGGGCTGCCCGCCAGCGCCCGCGCGATCGCGGCGCGCTGTTGCTGACCACCGGAGAGTTCGGCCGGGTAGTGCTTCATGCGCGAGCCCAGGCCCACCTGGGCCAGCGCGTGCTCGATGCGCTCCTTGCGCTCGGCAGCGGGCATGCCGCGGTAGCGCAGCGGCACATCGACGTTGTCGAACAGGTTCAGATCGGAGATCAGGTTGAAGCCCTGGAAGATGAAGCCGATCTTCTGGTTGCGCAGGCGGCTGCGCGCGTCATCGCCGAGCTGGCTGACGTCCTGGCCATCAAGCAGGTAGGTGCCGCTGGTGAAGGTCTCCAGCAGGCCGGCGATGTTGAGGAAGGTGGTCTTGCCCGAACCGGACGGACCGGTCACGGCAACGAACTCGCCTTCGCGGACGTGCAGGTCCAGCGACCGCAGGGCATGGGTTTCCACCTGTTCGGTGCGGAAGACTTTGGCGACCGAGCGCATTTCAAGCATGGCTGTTTTCCTTTGAAAGTCGAGAGGATCGAAAGGGAATGATTCAGTTGACGGACACGCGCTCGGCATCGCCGAACAGATCGCTGCCGGAGACCACGACGCGGTCGCCGGGCTGCAGGCCGGAAAGGATTTCCACTTCACCCAGGCTGCTCACGCCGAGCTTGACCGGGCGGCGGATGGCATGGCTGCCCTCCATGACGTAGGCGTAGCCGTTGCCCTGTTCGACGAACGGGCCGCGCTCGATCTTGAGTGCGTTGCGGCGGGTATCGAGCAGCACGCGGGCCTGCATCCGCTGGCTCTGGCGCAGGCCCTGCGGCTGCTTGTCGGCGAAACGGATGCGGGCATTGACCTCGCCGGCGACCACTTCCGGGGAGACGGCGGAAATCTCGCCGGCGAACTGGCCGCTGCCGCCGGTCAGCTGCGCAGGCATGCCGATCGTCAGCTCCCGGGCGAAGCTTTCCGGCACCTTGATCTCGATCTCGAAGCGCGACAGGTCGACCACGCCCAGGATCGGCGCATTGGCGACCACATTGGTGTGCTGGGTCGCCTGCACCTGGCCGACCTGGCCATCGAACGGCGCACGCAGCGTGAGGGCGTCGACCTGGCGCTCGACCTCGGTCACCACCGCACGCTGGCGGTCGGCGAGCAGGCGCTTGTTGCGCGCATCGAGGTCGGCGCCCTGGGCCTTGAGCATGGCATCCTTGCGGGCATGCTCGAGCTGGATGTCGCTCTTCTTGACCGTGTCTTCGGCCTTGGCGACATCGACCTGCGGCACCGCGCCCCCATCGAAGCCACGCTTGTAGCGCTCCAGATCGCGCACGGCCGCCTGGCGTTCGATCACCGCCTGGTCGGTATCCTTCTGGGCCGTGGCGCGCGCCAGGGTCGCATCCAGGGTGGCGCGGCTGGCCTCGGCCTGCAGGCCGGCCAGGGTGGCCTGTTCCTGGGCCAGCTTGCTGCGCAGTTCGGGGCTGTCGATCACGGCCAGTTCCTGGCCCTGCTTGACCACGTCACCGGCCACCACCTTCAGGTTCACGTTGCCGGCGGAGATCGCATACAGCACCGGGTTGTTGGCCGCGATCACGCGACCGTCCGCGGCGATGTCGCGGACCATGTCGCCGCGGGTGACCTCGGCGATGCGGACGCGGGCGCTGTCGAAGGAGCGGCTGGCCCCGAGCCAGGCACGGGCGGCGAAGCCGATCGCCAGCAGCACGACCAGCGCGGCGACCGCCGGCCACAGCCAGCGCTTCCACGGGGCGGGCGCGGCATGCGAGGAAAGGGTCTGGTCCTGGGCGGAAGTGTCGCGGATCATCGGGCTCGTTCGCGGTTGGGTTACGAAGTACCAAGCAGACTCCGTGCCAAGTTTTCACCCTTTGAAAACAAGGGCTTGCGAAATCGGTCGCGTGTCCGTGTGTCCGCGGACACCGGGCCGGACACTTTCGTTAAGCGGACAGCGCCCAAGCGTCCGGGGCCGCCGCGCTAGAATGCGGGGCTTACCAGCAGGGATCTGAATCTATGTGCGGCATTGTGGGAGCGATCGCCCATCGCGACGTGGTACCGGTACTCATCGAAGGATTGAAGCGGCTGGAATACCGGGGCTACGACTCCTCCGGCATTGCCGTGATCGACGCCTCTGCCGCCGCACCCGATGTCCGCCGCGTGCGCCGCACCGGCCGCGTGGCCGAGATGGAGAAGGCCGCCGCGAGCGAAGGCTTCCAGTCGCTGCTGGGCATCGGCCACACCCGCTGGGCGACCCATGGTGGCGTGACCGAGGCCAATGCGCACCCGCACATCAGCCACGGCGTCGCGCTGGTCCACAACGGCATCATCGAGAACCATGAAGAACAGCGCGAGAAGCTGCGCGCGCTGGGCTACGTCTTCGAGTCGCAGACCGACACCGAAGTGATCGCGCATCTGATGCACCATCATCTGAAGGCAGGCGACAGCCTGCTGTCGGCGCTGCAGCGCACGGTCAAGGAGCTGACCGGTGCCTACGCGCTGGCGGTGATGAGCCGTGCCGAGCCGGATCACTTCGTGTGCGCGCGCATGGGCTGCCCGCTGCTGATCGGCGTCGGCGAGGGCGAGAACTTCGTCGCTTCCGACGTCTCGGCGATCCTCCAGGCCACCCGCACGGTGATCTTCCTGGAAGAGGGCGACACGGCCGATATCCGCCGTGATGGCGTGCAGGTGTATGACGAGCACAACCAGCCGATCGTGCGCGACGTGCACCTGTCCGATGTATCGCTGGCCTCGCTGGAGCTGGGCCCGTACCGCCACTTCATGCAGAAGGAAATCCACGAGCAGCCGCGCGCGCTGGGCGACACCATCGAAGCGGCGATCGATGCCGGCGGTTTCCCGGCCACGTTGTTCGGCAAGAATGCCGAGGCCGTGCTGTCGGATATCGAAGGCGTGCAGATTCTTGCCTGCGGTACCAGCTATTACGCCGGGCTGACCGCGCGCTACTGGATCGAAGCGATCGCCGGGCTGCCGTGCAGTGTCGAGATCGCCAGCGAATACCGCTATCGCGCGGCCTATGCGAATCCCAAGCACCTGATCGTCACCATCTCCCAGTCCGGCGAAACGCTGGATACGATGGAGGCGCTCAAGTACGCCAAGTCGCTCGGCCACCTGCATACGCTCTCGATCTGCAACGTGCCCGAGAGCGCGATCCCGCGTGCCAGTGAACTGGTCTGCTATACCCGTGCCGGTGCCGAGATCGGCGTTGCCTCGACCAAGGCCTTCACCACCCAGCTGGCCGCGCTGTTCCAGCTCACCGTGGTGCTGGGCAAGCTGCACGGCCGCATCGATGCCGCGCAGGAAGCGGACTACCTGGAGCAGCTGCGCTTCCTGCCGGGCAGCGTGCAGCATGCGCTGAACATGGAGCCGCAGATCGCCGCGTGGGCCGAGCGCTTCGCGCGCAGGAACAGCGCGTTGTTCCTGGGCCGTGGGCTGCATTACCCGATCGCGCTGGAAGGCGCGCTCAAGCTCAAGGAAATCTCGTACATCCACGCCGAGGCCTATCCCGCCGGCGAGCTCAAGCATGGCCCGCTGGCGTTGGTGGATGAAGAGATGCCGGTGGTGGTGATCGCCCCGAACGACAGCCTGCTGGAAAAGGTCAAATCCAACATGCAGGAAGTGCGTGCCCGCGGCGGTGAGCTGTTCGTGTTCGCCGACCAGGACAGCAACTTCGTCGAGTCCGAAGGCGTGCATGTGATCCGCACGCCGCGCCATGCCGGCGTGCTGAGCCCGATCGTGCATACGATTCCGGTGCAGCTGTTGGCCTACCACACCGCGCTGGCCCGCGGGACAGACGTGGACAAGCCGCGCAACCTGGCCAAGAGCGTGACGGTGGAGTGATGCGTCCGCCGCCAAGGCGGCGCTGATGCGTATCGAGGGTGGCCCTGCGGGGCCACCCTTTTTTGTGCGCCACCCATGGGGTGGCTCTACGCGGCCGCCGGCACTGGAACTTTAGTCGTGCCCTGCGGCGGCATTCAGCGACGGTTTTACTGGCGGTGCCATTCTCAGGGTCGTCCCCCGCTTCCACGACGAACCGTCCCAGATTTGCAAACTCCTGGGCCGGGGTGCGGACGTAGAATCGAATGACCGAGGACCGCGTGGCGATGCCACCGACCTCGCTGCAACCAGGCGCATCTCTCGACTTCAGTAACCTGTAACAGGAAACAAGAATGAACGTCCGCGAACTCCTGCAATCCAAGAAAGAAGCCATCGTCACCATCGATGTGGAAGACACCATCGGTGCCGCGGCCCACAAGATGAGCGCGCACAAGATCGCCGCCCTCGTGGTGATGAAAGACGATGCACCGGTGCGTATCGTGTCCGAGAAGGACATCGTGCGCAGCCTTGCGGAAGATGGTCCCCAGGCGGGCAGGCGGGTCATCTCCACGCTGCCGTCGGCAGGGCTGGAAGGCATCGGCCCCGACGCGAGCCTCAAGCAGGCGATGGCGCTGATGACGTACTCCCGCCATCGTCATCTGATGGTGACCGAAGGCGCCACGCTGGTCGGCATCCTGAGCCTGGGCGATATCGTGAAGAATCTGCTCAGCGAGCTGGAGCTGGAGAAGGCGGTCCTGCAGGACATCTACATGGCGGCGCACTGACGCTGCCCGATCTGCGTTGACGGGCATTGCCGGCCATCGGCCGGCAACCCCATGCGAGGTCAACGTGTACGTTGGACCTCGACCAGGTGCTGGAGGTCGTCCTTCAGCAGCCGATAGGCCTCGTCGCGCGCCGCATCGCCGGTCTGCCGCAGTACCCACGACGGATGTACCGTGGCAAACGCCCGCGTGCCATCGTCCAGTACGTGCCAGCGCCCGTGGTTCTTCATCAGATTGAAGCCGGCCCCGAACACGGCCGTGGCCGCGCTCGCCCCCAGGCAGACGATCACCTGCGGTCGCACGTTCTCTATCTCGCCCATCAGCCAGGGCCGACACGCGTTGATGTGGGTCATCTGCGGCTTACTGTGGATGCGCCGCTTGCCGCGCCGCTCGAAACGGAAGTGCTTGACCGCATTGGTCAGGTAGAGCGCGCTGCGCTCGATGCCGAGTTCGCGCAGCGCACGATCCAGCAGCTGCCCGGCGGGGCCGACGAACGGATGGCCGCTGAGGTCCTCGCTGTCCCCGGGTTGTTCGCCGACCAGCATGATCGATGCATTCGGTGGACCTTCACCGAACACCGTCTGCGTGGCCGGTTCCCACAGCGGACAGCGGCGGCACGCCGCGGCGGCCTCGCGCAGCGCGTCGAGCGTGGCAGGCGTCGTCTCTGCGGCGGGCTCCGGTGCCGCGATGGCCTGGGGAATGCGCCGCCGCGGGGCCTGCGCTTCACGGTCGTGCATCTCCTGCACCCGGTCACCGGCATCACGCACCAGCTGTGGCAGCAACGAGGCTTCGGGCAGGTGCTTCCAGTATCTGGCGGGAATCTCCTGCTGCATCATGCGCGTGTTGAGCCTGGCTGGATTGAAGATGTTGGCGTAGTAGGTGCGCCACAATGCTTCGCGTGCGTCTTCCATCGGTGCATCGCTTTGGCGGCCGCCCGTGCCGAACGACAGCTGCTGCCCATCCCAGTGCACGCTGCGGTACGGCGTCAGGATCGCCCAGCGCATGCCGGCGAATCGTCGCGCGAAAAACGGTGCGACGCGGTCGACGATCTGGTGATCCGGTTCGAACCAGGCAATGAACGCATCCTGTTCGCCGGGCACCTCCCGGAAGCGCACGAAGGCCTTCATCTTGTGCGTGTCGCGGCGTACCGCCTGGCTCAAGGCCATGGCGCGAAGCACGTCGGCATCGGCGGGATTGGACAGCAGGCTGCGTTCGCCATGGGTGATGCGCCACAGCATGCGATAGAGCAGTGACATCCGCTGCGGATCGCGATGGCACAGGCAGATGGCAGCCAGCTCGACAAAGCTCTTGGGGACATGGACCTGCGGCTCGGCCTGTGGCGCGCTGTCCTCCACCGAGGTCAACGATGGCGCATCCAGCAGCGACGTCTCGCTGCCAGGCAACCAGTCCAGTTGATCCGGCGCGACCGCGTGGCGCAGGGCCAGGCGCGCGGCGGTGCGCCACGCTTCCAGCGACCATGCCGGGTCGACCCGCACACTCCAGCGCGACATGTCAGTGGGCGGCCGCGTCGGGGAACAACGCGCCCTGTCGCGGCGGTGGTGCCAGTCGGGCACGTAGTGCCGCCGGGTCATCCAGTGCACGCCGCGGATGATGGTCGGCCAGCTGCACGAACGGCAGCAGCTTGCTCATCGGCGCACGCAGGCGGGCCACATCGGCCACACGCAGGCGTCCATGCCGCCGCGCCATCAGCACGCGCTTGACGTTGCGCACGCCGAGCCCGGGCACGCGCAGCAGCAGCTCCTTGGGCGCGATGTTGAGATCCACCGGGAAGCGCTCGGGGTGGCGGATCGCCCAGGCCATCTTTGGGTCGATGTCCAGGTCCAGCATGCCGCCCTGGGTGGTATCGGTGATTTCCTCCACGCCGTACCCGTAGAAGCGCAGCAGCCAGTCGGCCTGGTAGAGGCGGTGCTCGCGTGCCAGCGGGGGCGCCTGCAGGGGCAGCGCCTTGCTCGCATCGGGGATGGGGCTGAAGGCGGAGTAGTAGACGCGGCGCATCCGATAGTTGCCGTACAGATTGTCGGCCGCGCTGAGGATCTGCTTGTCGCTGGCACCGTCGGCCCCCACGATCATCTGGGTGCTCTGCCCGGCCGGCGCGAAGCGGGGGGCGCGGGCCCGGCGGCCGCGCAGGGCCGGCGCGGGGGACGCTGCGGCGGCTGCCGAGGATGATGGCGCGTCAGGGTCCGGATGGGACGTGCGCGCTTCCTTGGCTTCCTCGATGCGCCAGCGGAGCTCGCCCATCGCGCCGCGGATCGACGGCAGGGATTTTTCCGGCGCGAAACTGGCCAGCCCGGCCTCGGTCGGCAGCTCGATGTTGATCGACAGCCGATCGGCATGGCGTCCGGCAAGCGCAAGAAGTTCCGGGGAGGCTTCCGGAATGGTCTTGAGGTGGATGTAGCCGCTGAACCGGCGTTCTTCGCGCAGCACGCGCGCGATCTCCACCATCTGCTCCATGGTGTAGTCGGCATTGCGGATGATCCCGCTGGAGAGGAACAGCCCCTCGATGTAGTTGCGCTTGTAGAAGTCCATCGTCAGCGCGACCACTTCCTCCACGCTGAAGCGCGCCCGCTGCACGTTGCTCGATACGCGGTTGACGCAGTACGCGCAGTCGTAGATGCAGAAGTTGGTCAGCAGGATCTTGAGCAGCGACACGCACCGCCCATCGGGCGTGTAGCTGTGGCAGATTCCCATCCCCTCGGTACTGCCGATGCCGCCGGATGCACGCGAATCGCGCTTGCCCGCGCCACTGGAGGCGCAGGACGCGTCGTACTTCGCGGCATCGGCAAGGATGGCCAGTTTGCGGATCGTCTCCATGGAAAGACCGTACCGAGGCACGATCTCATCCAGTGAGACGCATCAGATAGTCCCTGAAGAATTCAGGTTCCGACTCAGCCTTCGAAGGTCACTTTCACCGAGTCCGCGCTGTAGGTGGCCGGCCCATGGAACACCACTTCGATGTTGTTGCCATCCGGATCCAGCGCGAACGCCGCGTAGTAGCCCGGATGGTAAGGACGCTCGCCCGGAGCGCCGTTGTCCTTGCCACCGTTGGCCAGCGCCGCCTGGTGGAAGGCCTCGACGGTGGCGCGGTCGCGCGCCTGGAAGGCGAGGTGGTGGCGACCGGTGAGCTGGCCCAGCGCCGCGTCGCTGTCCGGCGTGGAGATGAACAGTTCGTCGGCCCAGAAGTAGGTGTCGCCTTCGCCGGCGATCGGAATGCCGATCGTGTCGAACACGGCCTGGTAAAAGCGGCGGCTGGCGGCGAGATTCCTGACCACCAGTTGCAGGTGATCGATCAGGCGGCCGCGGTGCAGTTCCATCGTTTCCATACCGGCTCCGTTGGGTGGTGGGACGGGGCGCAGATATACCACTGGACGCAGCGCGACGCATCGCGGCGGTGTCGACCTTGCTGACTACGCGCAGCGGTCTGTCGGCCACGGCCCTTCCGCCGGCCCGCACGCTGACCTACGCTGCGCGCTGGCGTCATGAACGCGCAGGCGGAGGAGGCACGATGCTGTGGATGGTGATGATGGCCCAGGCGGTCGCAGGCGACGCGGGCTATGAACAGGTGCGGGCGCTGGCGCAACGCGATGAAGCCAGCCTGGCACCGGCGGCGTATGCGGAGATGCTGGACAGCATGAGCCGGGTCGGCGGGGCCAGCTTCACGCGCTGCATGCCCACGCCCGCGCCGCAGGCGCTGGCGCCCTTCACCGTGGTGCTGCAGCTGGATGCGCAGGGCAAGGTGGTGCGGACATGGCGCGAAGGCGAGGAGGCGGTTGCGCGCTGCGTTGATGCGGGGTTCGCTGGGAAAACGTTGTTCGTGCCGCCGAAGGCGCCGTTCCATGCGGCCTTCGAGTTCCAGGTCCAGCCCTAGCCCTAGCCTCGACAACGCGCCGGCGGGGCCGGCGCGTCGTGGAGAGGCGGGATCAGGCGATCGGGGTATTGGAGATGATCTCCACCCAGTAGCCGTCCGGATCCTTGATGAACGCCAGGTGCTTCATGCGGCCGTCTTCCAGGCGCTTCTGGTAGGGCACCTGCAGGGCGTCGAAGCGCTTGCAGGCGGCCTGGATGTCCGGCACGGAGACACAGATGTGGCCGAAGCCGCGCGGGTCGGTATTGCCGTCGTGGTAGACCGGGCCGTCCTGGTTCTCGGTGCCATGGTTGTGGGTCAGCTCGAGCACGCCGGGGATGCCGGCCATCCAGACGCGGCGCGCATCGTCGCCCTCGGGGATCTGCGTGCCGGCCGGCAGCAGGGCCAGGAAGTACAGGCTGAATTCGGCCTCGGGAAAATCGCGCTGGTCGATCAGGCGGAAGCCGAGCACGCGGGTGTAGAAGTCCAGCGATGCGGCGGCGTCCTTGACGCGCAGCATGGTGTGGTTGAACACGAAGCCGGTGGTTTCGGCGGGCACCTGGGCGGCGACACCCGGTTGGTTCTGGAACGCGGCAAGGCTCATGGGGGATCCTGGGGCGGGGCCGCATCGGCGCGGCGGACAGGCCATTTTAGCGGTCCCGGCTGGGCGGGGTGGCGGGTAGAATGGTGTGTCTCCCTGAGCAGCGTTCACCATGTCCCAGCGTGAATGGGTGGCCGCCGCCATCCGCAAGATCGAAGCCGACTTCAACCGTTCGGCCGATACCCACCTGATTCCGATGGACCTGCCGGGGTTCGAGGGCATCGACCTGTACTTCAAGGACGAGTCCAGCCATCCCACCGGCAGCCTGAAGCATCGCCTGGCGCGCTCGCTGTTCCTGTATGCGCTGACCAACGGCTGGCTGCGCGAAGGACGTCCGGTGATCGAAGCCTCCAGCGGCTCCACCGCCGTGTCCGAGGCGTATTTCGCCCGCCTGCTGGGCCTGCCGTTCATCGCGGTGATGCCGGCAACGACCTCGCCGGAGAAGATCGCGGCGATCGAGTTCCATGGCGGCCGTTGCCATCTGGTCGAGCGTGCCTGCGACCTGAACTGCGATTCGGAAACGCTGGCCCGCGAAACCGGCGGCCACTTCATGGACCAGTTCACCTATGCCGAGCGTGCCACCGACTGGCGCGCGAACAACAACATCGCGGAATCGATCTTCAAGCAGATGGCCGAGGAGCCGCATCCGGTGCCCGAGTGGATCGTGTGCAGCCCGGGCACCGGCGGCACCGCGGCGACGCTCGGCCGCTACGTGAGCTACCGCCGGCATGACACCCGCATCCTGTGCGCGGACCCGGAGGTCTCGGTGTTCTATGACGGCTACTGCGCCGCGCTGGCCGGGCAGCCCTGGCGCGAGCTGACCTGCAGTGGCGGCTCGCGGGTGGAAGGCATCGGTCGGCCGCGGGTGGAGTCCAGTTTCATCCCGACCAGCGTCGATGCGATGGTCAAGGTGCCCGATGCGCTGAGCCTGGCGGCGATGCGCCACGTCAGCCGCCAGCTGGGCCGCCGCGTGGGCGGCTCCACCGGGACCAATTTCATCGGCGTGCTGCAGGCCGCGCAGCTGATGCGCGATGCCGGCCGCAGCGGCTCGATCGTGACCATCCTGTGCGACAGCGGCGAGCGCTACGCGCACAGCTATTACAACCCCGAGTGGTACCCGAAGCAGGGCATCGACGTGGAGGGCGCCGATGCGCTGCTCGCCGCTGCCGTGGCCGGGCAGGGGCTGCCGGTGCTGCCCTGCGTCTCGCTGGAAGCGTTGTACTGAGCGGGGCGCCGGATCTGGCGTGAACCTGGCCCATCGGCGCACGCCGGGGCCTTGTGCGGGGTGGGGGGCAATGCCATATCGTGGGGTGATGCCGCTGCGGCGGCCCCGTTGTCTGGAGATGCCTGTGACCCCCACCAACCCGCTGCTCGATTTTTCCGGCCTGCCGCGCTTCGATGCGATCCGGCCTGAGCACATCGCCCCGGCGATCGACGCGCTGCTCGCCGAGGCCGAGGCGGCGGTGAAGACCGCCGAGACCGTCACCCCGGTGACCTGGGCGAGCTTCGCCGACCCGCTCGACGATGCCACCGAGCGCCTGTGGCGCGCGTGGGGCCAGGTCGGCCACCTGCAGGCCGTGGTGAATACCCCGGCGCTGCGCGAGGCCTACAACGCCAACCTGCCCAAGGTGACCCGCTTCGGCAGCGCGCTGGGCCAGAACCTGGCGCTCTACCAGCAGTACCGCGCCCTGGCCGCCGCGCCGGAAGCGGCGCAGTACGATCCGGCACGCCGCAAGGTGCTGGAGAACGCGCTGCGCGATTTCCGCCTGGGCGGTGCTGAACTCGATGGCGCCGGCAAGGCGCGCTACAGCGCGATCCGCGAGGAACTGTCCGCGCTGTCGGCGACGTTCTCGCAGAATGTGCTGGACGCCACCGATGCCTGGTCGCTGCACGTGGAAGACCCGGCCGAGCTGGCCGGCCTGCCGGACGACGTGATCGCTGCCGCCCGTGCCGCGGCGGAGAAGGACGACCTGCCTGGCTGGAAACTGACCCTGCAGATGCCGTGCTACCTGCCGGTGCAGACGTATGCGGAGCATCGCCCGCTGCGTGAAGCGCTGTACCGCGCCAACGCGATCCGTGCCTCCGAGTTCGGCGATGCCGCGCTGGACAACAGCGGCAACATCGATCGCGTGCTGGCGCTGCGTACGGAGCTGGCCACGCTGCTGGGCTTCGCCAACTACGCCGAGTATTCGATCGCGACCAAGATGGCCGAGGATGCGCCGCAGGTGTTGGGTTTCCTGCGCGATCTGGCCGCGCGTGCCAAGCCGTACGCACAGCGCGACCGCGCCGAGCTGGACGCGTTTGCCCGCGACGAACTGGGCATGCCCGCGCTGGAGGCCTGGGACCTGGCATTCGCCGCGGAGAAACTGAAGCAGGCGCGTTACAGCTATTCCGAGCAGGAGGTGAAGCAGTACTTCACCGAGCCGAAGGTGCTGGACGGCCTCTTCAGCGTGATCCGCAGTCTGTATGGCCTGGAGGTCCAGCCGGACGACGCGCCAGTCTGGCACCCGGATGTGCGCTTCTTCCGCCTGGTCGACGCACAGGGTGCGCTGGTCGGCCAGTTCTATCTGGATCTGTACGCACGCGAAGGCAAGCGCGGCGGCGCGTGGATGGACGATTGCCGCAACCGCCGCGATACCGCCGCCGGTGTGCAGACGCCGCTGGTGTACCTGGTCTGCAATTTCGGCAAGGGCGCCGCGGGACAACCGGCGACCTTCAGCCACAGCGATGTGACCACGCTGTTCCATGAAATGGGCCATGGCCTGCACCAGTTGCTGACCCGCATCGGCGAACT
The DNA here is from genome assembly GCF_041080745.1 of Stenotrophomonas sp. JAG2. NCBI lineage: Bacteria > Pseudomonadati > Pseudomonadota > Gammaproteobacteria > Lysobacterales > Lysobacteraceae > Stenotrophomonas > Stenotrophomonas sp. JAG2. The sequence goes on along the minus strand of NZ_JBEUMH010000007.1, from coordinate 147,649 downwards.
CGGCGTGGCCGGCATCAATGGCGTGGAGTGGGACGCGGTGGAGCTGCCGAGCCAGTTCATGGAGAACTTCTGCTGGGAATGGGAGCGCGTGCAGGCGATGACCGCCCACGTGGGCACCGGCGAGCCGCTGCCTCGCGCGCTGTTCGACCGCATGCTGGCCGCGCGCAATTTCCAGAGCGGCATGTTCACCGTGCGCCAGCTGGAATTCGCCCTGTTCGACATGCAGCTGCACAGCGATTTCGATCCGACCCAGGACAGCGTGCAGGCGTTGCTGGAGCGCGTGCGCGATGAAGTGGCGGTCAACCGCCCCCCCGCCTGGAATCGCTTCCCCAATCAGTTCAGCCACATTTTTGCCGGTGGCTATGCGGCCGGCTATTACAGCTACAAATGGGCCGAAGTGCTCAGCGCCGATGCCTATGCCGCGTTCGAGGAAGCCCCGGACAAGGTGACCGAAACCGGCCAGCGGTTCCGCGATGAAGTGCTGGCGCGTGGCGGCAGCCGTAGTGCGGCGGAAAACTTCGCTGCGTTCCGCGGTCGCGCGCCGACCGTGGATGCGCTGCTGCGCCATAACGGGATGGCGTAATACAGGGGGCGTGGTGCCATGCAATACGGGGAGCCGGCCAGCGGCCGGCACTACGTTGCGTGGAGATTACGTGCCTGGAGTGGCACGTGACTCACTCCGCGTAGATCATCTTCCGGGTCATGCCGCCATCGACGATGTGGTCCTGGCCGGTGATGAAGCCGGCCAGATCCGAGAGCAGGAAGACGGCCAGCGCGCCGATGTCCGGCGGCTGGCCGACACGGCCGACCGGATGCTGCGCATGATCGCGGCGCGAGAGCTTGGGCGTGCGCCGGCGTGACGGTGCCTGCCAGGCATCGGTGGTGATCCAGCCGGGGCTGATGCTGTTGACCCGCACCGCCGGCCCTTCGCTCAACGCGAGCGCATGGGTGAAGGCGACCAGCCCGCCCTTGGCGGCGGCATAGGCTTCACTGTCCGGTTCGGACTGCCACGCGCGCGTCGAGGCGATGTTGACGATCGCGCCCGTGTGTTCGCGCAGGGCCGGCAGCGCGTGCTTGCTGCACAGGAAGGCGCCGTGCAGGCTGGAGAGGCGGCGTTGCCACTCAGCCACCGGCATGTCCGCCAACGGCGTGCCATGTGCGCTGGCGATGCCGGCATTGTTGACCAGACCGTCGATGCGGCCAAAGCGCTTGAGCGTGGCCTTCATCAACGCCTGCACGCTGCGCTCGCTGGCCACGTCCGCGCGCTGGAACGCCGCGCGTTCGGGCAGCGCCCATTCCTTCAGGCAGGCCTTGCCGGCATCGGCATCCAGATCGGCGATCATCACGCTGCCGCCGGCGCCGAGCACGGACTGCGCGATGCCGCGGCCGACCCCCTGTGCACCGCCGGTGATCACCACCACGCGGTCGCGCAGCGGCTGTGCCGGCCAGTCGAGGATCGGCGGCGTCAGTGACACGGCGGCATGTCGTTGCGGCCCAGCAGGCGCGTCCAGCCTTCGATGCCGAGCTTGTCCAGCGTTTCGATGTTGCGCTCCACGATCACGTCCGGATCCGGGAACGCGGCGACCGCACGCTCGACGCTGTCTTCGCGCAGCAGGTGCAGGGTCGGGTAGGGCGCGCGGTTGGTGTAGTTGCTCACGTCATCCGGCGCCGCGCCGGCGAACTGGTACTGCGGATGGAAGCTGGCCACCTGCAGGATGCCCTGCAGATCCAGTGCTTCGATCGCCGCATCGGCGTTGTCGAGGAAATCGTTGTAGTCCAGGAAATCGGTCAGCACGTCCGGGTGCACGATCAGCGTGGTGTCGATCTGCTCGGCCGGGGTATCGCGCAGCAGGATCAGCTCTTCGGCCAGTTCTTCGACCAGTGCTTCGGGGGTGGTGGCATCGCTGAGCACGAACCGCACCTGCTCCTTCACGTACACCGCTTTGGCGAACGGGCACAGGTTCAGGCCGATGACGATCTGCTCCAGCCATTTCCGGGTCTCGGCGATCGGGTCGTGGGTGGCGGTGAGGGACGCATCGTTCATGGCGGGCGGTGTCGCTGGCTGGGCTGTTGATTGTACGGCGCGGCGTGTGGGTGCCGGTGTACGCACGCTTCCACTGTCCATTAACTGGACACCCGTCATGCTGATAAATCCTTATCCGGCAAGCACTTGCAGAGCGCCAGCCACTGGCCAATAGGCAGTGGGCCGCCGCAGGTATCCAATGGCCGGGTACACGACGCAAGGAGTTATCCGCGATGGCAACACATGCATTCCTGCCGACGGCCACCTGGTCCGGCAAGCTCTTCGATGGCCAGTGGACCTCGGGTGCAGGCACCCAGGACGTGGTCGAACCGGCCACCGGTGAACGCCTGGGCGAGATCGCGATGGCCGACCCGGCGCAGATCGCGCGCGCCGCCGCCACCGCCGCCAAGGCGCAGCGCGACTGGGCCAGCGCCCCGTATGACACCCGCGCGCAGATCCTTCGCCGCGCCGCGCAGCTGGCCGAAGAACACAACGATGAGATCGTGCAGTGGCTGGTCCGCGAAAGTGGCTCAACCCAGCTCAAGGCGGGCTTCGAGGCCAAGGTGAATACCAAGGCGCTGCATGAAGCGGCGGCACTGCCCTCGCGCAGCATCGGCGAAGTGCTGCCCTCCGAACCGGGCCGGTTGAACCTGGCGCGTCGCCGTCCGCTCGGCGTGGTCGGGGTGATCGCGCCCTTCAACTTCCCGCTGTACCTGGCCATGCGTGCGGTCGCCCCGGCGCTGGCGCTGGGCAACGCGGTGGTGCTCAAGCCGGATCCGCGTACCGCCGTGTGCGGTGGCTTCGTGATCGCGCGCCTGTTCGAACTGGCCGGGTTGCCGGCCGGCCTGCTGCACGTGCTGCCCGGTGATGGCGCGGCCGGTGCGGCGCTGACCAGCGACCCGAACATCGCGATGATCCAGTTCACCGGCTCCACCGGCGCCGGGCGCAAGGTCGGCGAAGCGGCCGGCAAGCACCTCAAGAAAGTGTCGCTGGAACTGGGCGGCAAGAACTCGCTGATCGTGCTCGATGACGCGGACATGGATCTGGCCATCGCCAACACGGCGTGGGGTGTCTACCTGCACCAGGGCCAGATCTGCATGGCGACCGGCCGAGTATTGGTCCAGCGCAGCATCCATGCCCGCTTCCTGGAGAAGCTGGTGGCCAAGGCGAAGTCGCTCAAGGTCGGCAATCCGGCCGATGGCGAGGTGGCGATCGGGCCGCTGATCAACGCCCAGCAGCGCGACCACGCCGCGCGCATCGTCGCCGAGGCGCAGGCCGCCGGTGCCACGCTCGCGACCGGGGGTGGCTACAAGGATCTGTTCTTCGAGCCGACCGTGCTCAGCGATGTGAGCCGCGACAACCCGGCCTTCCACGAAGAAATCTTCGCGCCGGTCGCGGTGGTGGTGCCGTTCGATACCGATGATGAGGCGGTCGAGCTGGCCAATGACAGCGAGTACGGCCTGTCGATGGCGATCGTGTCCAGCAATGTCGGCCGCGCACTGAAGCTCGGCGAACGACTGCGCACCGGCCTGCTGCACATCAACGACCAGACCGTGAACGATGAGGTGATCAATCCGTTCGGTGGCGTCGGCGCCTCGGGCAACGGCACCAGCATCGGTGGCCCGTCCAACATCGACGAGTTCACCCAGTGGCAGTGGATGACCGTCAAGGGCGAAGCGCCCGCCTATCCGATCTGAACCAGGAGACCCTCATGACCGCAACAGCAGAACTGCGCGACATCACCGTGGCCGTGGTGCGCGAAAAAGAACAGCCCTTCACGATCGAGAAGGCGCGCATCCGTGGTCCGCAGGACGATGAAGTCCTGGTCCGCGTGGTCGCCACCGGCCTGTGCCATACCGACCTGATCGTGCGTGACCAGTACTACCCCGTGCCGCTGCCGGCGGTGCTCGGCCACGAAGGCGCGGGTATCGTGGAAGCGCTCGGCCCGGGTGTGAAAGACCTCAAGGTGGGCGACCACGTCGTGCTGACCTACGGCGCCTGCGGCCACTGCAATCCGTGCAGCGTCGGCCACGGCGCGTACTGCAAGGACTTCTTCGGGCTCAACTTCGGTGGCGGTGCGCTGGACGGCTCCACCGCGATCCAGGACCCGGACGGCAACCCGCTGCACGATCACTTCTTCGCGCAGTCCTCGTTCGCCACCTACGCACTGAGCCGCGAGAACAACGCGATCAAAGTGCCCGACGATGCGCCGATCGAACTGCTCGGCCCACTCGGTTGCGGCATCCAGACCGGCGCCGGTGCGGTGATCAATTCGCTCAAGGTGACCGCCGGCAGCAGCTTCGCCAGCTTCGGTGCGGGCGCGGTCGGCCTGAGTGCGGTGATGGCCGCGCGCGTGGCTGGTGCGACCACCATCATCGCCATCGACGTGGTGCCTTCGCGCCTGGAACTGGCCATGGAACTGGGGGCCACGCATGTGATCAACAGCCGCGAGGTCGATGTGGTCGACGCGGTGCGCGGGATCACCGGCGGCGGCGCCAACTTCGCACTGGAATCCACGGGGCGTCCGGAGGTGTTGGCACAGGGCATCGAAGCGCTTGGCGGGCTGGGTGTGATCGGTGTGGTCGGCGCCCCGAAGCTGGGGACCAAGGCCGAGTTCGACGTCAACAACCTGCTGCTCGGCGGACGCAGCATCCGCGGCATCGTGGAAGGCGACAGCGTGCCCAAGGTATTCATCCCGCAGCTGGTGCAGCTGTACCAGCAGGGCCGCTTCCCGTTCGACAAGCTGGTGAAGTTCTACCCGCTGGACCAGATCAACCAGGCCGCCGAGGACAGCACCCGCGGTGTCACCCTCAAGCCGATCCTGACCATCGGCGGGTGAAACGGTCCGTCGCGGACATGCGTGCCTGCGACGACGTATCAGTCAGCTTTGCGGGAGTAGGCTGTCGGTCCGAGGTGGAGATCGACCGATGGCCGCGATGGTTCTGGAACAGCAGCAGGTACTGGCCGCCGCCCGTCAGCGCTTCGCCGAGGGCGGCGCGCTGATGGACAGCGTGGTCAGCCCCCCGGTACTGCGCTCCTGGGAGCGCTCGCGCCAGGCCGGCGTGCAGCCGCGGCAGGAGCCGTATTACGCGCCCCTTGCCCCGGCGGCCACGCGCCTGGATGACCCTGGCGACCGCCGCCTCGCACGCTGCGTGCGCGAGGACATGGACCATCTGTGGGCAGCCTTCGGGGGTCGCCAGTGGACCCTGTTCTGCGTCAACGCAGAAGGCCTGGTCATCGCCCAGCGCGAGCACGGCCTGGCCGACGTGCCGGTGCTGCGCCCGATCCAGATCGGTCGCCGCCTGCGCGAGATCGACATCGGCACCACCGCACCGGCCTGCAGCCTGGCCGAAGACGCGCCCGCGCTGGTGCGTGGCAATGAACACTATCTCGACCGCTTCGCCACCGTGTTCTGCCTGAGCGTGCCGCTGCACGGCCTGGACGGCGAGGTACTGGGCGCACTGGACATCACCGGTACCGGCGAACGCGACGCAGAGCTGCTGCACGGCTACTTCCGGCAAGCGGCCCTGTCGGCCGAGAACCGCCTCATGCAGGATCATCGCCCCTGCCATCTGCTGGCCGTCCAGCACGACGCGCGCTGGCTGCACTCACCGCTGCAGGGCCTGTTGGCCATCGAAGAAGACGGACACGTGCGCGCCGCCAACCGTGTGGCCCGGCGCCTGTTCGGACTGCCGCGTCGCGGCCCCTTGCCCGTCCTCACTCTGGACGGCCTCTTCGCCGGCGCCAGCGCCCACCAGCGCCGCCGCCTGCTGCAGGCCGGCCCCGCTCATCGCGTCCGCCTGGACGACGACACCGCCGTGCACGTGCAGTACCTGCGGGGACCGCTCGCATCGCATGCGAGCCTGAAGATCGACGCGGCCGGCGCCAACGCAGCAAATGCATCGCTGCGCACGCACACCACACAGCACGTGCGCGACGCCGTGGCCGCCCATCAAGGCAATATCAGCGCCGCCGCACGTCAGCTCGGCATCTCACGCACGACGCTGTACAAACTGCTGCGCGCGTAGCGACCAACGCTTGGCCCTACCGGACGCAGCGCACCAGCAATGAATCACCAGCGCTTTGCACTACAACCGTTCCGTTAAAATCAATCGCGGAAATTGTCGAACTGCAGCGGAACCTCGAACGTCTCCTTCCTCAGCAGCGCCATCGCATCCTGCAGATCATCACGCTTCTTGCCCGTCACCCGCAGCTTGTCGCCATTGATCTGGCTGTCCACCTTCAACTTGGCCTCCTTGATCTTCGCCGCGATCTTCTTGGCCACCTTCTGCTCGATTCCCTGCTTGACCGTGATCTTCTGCCGCGCACCGGCCAGATTGGTCTCGATATCGCCGAACTCCAGGCAGGCTGCATCGATCTTCCGCGCGATCAGCCGCTGGCGCAGGATGTCCGTCATCTGCTGCAGCTGGAAATCGCTCGGCGCGGACTGGCTGATCACGCTGTCTTCCAGCACGAACTTCGCGTCCACCCCCTTGAAATCGAAGCGCGTGGACAGCTCGCGGTTGGCCTGGTCGACCGCGTTGGTCAACTCGTGGATGTCGACTTCGGAAACAACGTCAAAAGAGGGCATGGGCAAACTCCAACGGGTGAATGCCCCCATTCTACCAAGCCACCATGGACGGGCCGGCCAAGCCGGCGATAATGGGCCATGAACACGCAGAAATCCCCCACCCGCGCTGTCGCCTGGATGCTGATCGCCGTCGCCTGCTTCTCGCTGATGGATGCCGGCATGAAGCAGCTGTCGGCCAGCTATCCCACCCTGCAGGTCACCTTCCTGCGCGGCGCGGCCTCGCTGCCGTTCGTGCTGGTCTGGGTCCTGGCCACCGCGGGCCCGCGCTCGCTGGTGCCCAAACGCTGGGTCCTGCACCTGCTGCGCGGCGTGCTGGGCATGGTGATGATCGGCTGCTTCGTCTACGCCCTGCGCAGCCTGCCGCTCTCCACTGCCTACACCATCTACTTCGTCGCCCCGCTGCTGATCGCTGCACTCTCCGTGCCCCTGCTCGGCGAGCACGTCGGCCCACGCCGCTGGATCGCCATCGGGATCGGCCTGATCGGCGTACTGGTCGTGCTGCGCCCCGGCGTCGGCGGCATCATCTCCTTCCCCGGCCTGATGGTGCTGCTCGCCGCCACCGCCTACGCCCTGGCCGCGATCACGGTCAGCATGCTGACCCGGACCGATACCCCGCAGTCGATGGTGGTGTGGTTCCTGGTGATCATGGCGGTCGGCGCCGGCCTGCTCGCGATCCCGGACTGGCAGCCGCTGCAGCTGGGCCACGCGGCGCTGATCGCCGGCATGGGCCTGGCCGGGGCAGGGGGCCAGGTCGCACTGACCCGCGCCTTCCAGCTGGGCGAAGCGTCGATGATCGCGCCGCTGGAGTACACGGGGCTGGTCTGGGTGATCGGCTGGGACCTGCTGTTCTGGGGCGTCCTGCCCGACCAGGTGACCTGGCTGGGCGCGGCGATCATCGTCGCCTCGGGCCTGTACCTGCTGCACCGCGAGCGGATCCGCCGGGTCCAGCCGCCCCGGCCGCTGGACCATCCCTGAGCCCGGCCGATGACCCGGGCCGGCCGGATCACGTTCCCTTAGAACCAAACGGAATATCATTCCGCGCAACCGCACGGGCCAGGGCCGCCCCGCGCTGGTAGGCTGCACGCCCCCTCCCGTCGATGCCCCGGTTGACCGCGAAGTGATCGAGTTCCAGCGCCTGCACAAATCCTATGCCGTCGGCGGCCGCGCGATTGCCGCGCTGCAGCCGCTCGACCTGACCATCGAGGCCGGCGAAGTCTTCGGCATCATCGGCCATTCCGGCGCGGGCAAATCGACCCTGATCCGGCTGATCAACCGGCTGGAGGAACCGACCGGCGGCCGCCTGCTGATCAACGGCGAGGATGTCACGGCGCTGGATGCCGAGGGCCTGCGCGTGCTGCGCCGGAAGATCGGCATGATCTTCCAGCACTTCAACCTGCTGTCCTCGCGCACCGTCGCGGCCAATGTCGCTTTTCCGCTGGAGCTGGCCGGTACGCCGCGCGCGGAGATCGATGCGCGCGTCGACGAACTGCTGCATACCGTCGGCCTGGAAGCGCACGCCAACAAGTACCCGGCGCAGCTGTCCGGTGGCCAGAAGCAGCGCGTCGGCATCGCCCGCGCCCTGGCCACCCGCCCGCAGATCCTGCTGTGCGATGAGGCCACCAGCGCGCTGGACCCGCAGACCACCGCCTCGGTGCTCAAGCTGCTCGGCAGGATCAACCGCGAGCTGGGCCTGACCATCGTGCTGATCACCCACGAGATGGATGTGATCCGGCGTGTCTGCGACCGCGTCGCCGTGCTCGATGCCGGCCACCTGGTCGAAACCGGCCCGGTCACCGAGGTGTTCCTGCACCCGCAGCACCCGACCACCCGCCGCTTCGTCAACGAGTCCGAACAGGTCGACGAGGGCGAGCTGCACAAGGATTTCGAGGCCGTGGCCGGGCGTATCGTGCGCCTGACCTTCCTCGGCGCGGACACCTACGAACCGCTGCTGGGGCGCATCGCGCGCGAGACCGGCGTGGACTACAACATCCTGTCCGGCCGTATCGACCGGATCAAGGACACGCCGTATGGCCAGCTGACCGTGTCGCTGGTCGGAGGCGACGTACAGGCCGCGCAGGCGGGCTTCGTCGCCGCCGGTGTCCACCTTGAGGAGCTGCGCCGATGATCCTGGCTACCGCAGGCGGGTTCTTCCGCCATCTCGACGCCGGCAAATGGGCCGATATCGGCCAGGCCACGCTGGACACCCTGCTGATGCTCGGCGGTTCGCTGCCGCTGACGCTGCTCATCGGCCTGCCGCTGGGCGTGCTGCTGTTCCTGACCGGCTCGCCGCAGTTGCACCGCAGGCCGGTGCTGTACGGCTCGCTCGCATTGCTGGTGAACCTGCTGCGCTCGGTGCCCTTCATCATCCTGATGATCGTGCTGATCCCGCTGACGCTGTGGATGATGGGCACTTCGCTGGGCGTACGCGGCGCGATCGTGCCGCTGGTGATCGGCGCCGCGCCGTTCTACGCCCGCCTGGTCGAGACCGCGCTGCGTGAAGTGGACCGTGGCGTGATCGAAGCGACCCAGGCGATGGGCGCCACCACCTGGCAGCTGGTCACCCGCGTGCTGCTGCCCGAAGCGCGGCCGGGCCTGATCGCCGGCGCCACCGTCACCGTGATCGCCCTGATCGGCTTCACCGCCATGGGCGGTGCGATCGGCTCGGGGGGGCTGGGCGATCTGGCCTTCCGCGATGGCTATCAGCGTTCGCACACCGACGTGGCCCTGGTCACCGTGGTGCTGCTGCTGGTGCTGGTGCAGATCCTGCAGATGATCGGCGACCGCCTGGTGGAACACTACAGCCGGAAGTGACCGGCCGGTACCGACCGTGGGGCGGTGCGCCGCCCTGTGTTGCGGCCTGACCGCCGCCCTTAGCGGACGTTCGGCACTTCAAAGCCCAGCCGGTCCACCTGTTCGGGGTGTTGCGGCACGCGCTTGAGCTTGTCGGTGTTGACCCCGTAATCGTCACGCAGGCGGGTGGCGAGCTCCTTGTAGAGCTCTTTGTCCATGTCCGGCTGGCGCGCGAAGATCCAGGCCATCTCGCGGCCCGGGTAGCCCAGCATCGCCCACGAATAATCCGGCGCGACTTCCAGCACGCGGGTGTGGGTCGGCACGATCTTGTAGAACCAGGTGCGCCAGTTGTGGTTGCCACTCTTCTCGTCCACCGAGGCGCGGACGGTGAGCTCCTGCTGCGGCTCGGAGAATCCATCGCGGTAGCGGTATCTGATCGACACCTTCTGGTCGCCGCGCAACTGGAACTCGTTGACGCTGGCGACGTGGCCGCGTTCGATCGGGTTCGGCACGCGGCCGATCACATACCAGGTGCCCATGAAGCGCTGCAGGTCGATCGGCGCACCGGCGCTGTCGACCGCGACCGGCGTCGGCGCGGGTTCCGGTTTGGTCTCATGGCGGAACGCACAGGCTGACAGCAATGCCAGCGAGGAGACCAACAGGACAGCGCGAAGCGGGCGGTTCGAAGACATGCGGCGGAAGGCTCCAGTGGCTGGCAGGGGCATGGTGGGTGGGACGGCGGAGAACGTCAATGGCGGCGCAGCGGTTGGGTGACCGATTCATGCAATCACGAAGGCGGGCGTCCTCCCTGCCACGCCCCGGACAAGGTCGCAGCCCTTGAGATGGCAGCGCGGCAAGGTGACGCATCACTTTCGCACGGAGCTGTGTCATGACCCTGTCGTCTTCCCCGCGTTCGTACGACCGTCCCGATCCCCGTGTCCTGCGTTGCGTCAGGCAGGGGGCGCTGGCCGGGCTGGCCCTGGTCCTGGTGTGGCCGGCCGCGCGGGGCCACAGCGAGTGGATCGGCTGGCTGCCCCTGTGGCTGGCCGGCATGCCGTTGATGGCCTGGTGGAGCCTGCATCGCTTCCGCCTGCCGCTGGCCGGCCTGCTCGCCCGGAGCGCCCGCCGTCGCCGGGGGCCGCAGGCGCGACGTCGCAGCCGCCCGCTGGCGCGTCCGGCCCGGCCTGACCTTCGACACGTGAGCCGCGGCCAGCCGGTGTGATAGCGTCCCAAGGCTATGACTGCCTGGAGCTGCAATGTCACGATTCGCTTCCGCCTGCCTGATGGCAGGTCTGATCTCCGCCGGTGCGGCGGGAACCGCCATGGCTGCTGACGCCCCGGCGGACAAGTACGCCTGGCTTGAAGACGTCACCGGCGACAAGCCGCTGGCGTGGGTCAAGGAACAGAACGCCAAGTCCGAAGGCCGCCTGGCCACGACCCCGGCGTTCAAGCAGATGGAGACCAGCATCCGCGAGGTGCTCGACTCCGACGCCAAGATTCCCGGCGTGCAGAAGATCGGCGACTACTACTACAACTTCTGGAAGGACAAGCAGCACGAGCGCGGCCTGTGGCGCCGCACCACGCTGGCCGAGTACCGCAAGGCCTCGCCGCAGTGGGAAACCGTGCTGGATCTGGATGCGCTGAACAAGGCCGAAGGCGAGAACTGGGTCTGGCACGGCGCCGACTGCCTGCGTCCGGACTATTCGCGCTGCCTGATCGCGCTGTCGCGCGGCGGCGCCGATGCCGACGTCACCCGCGAGTTCGACCTGGCCAACAAGACCTGGATCAAGGACGGTTTCTTCCGCCCGGAATCCAAGGGTGGCCTGAACTGGATCGACCGCGACACCGTATTCGTCTACACCGATTTCGGCACCGGCACGATGACCACCTCCGGTTATCCGCGCGTGGCCAAGCTGTGGAAGCGCGGCACCCCGATGGCCTCGGCCTCGGTGGTCTACGAAGGCAAGCCCGATGACATGTACATCGCGGCCATGCACGACGATACCCCCGGCTACGAGCGCAACCTGGTCAGCCGCACGCTGGCCTTCTACAACAACGAGCTCTACCTGCGCGCCGACGACGGCACGCTGACCAGGATCGATGCGCCGAACTCGGCGGAGAAGGGCCTGCGCAAGCAGTGGCTGACCCTGGAACTGCGCGAACCGTGGACCGTGGGCGGCAAGACCTACGCCGCCGGCTCGCTGCTGGCCACCAAGCTGGACGACTATCTCGCCGGCAAGCGTGACTTCGACGTGCTGTTCGCCCCGACCGACACCACCTCGCTCGCGGGCACCAGCTGGACCCGGAACCACCTGGTCCTGAACGTGCTGGACGACGTCAAGAGCCGCCTGAGCGTGCTGACCCCGGGCGACAGCGGCTGGAAGACGAGTGCCTTCACCGGCGCGCCGTCGTTCGGCACCGTGGCCGTCAGTGCAGTCGATGCCGATGACAGCGATGCGGTGTGGATGACCGTCACCGACTACCTGACCCCGACCACCCTGGCCATTGCCGAGATCGGCAAGCAGCCTGAAGTGCTCAAGACCATGCCGACGTTCTTCAACGCCGACGGCAAGGTGATCGAGCAGCACTTCGCCACCAGCAAGGATGGCACCCGCGTGCCGTACTTCGTGGTGCACGGCAAGGACATGAAGCTGGACGGCTCCAATCCGACCCTGCTGTACGGTTACGGCGGCTTCGAAATCTCGCTGACCCCGTCCTACTCCGGTGGCATGGGCCGCGCATGGCTGGAAAAGGGCGGCGTGTACGTGGTCGCCAACATCCGTGGGGGTGGCGAGTACGGCCCGCGCTGGCACCAGGCGGCGCTGAAGCAGAACCGTCACAAGGCCTATGAAGACATGGCCGCGGTCGCCCGTGACCTGGTCAGCCGCAAGATCACCTCGGCCAAGCACCTGGGCGTGCAGGGCGGCAGCAACGGTGGCCTGCTCACCGGCAACATGCTGACCCAGTACCCGGAGCTGTTCGGTGCGGTCGTGGTGCAGGTCCCGCTGCTGGACATGAAGCGCTACAGCCACCTGCTGGCCGGCGCCTCGTGGATGGCCGAATACGGCAATCCGGACACGGCCGACTGGGACTTCATCAAGACCTTCTCGCCGTACCACCTCTTCGACGCCAGCAAGACCTACCCGCCGGTGCTGTTCACCACCTCCACGCGCGATGACCGCGTGCATCCGGCGCATGCGCGCAAGATGGCCGCGAAGATGATCGACGCCGGCAAGGACGTGACCTACTACGAGAACATTGAAGGCGGTCATGGCGGCGCGGCGAACAACGCGCAGGCCGCGCACATGCAGGCGCTGGCCTACAGCTTCCTGTGGGAGCAGCTGAGCAAGTAACGACGCCTCCGGGTGGTGGGGCGTCGAGTTGGCCTCACCCCATTTATGCGCCGCGCAGCAATGCGCGGCGTTTTTTTTGGCCGATCAACGCACCCACGTTTCCAGCCCATGGGCGATCCGCCGCACGGCCTCTTCCAGCCGCGGGACTTCCTGCGTGTACGCCAGGCGCACATGCTCGTTCGCACGGTGGTGCCCGAAGTCCAGGCCCGGCGTGAACGCCACATGCTCGGTCTCCAGGAAATGCGCGCAGAACGCCTGCGCATCATCGGTGAACGCACTCACGTCGGCGTACAGATAGAACGCGCCTTCCGGTTCCACTTCGATGCGGAAGCCGAGCGCGCGCAGCGCCGGCAGCAGGTAATCGCGACGCTCGCGGAATGCCGCACGACGCTGCTCGAAGATCGCGATCGATTCCGGCTCGAAACAGGCCAGCGCCGCATGCTGGGCGATGCTCGAGGCGCTGATGTACAGATTCTGCGCCAGCTTCTCCAGCTCCCGCACCGCCTGCGGTGGCGCGACCAGCCAACCCAGGCGCCAGCCGGTCATCCCGTAGTACTTGGAGAAGCTGTTGAGCACGAAGGCTTCGTCATCCACCTGCAGCACGCTGGCCGCGTCCATGCCGTAGGTAAGGCCGTGGTAGATCTCATCCACCACCAGGTGCCCGCCGCGCGCCTTCAACGACTGCGACAGCGCTGCCAGCTGCGCCGCGGAGAGCACGGTGCCGGTCGGGTTGGCCGGGGAGGCGACCAGCGCACCGACAGTGTCGGCGTTCCACTGCCGTGCCACCAGGTCCGGCGTCAGCTGGTAGGCCGTCTCCGGGCCGACCGGCACCAGCTGCGCGGCGCCTTCCACCAGCCGCAGGAAGTGCCGGTTGCACGGATAGCCCGGATCGGCCAGCAACCAATGCTTGCCCGGGTCCACCAGCAGGCTGCTGGCCAGCAACAGGGCACCTGAGCCGCCGGGGGTCACCAGGATGCGCTCCGGATCGATCTGCACCTGATACCGATCCCGGTAGAACCCGGCGATCGCCTCGCGCAGCGCGGGCAGGCCGCGGGCCGCCGTGTAGCGCGTATGGCCGGCCGCCAGCGCTGCCTGGCCGGCGCGTACGATCGGGGCGGCGGTGGTGAAGTCCGGCTCGCCGATCTCCAGATGGATCACGTCGTGGCCGGCCTGCTCCAGCGCCTGCGCGCGGGCCAGCAGCGACATCACGTGGAAGGGTTCGATTTCCTGGCTGCGGCGGCTGTAGCCGGTGCCGGTGGGGGGCGTGCGGGAAGTGTCCATGGCCTGATGATAGGCGCAGTGACCAACGACAGGCTTGCTGCTGGCCCACCCGCCGGCACAGACTGCGGGAACACGGACGCCATTGCATTCCCCCGCCAGGAGCCCTATCTCGTGAAACCCGCCCTTTGTTTACTGGTTGCCAGCCTCATGACCTCCAACGTGCACGCCGCCCCCGCGCTGACCCCGCCTGACGCCGAGAAGCACCCGCACACGGTGAAGGCTCCCTTTGGCGCGACCCGCAGCGATGACTACTACTGGCTGCGCGACGACAAGCGCGAAAACACGAAGATGCTGGCCTACCTGAACGCGGAGAACGCCTACACCGATCAGGTCGTGGCCCCGCTGAAGCCGCTGGAAGACACCCTGTACAAGGAGATCGTCGCCCGCATCAAGCAGGACGACGCCAGCGTGCCCTCGCGTGACCGCGGCTACTGGTATTACACCCGCTTCGAAACCGGCAAGGACTACCCGATCCAGGCGCGCCGCAAGGGCAGCATGGAGGCGCCGGAGGAAATCCTGCTCGACATCAACACGATGGCCGAAGGCAAGGGCTACTTCAACGTGGGCGATGCCGATGTCAGCCAGGACAACCACGTGCTGGCCTGGGCCGAGGACGATGTCGGCCGCCGCCAGTACGTGATCCGCTTCAAGGACCTGCGCACCGGCGAAGTGCTGCCGGACCGCATCGAGAACGTCTCGCCCAACGTGGTCTGGGCCGACGACAACCGCACCCTGTTCTATGTCGAGAATGATCCGGAAACGCTGCTCACCGTGCGCGTCAAGAAGCACGTACTGGGCACCCCGGCCAGCAGCGACGCGCTCGTTTACGAAGAAAAGGACGACAGCTTCTACATGGGCGTCAGCCGCACCCGCGATGACCGCTTCCTGACCATCGAGCTGCACAGCACGGTCAGCTCGGAAACGCGCTACGCCCCGGCCGCCGATCCGCAGGCGTTCACGGTGCTGGCCCCGCGTGCGCGCGACGTCGAATACGATGCCGACCACTTCAATGGCCGCTGGGTGATCCGCACCAACGATGCGGACGCGAAGAACTTCAAGCTCGTCACCGCGCCCAGCGATGCCACCGCGCGCAGCCAATGGAAGGACTGGGTCGCGCACGATGACGCCGTGCTGATCGAGGGCTTCGAACTGTTCGACGGCTTCACCGCGATCGCCGAGCGCTCCAACGGCCTGGAGCGCGTACGCCTGCTGTTCCCGGACGGTCGCCAGGACTACGTCAAGGCAGACGAGCCGGCCTACTCGATGGGGCTGGCCGCCAACAGCGAGCACGACACCCCGTGGTTGCGTTACGCCTACACCTCGCTGACCACGCCGACCACGACCTACGAGCTCAACACCGTTACCGGTGAACGCCGCCAGCTCAAGCAGCAGCCGGTGATCGGTTACGACCCGTCGAAGTACACGACCGAACGCGTGTGGGTCACCGCCCGCGACGGCGTGAAGGTGCCGGTGTCGCTGGTCTACCGCAACGGTTTCAAGAAGGACGGCACCGGCGCGCTGTACCAGTACGCCTACGGCAGTTACGGCATGTCGATGGACCCGGGCTTCAACCAGACCGTGGTCAGCCTGCTGGATCGCGGCGTGGTGTATGCCATCGCCCACATCCGCGGCGGCCAGGAAATGGGCCGTGCGTGGTATGAGGACGGCAAGCTGCTCAAGAAGCAGAACACGTTCAACGACTTCGTCGATGTCACCCGTGAGCTGGTCCGCCAGGGCTATGCCGCCAAGGATCGTGTCGCCGCCTCCGGTGGCAGCGCCGGTGGACTGCTGATGGGCGCGGTAGCCAACCAGGCCCCGCAGGACTATCGCGTGATGGTCGCCCAGGTGCCGTTCGTCGATGTGGTCACCACCATGCTCGACGCCAGCATCCCGTTGACCACCAACGAGTACGACGAGTGGGGCAATCCGGAGCAGCGCGAGTACTACGACTACATGCTCAAGTACTCGCCGTACGACAACGTCAGCAAGCAGGCGTATCCGGCCCTGTTCGTCGGCACCGGCCTGTGGGATTCGCAGGTCCAGTACTGGGAACCGGCCAAGTGGGTGGCCAAGCTGCGCGATGACAACACCGGGCACTTCCCGATCGTGTTCCGCACCAACATGGAAGCCGGCCACGGCGGCAAGTCCGGTCGCTTCCAGCGTTACCACGAGCTGGCCGAATCGTATGCGTTCGTGCTCGACCAGCTCGGCGTCACCCAGACCCCGTAACGCCGGCTGCTGCTGCACGCTGTACGCCGACGACCCCGTGTCGTCGGCTGCCGCAGGCGGGTGCCCATCGCGGCCGCCCGGCCGGGTCGCTATGCTGGGGGCATGTCCCGGCCCGAACACCCCGTGGTTTCCGAAGCGCCGGCTGAGCGGGGGCGGGTGCGTTTCCGCTGGGCGTGGTGGCTGCTGGCCTATGTCAGCCTGGGCACCGGCATCGTCGGCATCTTCGTGCCGGGCCTGCCCACCACGGTGTTCATCCTGATCTCGGCCTGGGCTGCCTCGCGCGGTTCCGAGCGCCTGCACAACCGTCTGCTGGCGCACCCCCAGTTCGGTCCGGCGATCCGCAACTGGCAGGCGCATGGCGCGGTCAGCCGCCGCGGCAAATGGATGGCGAGCCTGACCATGGCCGTGTGCGCGGGCATCATGCTGTGGTGCGTGCCGGTCGCCTGGGTGAAATGGATCTCCATCGGCAGCATGGCCTGCGTGGCGCTGTGGCTGTGGACCCGGCCGCTGCCCCCAGGAGACACGCACTGACCCCGGTAGTGCCGGCCGCTGGCCGGCACCCATGAGCCCGTCAGGATGTGCGGGGAGCCGGCCAGCGGCCGGCACTACCGGGGTGCCTCCACGGGTGTGCTTTCCGCGCTGCCCGTTCATCCAGCCAGCACCCAAGCGCTCAAACACCGCGGCTATACTCGGAGGATGAAGACATCCCCCCGTACCCTCATCTCCCTGACGCTGGCCGCCTCGGCGCTGCTGGTGCTGTCGGCCTGTGGCAACAAGGGCCCGCTGGTCCTGCCGCAGAAGCCGGTCCCGGTCGAAGAACAGCTGGTTGAACCGGCTGCCGACGCCACGCCGCCGGCCGCCGATGCCGATACCGATTCCCCGGTGGTTCCCGATCCCGTTGATGCCCCCGCGCTGAAGGCCAATGACGGGAATGAGTAAGTCGAACACCTCCGCGGCGCTGCGCTTCACCAAGATGCATGGGGCCGGCAATGATTTCGTGGTGTTGGACCTGCGCGATGGCAGTGCGCCGCCGGATGCTGCGCTGGCCGCGCGCCTGGCTGATCGCCACACCGGCGTGGGCTGCGACCAGATCCTGACCATCGAGCCGCCCAAGGCGGAAGGCTCGGTCGCCTCGTATCGGATCTGGAATGCCGATGGCAGCAGTTCCGAGCAGTGTGGCAACGGCGCGCGCTGCGTGGCGGCCTGGCTGGTGCGTGATGGCGCAGCGACCGGCAGCACCTTCGCGATCGACAGCCCGGTCACCACGCATGCGGTCGAACGCCTGGGTGAAGACCAGTACGCGGTGGCCATGGGCGTGCCGCGTTTCGAGCCGGAGAACGTGCCGCTGATCGGCTTCGCCCGCGCCCGCGAGGAATACCTGTTGCCGTTGCAGGGCGACACGGTGCGCTTCGGCGCGGTGTCGATGGGCAACCCGCACGCCGTGATCGAAGTGGGCCTGGTCGATGCCGCCCCGGTCGAGCGCCTGGGCCCGTTGCTGCAGCAGCACGCCTCGTTCCCGAAATCGGTCAACGTCGGCTTCGTGCAGGTACTCGGCCCGCAGCACGCGCGCCTGCGCGTGTACGAGCGCGGTGCCGGCGAAACCCTGGCCTGCGGCAGTGGCGCCTGCGCCGCGGCCGTGGTGATGATGCAGCGCGGTCGCCTGCAGCGCGATGCGACGATGTCGCTGCCCGGCGGCGACCTGCGCGTCCGCTGGCCGGCCGATGATGCACAGATCGTGATGTCCGGACCCGCAGCCTTCGTCTTTGATGGGGAGTGGAACGCATGAGCGAGACCGCCGAGAAAATCGGATCGCATGAAGTAGCCGCCTGGCTGCGTCGGCATCCGACCTTCCTGAAACAGTTCCCGGACCTGGCCCTGACCCTGGTGGTGCCGCGCGATGACGGCCCCACCGCGTCGCTGGCCAGCTACCAGCTGGAAGTGCTGCGCGACAAGAACCGTGAGCTGTCGCGGCGGCTGGCCGATCTGGCCACCAACGCGCAGATCAACGAGCGCTTGGCCGTGCGCACGCACCAGCTGACCCTGGCATTGATGAAACAGGACTCGGCGGCGGACACCCTGCGGGCGATGGCCGCCTCGCTGGAAGAGGATTTCGCCGGTGATCTGGTCCGGCTGATCGTGCTGCATCCGATCGCTGGGCTGGAACAGGCACCGTGGCTGCAGGTGATCGAGGAGAGCAGCCCGTTGCTGGGCGTGTTCCGCGATTGCCTGAAAGACGGCGAACCGATCTGCGGCCGCCTGCAGCCGGAAAAGAACACCGTGCTGTATGCCGGGCGCGCCGAAGAGGTGCAGTCCAGTGCATTGCTGCCGCTGCCGGGTGTCGGCCTGATCGCGGTCGGCAGCCATGACGGCAATCGGTTCTACCCCGGCATGGGCACGCTGTTCCTGCGCATGATGGGCGAGTCGCTGGTCGTTGCCCTGCAGCGTTTCCCGTCGCCCTGATCGCCCGTCGAGCGGAGTCGTCGTGAGCACCGCGCAGGACTTCCTGTCGCATCTGCAGGTGGAGCGCCGCATGTCGGCGCACACGCTGGATGCCTATCGCCGTGACCTGGACGCCCTCGCGGCGTGGTCGGACGGGCAGGGGGCCGTCATCGACACGCTGGACAGCGCGCAGCTGCGCCAGTTCATCGCCGCCGAACACCGCCGTGGGTTGTCGCCCACCTCGCTGCAGCGTCGGCTTTCGGCGTGCCGCAGTTTCTATGCGTGGCTGCTCAAGCACCACCGCATCGCCGCCAATCCGGCCACGGGCCTGAAAGCGCCCAAGGCACCACGCAAACTGCCGCAGGTGCTCGATGCCGATGAAGCCGTGCAGCTGGTCGAACTGCCGACCGACGCACCGCTCGGCCTGCGCGACCGCGCGCTGCTGGAACTTTTCTATTCCTCGGGACTGCGCCTGAGCGAGCTGTGCGCGCTGATCTGGCGCGACCTGGATTTCGATACCGGCCTGGTCAACGTGCTGGGCAAAGGCAACCGCGAACGCCGCGTGCCGTTCGGCTCGCACGCGCGCACCGCGCTGCAGGGCTGGCGGGCCGAAAGCGGCGGCGCGGCGACCGCACCGGTATTCCCCGGGCGCAAGGGAGGCCCCATCACCCAGCGCGCCGTGCAGATCCGCATCCGCCAACTGGCCCAGCGCCAGGGCCTGTTCAAGCACGTGCACCCGCACATGCTGCGGCACAGTTTCGCCAGCCACATCCTGGAATCCTCCGGTGACCTGCGCGGCGTGCAGGAGCTGCTCGGCCATGCCGATATCGCCACCACGCAGATCTATACCCATCTGGACTTCCAGCACCTGGCCAAGGTCTACGACGCCGCGCACCCGCGTGCCAAGCGCCGCAAGAGCGGCAACGAAAGCTGAATCGATCCGCTGCGGCATCCGGGCGCAGGGCGGGGCGGGTTGAAGCGTCGGGCAGAGACCCCACCTCAGTCTTTGTCACCCCGGAGGCTCCATGGACCCCAGTCAGAACCCCAACGTATTTCATGCCACCACCATCATCTCGGTGCGGCGCAATGGACATGTCGCCGTCGCCGGCGATGGCCAGGTCACGCTCGGCCACACGGTGATGAAGGGCAACGCCCGCAAGGTGCGCCGTCTGGGTCGCGAGGGCCAGGTGCTGGCCGGTTTCGCCGGTGCCGCCGCCGATGCCTTCACCCTGTTCGAGCTGTTCGAGGCCAAGCTGGAAAAGCACGGCCAGCTGCAGCGCGCCGCGGTGGAGCTGGCCAAGGACTGGCGCACCGAGCGCCGCCTGGGCAAGCTCGAAGCACTGCTCGCCGTCGCCGACAAGGACACCTCGCTGATCATCAGTGGCACCGGTGATGTGATCGAACCGGAAGACGGCATCATCGCGATCGGTTCCGGCGGCTCCTATGCCCTGTCGGCCGCCCGCGCGCTGATGGCGCACACCGAGCTGGACGCCCGCACGATCGCCACCGAGTCGATCAACATCGCCGGCGACATCTGCATCTACACCAATCGCAACGTGGTGGTCGAGGAGCTCTAAGTAGTGCCGGCCGCTGGCCGGCAACCTCGAAAAACCTAATTCATTCGTGAGCACACCCATGCCGCACAAGATTGAAGTTTCTTCCGCCACCATGACCCCGCGCGAGATCGTGCAGGAACTGGACCGGCACATCGTTGGCCAGCACGACGCCAAGCGCGCGGTCGCCATCGCGCTGCGCAACCGCTGGCGCCGCATGCAGCTGCCGGCCGAGCTGCGCAACGAAGTCATGCCCAAGAACATTCTCATGATCGGCCCGACCGGCGTCGGCAAGACCGAGATCGCGCGTCGCCTGGCCACGTTGGCCAATGCGCCGTTCGTCAAGGTCGAGGCCACCCGTTTCACCGAGGTCGGTTACGTCGGCAAGGACGTGGAGCAGATCATCCGCGACCTCGCCGATACCGCGGTCAAGCTGTATCGCGAGCAGGCCAAGGTGCGCGTGCGCACCCAGGCCGAAGAGCGCGCCGAAGACCGCATCCTCGATGCGCTGCTGCCGCGCCGCAGCACCGGTATCGGCTTCGATGCCGAAGCCGCGCGCAATGAACCGTCCGCGCAGGACAACGAGACCCGCATCAAGTTCCGCCGCATGCTGCGCAACGGTGAGCTGGACGAGCGCGAGATCGAACTGGAAGTGTCGGCCAACGTCAGCATGGACATCATGACCCCGCCGGGCATGGAAGAAATGGGCCAGCAGCTGCGCCAGATGTTCTCCAGCATGGGCGGCGCGAAGGCGCAGAAGCGCACGCTGTCGATCAAGGCCGCGCGTCCGCTGCTGATCGAGGAAGAGGCCGGCAAGCTGGTCAACGAAGACGATATCCGCAGTGCGGCGATCGAGGCCTGCGAGCAGCACGGCATCGTGTTCATCGATGAGATCGACAAGGTCGCCAAGCGCGGCGACAACGTCGGCGGTGGCGATGTCTCGCGCGAAGGTGTGCAGCGCGATCTGCTGCCGCTGGTGGAGGGCTCCAACGTGTCCACCAAGTACGGCACGATCAAGACCGACCACATCCTGTTCATCGCGTCCGGTGCGTTCCACCTGGCCAAGCCCAGCGATCTGATCCCGGAACTGCAGGGTCGTTTCCCGATCCGCGTGGAGCTGGGGGCGCTGAGCAAGCAGGACTTCGTGCGCATCCTGACCGAGCCGAAGGCCGCGCTGACCAAGCAGTACGAAGCGCTGCTGCAGACCGAAGGTGTCTCGATGAAGTTCACCATCGACGCGGTGGACCGTCTGGCCGAGATTGCCTTCCAGGTCAACGAGCGCCAGGAAAACATCGGCGCGCGTCGCCTGCACACCGTGCTGGAGCGCCTGCTGGATACGCTGAGCTATGAAGCCCCGGACCGCGATGGCGAGACCATCAGCATCGACCAGGCGTATGTCGATGCGCATCTGGGTGAGCTGGTGCAGGATCCGGACCTGAGCCGCTACATCCTGTAACGGCACGCAATGATCGGGTGGTAGGAAGAACGGCGGCACTTCGGTGTCGCCGTTTTTTTTTTGCTCAGACCTCGTCGTCGGTCGGCAGCGCCGTCGGCGGGGCGCCCGGGGTGAATACACCCGGTTTGACGAAGGCGCTGAAGATCGCATCCAGCGTCTGCATGCCGTCGCGCTGGATCTCGAACAGCTCAGGCTCCAGCATGGCGCTGTACAGCACGCCGGTCAGGCTGGTGCTGACGATCCGCGCCACGGTTTCGGCATCCACGTGGTCGCGCAGCTGGCCCAGCTCGCGCGCGCGCTCCAGCGCGGCGGCGATGATCGCCAGCTCCTCGCGGGATGCCTCGCGCTGCAGTTCCTGCATCGCCTGGCTTTCCACCGACAGATCGTTGCGCAGCATGATTTCCATCATGTTGCGCAGCCGCTCGTCCTCGGCCAGCTCCCGGAAGGACACCAGCAGCGCCGAACGCAGGTCCAGGATCGGCGTGCTGCGCTTGGCCGAGGTGGTGCGGCGCATCCGCTCGATGAAGGGCACGCGCTCGCGGTCGATCATCGCGGTCAGCACTTCGGCTTTGTTCTTGAAGTGCCAGTACACCGCGCCGCGGGTAAATCCGGCGCGCGCGCCGATCATCGCCAGGCTGGTGCCGGCGACCCCGTATTCATGGAAACAGACCTGGGCCGCGTCGAGGATGCCCTCGCGGGTGGCCTGGGCCTCTTCTTTGGTTTTTCTGGCCATTGCGCTGTGCAGTTGCTGGATGAAACCGGCCTGAATTGTACCGCTTTACAAACAAACATGCATGTATGTATATTTGCGCCCCACTGATCCTCAGCGAGGACTGCCTGCAGATGCCGGCGGGTCTCGTTTCGGATATTTGTCGTCATTTGCTGCCTGTTTGTCGTCATTCTTCGCTTTTATCGGAAGTTGGGCTGCAGGCGCGCCCTTTTCCGTCTGCGAGCCCCTACCGCCATGTCCAGAACCCCGTACCGTCTTCTCGCGCTGTCCCTCGCGATCGCCCTGACCGTGTCCGCCTGTGGCGGCGGTGAGCAGGAGGGTCCGCAGGGCGGCCCCGGCCAAGTCACCGTGGCCACCCTGAAGGCCGAGCAGGTCGGCCTGACCCGTGAGCTGCCGGGCCGCACCAATGCCTTCCTGGTCGCTGAAGTGCGCCCCCAGGTCAACGGCATCGTGGCCAAGCGCCTGTTCACCGAAGGCGGCCTGGTCACTGCGGGGCAGCCGCTGTATCAGCTCGATGACGCCAGCTATCGCGCCCAGGCCAACAGCGCCCGTGCCCAGCTGGCCCGCGCCGAAGCGACCGCCAATGCCGCACGCCTGAGCGCCAGGCGCATCGGCGAGCTGGCCAAGGTCGAGGCGGTCAGCACCCAGGACAACGAAAACGCGATCGCCGCGCTGAAGCAGGCCGAGGCCGATGTCGGGGCCGCGCGTGCCTCGCTGGACGCCGCCAACGTGACGCTGGGCTATGCCCGCATCACCGCGCCGATCAGCGGCCGCATCGGCAAGTCCTCGGTCACCCAGGGCGCGCTGGTCAGCGCCGGGCAGGCTGAAGCGCTGGCGACCGTGCAGCAGTTGAACCCGATCTATGTCGACCTGACCCAGTCCGCCAGCGAGCTGCTGCAGCTGCGCCGCGAACTGGCCAGCGGCCGCCTGCAGGACAACCAGACCCTGCCGGTGACGATCCTGCTCGACGACGGCACCGAGTTCGACCACAAGGGCACGCTGGAATTCTCCGAAGTCAGCGTGGATCCGACCACCGGCAGCTACGCGCTGCGGGTCAAGGTCGAGAACCCGGACCAGGTGCTGATGCCGGGCATGTACGTGCGTGCCCAGGTCGGCAGCGGCGTGCGCGAGAACGCGATCCTGGTGCCGATGCAGGGCATCGCCCGCGATCCCAAGGGCGATACCAGCGCCATGGTGGTCGGCAAGGACGACAAGGTTGAAGTGCGGCAGGTCAAGGTCAGCCGTTCGCTCGGCGACAAGTGGCTGGTGGAAGACGGGCTCAAGGCCGGTGACAAGGTCATCGTCGAAGGCCTGCAGAAGATCCAGCCGGGCATGCCCGTGCAGGCCACCGAAATGGGCGCGGCCCCGGCCAAGCCGGCCGCCGCGCCGGCGGCTCCCGCCGCCCAGCAGTAACCGGAGAATTCCATGGCACGTTTTTTCATTGATCGCCCCATCTTCGCGTGGGTGATTGCGATCATCATCATGCTCGCCGGTGGCCTGGCGGTGCTCAAGCTGCCGGTGTCGATGTACCCGGAAGTGGCACCGCCGGCCGTCGAGATCAGCGCCAACTATCCGGGTGCATCGGCCAAGGTGGTCGAGGACTCGGTGACGCAGATCATCGAGCAGAACATGAAGGGCCTGGATGGCCTGATCTACTTCTCCTCCAACAGCTCCTCCAATGGCCAGGCCACGATCACGCTGACCTTCCAGAGCGGCACCGACCCGGACATCGCCCAGGTGCAGGTGCAGAACAAGCTGCAGCTGGCGATGCCGCTGCTGCCGCAGGAAGTGCAGCGCCAGGGCATCAACGTGGCCAAGTCGAGCAGCGGCTTCCTGCAGGTGCTCGGCTTCGTGTCTGAAGACGGCAGCATGGATGCCAACGACATCTCCGATTACGTCGGCTCCAACATCGTCGATCCGCTGAGCCGCGTGCCGGGCGTGGGCAACATCCAGGTGTTCGGTGGCAAGTACGCCATGCGCATCTGGCTGGACCCCAACAAGCTGCACACCTACAAGCTGTCCACCGCCGAAGTGATCGCCGCGATCACCGCGCAGAATGCGCAGGTCGCCATCGGCCAGCTCGGCGGCGCGCCGTCGATCAAGGGCCAGCAGCTGAACGCGACCATCAACGCGCAGGACCGCCTGCAGACCCCGGAGCAGTTCCGCAACATCATCGTGCGCAGTGCGCAGGACGGTGCCGAACTGCGCCTGGCCGACGTGGCCCGGGTCGAGCTCGGCGCGGAATCGTACGACTTCGTGACCCGTTACAACGGCAAGCCGTCCTCGGGTATCGCGATCACCCTGGCCACCGGCGCCAACGCGCTGGCCACCGCCAACGGCGTGCGCGCCACCCTGGATGAAATGGCCCCGAACTTCCCGGCCGGCCTGAAGGCGGTGGTGCCGTATGACACCACGCCGTTCGTGCAGGTCTCGATCAAGGGGGTCATCAAGACCCTGATCGAAGCCATCGTGCTGGTGTTCCTGGTGATGTACCTGTTCCTGCAGAACTTCCGCGCGACCCTGATCCCGACGATCGCGGTGCCGGTGGTGCTGCTGGGCACGTTCGGCATCCTGGCCGCGCTGGGCTTCTCGGTGAACATGCTGACCATGTTCGCGATGGTGCTGGCGATCGGCCTGCTGGTCGATGACGCGATCGTGGTGGTGGAGAACGTCGAGCGGATCATGTCCGAGGAAGGACTGTCGCCGCTGGAAGCCACGCGCAAATCCATGAGCCAGATCACCGGCGCGCTGGTCGGCATCGGCCTGGTGCTGTCGGCGGTGTTCGTGCCGATGGCCTTCATGAGCGGTGCCACCGGCGTCATCTACCGCCAGTTCTCGGCCACGATCGTTTCGGCGATGGCGCTGTCGGTGCTGGTCGCGATCGTGCTGACCCCGGCGCTGTGCGCGACCATGCTCAAGCCGCTCAAGAAGGGCGAGCACCACGTGGCCCACAAGGGCTGGTCGGGCCGCTTCTTCAATGCGTTCAACCGCGGCTTCGACCGTTCCAGCACGGGCTACCAGCGTGGCGTGCGCGGCATCCTCGGCCGTCCGTGGCGCTTCATGGGCGTGTTCGCCGCACTGGCGCTGGTGATGGGCCTGCTGTTCATGCGCCTGCCCAGCTCGTTCCTGCCCAATGAAGACCAGGGCATCCTGATGGCGCTGGTGCAGACCCCGGTCGGTGCCACCCAGGAACGCACGCTGGAATCGATCGACAAGCTCGAAAAGCACTTCATGGAGAACGAGGCCGACGCGATCGAGTCGATCTTCTCGGTGCAGGGCTTCAGCTTCGCCGGCATGGGCCAGAACGCGGGCATGGCCTTCGTCAAGCTCAAGGACTGGAAGGACCGCGATGCGGACCAGGGCGCGATGCCGATCACCGGCCGCGCGATGGCCGCGCTGGGCGGGATCAAGGATGCCTTCATCTTCGCCTTCCCGCCGCCGGCGATGCCGGAACTGGGTATCGGCTCGGGCTACACCTTCTTCCTGAAGGACACCAGCGGTGCCGGTCACCAGGCGCTGCTGGACGCACGCAACCAGCTGCTCGGCATGGCCGGGCAGAGCAAGCTGCTGGCCAATGTGCGCCCGAACGGTCAGGAAGACACGCCGCAGCTGCGCATCGACATCGACGTCGGCAAGGCGAGCGCGCTGGGCCTGTCGCTGGAGGCGGTCAACACGACGCTGGCGGCGGCCTGGGGCAGCAGCTACATCGATGACTTCATCGACCGTGGCCGGGTCAAGCGCGTGTATGTGCAGTCCGATGCGCCGTTCCGCATGAACCCGGAAGACTTCAACCTGTGGTCGGTCAAGAACACCGCCGGTGAGATGGTGCCGTTCTCGGCCTTCGCCAGCCAGCGCTGGGACTACGGTTCGCCGCGCCTGGAACGCTACAACGGCGTATCCGCGATGGAGATCCAGGGCGAGCCGGCCCCGGGCGTGGCCTCGGGCGATGCGATGAACGAAGTGGAGAAACTCGCCAAGCAGCTGCCGGCCGGTTTCGACATCGAGTGGACCGCGCTGTCCTACCAGGAACGCCAGGCCGGTTCGCAGACGCCGCTGCTGTACACGCTGTCGCTGCTGATCGTGTTCCTGTGCCTGGCCGCACTGTATGAAAGCTGGAGCGTGCCGACCTCGGTGCTGCTGGTGGCCCCGCTGGGCATCCTCGGCGCGGTGCTGGCCAACACCATGCGTGGCATGGAACGCGACATCTACTTCCAGGTGGCGATGCTGACCACGGTCGGCCTGACCAGCAAGAACGCGATCCTGATCGTGGAGTTCGCCAAGGAAAACCTGGAGAAGGGCACCGGCCTGATCGAGGCGACGATGCACGCCGTGCGCGACCGTCTGCGCCCGATCATCATGACCTCGCTGGCCTTCGGCCTGGGCGTGCTGCCGCTGGCGATCGCCTCGGGTGCCGGTTCCGGCGCACAGCAGGCCATCGGTACCGGCGTGCTCGGCGGCATGCTGGTCGGCACGGTGCTGGGTGTGTTCTTCATCCCGCTGTTCTTCGTGGTGGTGCAGCGCGTGTTCAATCGCAAGAAATATGGCAAGACCGCAGGAGGTTCCGATGCGTAAGCCCTTGATGGCCAGCCTGGCGCTGGCCGTGAGCCTGGTGCTGTCCGGCTGCTCGACCCTGGAGCCGCGCAGCACCGAAGTCGCCCCGGCGATTCCCTCGCAGTGGCCTGCCACCGCCACCGCGGGGGCACAGACCGCAACGGCCGACGTTGCCGACATCGGCTGGCGCGACTTCTTCGTCGATCCGCGCCTGCAGGTGGTGATCACCCAGTCGCTGGACAACAACCGCGACCTGCGCGTGGCCGTGCTCAACGTCGAGCGCGCCCGGGCGCAGTACCGGATCCAGCGCGCCGATCGCGTGCCGGCCATCGGCGTGCAGGGGCAGATGACCCGCAGTGGCGGCGATACCCCGGTGACCGAGCAGTTCAGTGCCAACCTCGGCGTGGTCGAGTTCGAACTGGACCTGTTCGGGCGTGTGCGCAATCTTAGCCAGGCCGCGCTGCAGCAGTACTTCGCCGAAGCGGCCAACCGCCGCAGTGCGCAGCTGTCGCTGGTCGCCGAGGTGGCCAATGCATGGCTGACCCTGGGCGCCGACAGCGAACAGCTGCGGATCGCCCAGGCGACGCTGGCGACCTACGAGGACTCGCTGCGCCTGACCGAGGCCCGTCGTCAGCTCGGCGGCGCCTCGGCGCTGGAACTGAGCCAGACCCGTACGCTGGTGGAGACCGCGCGCACGGATGTGGCGCGCTTCGCCGGGCAGGTCGCGCAGGACCGCAATGCGCTGGTGCTGCTGGCCGGTGGGCCGATCGATGCGTCCCTGCTGCCGCAGGCCGAGGTGACCGACGTGGCCAGCGTGCGTCCGCTGCCGGCCGGCGTGCCGGGCGACGTGCTGCTGCGGCGGCCGGACGTGATGGCCGCCGAGCACGTGCTGCTGTCGGCCAATGCCAACATCGGCGCGGCCCGCGCGGCGTTCTTCCCGTCGATCAGCCTGACCGGCAACATCGGTTCGGCCTCGTCGGAGCTGTCGGGTCTGTTCGACAGCGGCACGCGCGTGTGGAGCTTCATTCCGAAGCTCAACCTGCCGATCTTCCAGGGCGGCAAGCTGCGCGCGAACCTGGGCATGGCCACCGCCGACCGCGACATCGCGCTGGCGCAGTACGAAAAGGCGATCCAGTCCGGCTTCCGCGAGGCCGCCGATGCGCTGGCATTGAACGAGAGCCTGGATGCGCAGCTGTCTTCGCAGCAGGCGCTGGTGGCGGCGGCGGAGCAGGCGCAGCAGTTGTCGCAGGCACGCTATGACGCCGGCCTCGACAGCTTCCTGACCTTGCTGGATGCGCGGCGTACGGCGTACACCGCACGCCAGTCGCTGGTCAGCACCCAGCTGGCGCAGCAGTCCAATCAGGTGGCGTTGTACAAGGTGCTCGGCGGCGGTTGGCACGAGCGCGGCTGAGGGATCACGGGTGCGGCCACGCGGTCGCACCCGTGCCGGTCACGGATCATCGGCCCGGCCATCGCCGTGGCAGCGCCGCGCGCGGTCCAGCGCATTGCCGGCTTCGCGTGCCATCCGTTCGTACTCGCGACGGATTTCCTCCAGGCGCTCTTCATCGAGCTCTTCGAGATCGAGCAGTTCGTTGTTGGCGTCCTTGGTGGCGCGGATCAGCTCATCGAGCTTGATCTGGATCGCGGCGGTGTCCGCGTTCTGGCTGTGCTGGATCAGGAACACCATCAGGAAGGTGATGATGGTGGTACCGGTGTTGATCACCAGCTGCCAGGTATCGTTGAACTTGAAGACCGGGCCGCTCAGGGCCCAGATGACCACGATCGTCACCGCCGCCAGGAAGGTCCACGGCGTTCCCGCTGCATAGGACGCCTTCTTGGCGACAAGATTGAAGAGACTGCGCAGTTTCATGAGGCACGACAGGTGGGAGCCGAGGTGCCTGCATCATTGGTGGGGCGCCGTGCAGGCGCTGTGCAGCCGGCGCGGGTCAGGCGCGGGCATGCAGCCGCGGGCGCGAGGACAGGTCCTGGCGGCCGGCATGGTAGACGTGTTCCCAGCACTGGTCGACGAACTGGCGTGCCTGTTCTTCGGACAGGCGCGGCATGATCTGCAGCGCGTAATGGGTCTGGAACATTTCATCGCGCTGCTCATCGCTGGCACGCGGTTGCGTGATCAGCGAATCGCAGGCGAATTTGATCCACGGCACGTAATGGCCGAACGAGCCCGTCCCGAGGTTGCCGTCGGCATGACGCTGGCGCCAGTGGCTGACTTCGGCGTCGACATCGATGACGGCAGGGATGGAGATCTGGGCGGAAGACATGGTCACTTCAGTTTGGGAAGAAGGGAAGCTGGATGATGGCGTAGGGCGCGGTGCAAGCGATGTCATGGCGATGTGGAGCCTGTGTGGCGGTGTTGGCTGCGGTGTTCGCCCAGCAGATGCGCGTGGTGGACCACGCCGAGGCGTTCGGCCAAGATGGCCAACCGGTTGCAGACCGCGACGCGGTGATGGGGATGGCGCCGCGTCAACTCATCCTGGATCGCCTGGTAGGCATCCCAGAAAGGCGCGGCGTTGTGGTGGCGTTCGTGATGCACCTGCAGTCTTTCCCACGCGTCCATCAACGCAGGTTCGACGGAGGAGGTGCGGCGGGTTTGGGCATGCATGACGTCTCCTCGACGATGGTGCCCCCTGTGCAACCACCTTAAGACGTTCATGCAGCGCCGTTGTTAGCACCGCGTGTTCGCAGTGTCCGGCCACGGTCGACGGCGCGTGACGGCGTCACGCGCAGACACCCACGGCACAGGGGCCTGCACCCCGGCCGTGTCAATGAAGCATTCAGAACGTTGCAGCGCCCGCGCGTGCCGTAAGCGGAGCGCGCGGGGCTCTTCCGCGCGGATCCGCGCGGAAGGGGGCGTACTTACTCGCCGATGTCTTCGTTCCAGACCTCGGGATGGGCGTTGATGAAGCCGCCGAGCAGGTCGATGCAGGCCTGGCTCTGCATGTCGATCACCGTGACGCCATTCTCGCGCAGCCAGTCGATGCCGCCCTGGAAGGTGACCGATTCGCCGACCACGACGGTGCCGATGTTGAACTGGCGCACCAGTCCGCTGCAGTACCAGCAGGGGGCCAGGGTGGTGACCATGATGGTGTCCTGGTAACGGCGTTGGCGGCCCGCCTTGCGGAACGCATCGGTCTCGCCGTGGACGGACGGGTCGCCTTCCTGCACGCGGCGGTTGTGGCCGCAGCCGAGCAGGCGGCCATCGTTGTGGTACAGCGCGGCGCCGATCGGGATGCCGCCTTCGGCCAGGCCCTGGCGGGCTTCGGCGATGGCGGTCTCGAGCAGGGTGGCGTAGTCGGGGGTGGTGATCATGCGCATTCCAGGGACGTGAAGGCCTTCATGATAGTGGGCGGCCTGCCGCAACGGCGCCGGCGGTGCGATAATCGTCCCATGAGCGAATCCCCCTACAAGACTGGCACCACCCATTTCGGCTTCCGCGATGTCGCTGCGAAGGACAAGCAGAAGCTGGTGGGCGAAGTGTTCACCTCGGTCGCGCGCAGCTACGACCTGATGAACGATCTGATGAGCCTGGGCATCCACCGGGCGTGGAAGCGCTACTACGTAGCCACCGCGCAGGTGAAGCCGGGCGACCGCGTGCTCGACCTGGCCGGCGGCACCGGTGACATCGCCGCGCTGATCAAGGAACGGGTCGGGGACGAGGGTGAAGTGGTGCTGGGCGACATCAACGCCGGCATGCTCTCGGTGGGCCGCGACCGGCTGACCAACCGCGGCCTGGTCGCGGGCCTGAACTACGTCCAGTGCAACGCCGAAGCACTGCCGTTCCCGGATGCGAGCTTCGACCTGGTCACCATCGCCTTCGGCCTGCGCAACGTCACCGACAAGGAAGCCGGCCTGCGCGAGATGCACCGCGTCCTCAAGGTGGGCGGCCAGGCACGCGTGCTGGAATTCTCCGAGGTCACCGCGGACTGGTTCAAGCCGATCTACGATTTCCACTCGTTCAAGATCCTGCCGAAGCTGGGCCAGCTGTTCGCGCGCGATGGCGACAGCTACCAGTACCTGGCCGAGAGCATCCGCAAGCATCCGCCGCAGGAGCAGCTCAAGGCGATGATGGCCGAGGCCGGTTTCGAGCGGTGCCATTACAAGAACCTGACCGGCGGGATCGTCTCGATCCACTCCGGCTACAAGCTCTGACGCTTCGCGCAGCCAACTGAATGCGCAAGCCGCCACGTACGGCCTGCGCGCGGTCCCGGGACAGGGGTAAACTGGTCGTTTCACCCCGATCGGTCCCGTTCATGCGATCTCCGTTCCTGTTGATTCCCCTGGCCGTCGCCCTGGCGTCCGGCTGCTCCAAAGAACCGGCGGCTCCGACCGTCGATCCCACTGCCAACGCGCCGGCGGGCACTGCCATGAAAGCGGACAGCCGCAGCCACGATGAAAGCTCGTACGCCGAGCCGGACAAGGTGGTCGTCAAGGACCTCGCGCTGGATCTGAAGCTGGATTTCGACAGCAAGCAGATCGGTGGCACCGCGACCTACACCCTGGAGTGGAAGGACAAGGCCGCCAAGCAGCTGGTGCTGGACACCCGCGAGCTGAGCGTGGAGAAGGTCGAGGCGATCGCCGCCGACGGCAAGACCGCGCCGCTGCCCTTCGTGCTGGCACCGGCCGACAAGGTGTTCGGCAGCAAGCTGAGCATCGAGACCCCGGACCAGCCGGCCAAGGTCGTGATCACGTATCACACCGCACCGACCGCCTCGGGCCTGCAGTGGCTGGAGCCGTCGATGACGGAGGGCAAGAAGCTGCCCTTCATGTTCAGCCAGTCGCAGGCGATCCACGCCCGTTCCTGGGTGCCGCTGCAGGACACCCCGAGCGTGCGCTTCACCTACAGCGCGCATGTGGTCTCGCGCCCGGACGTGATGGTGCTGATGAGCGCCGACAACGATCCCAAGGCCGCGCGTGATGGTGATTACACCTTCAAGATGCCGCAGCCGATCCCGTCCTACCTGCTGGCCATCGCCGCCGGCGACCTGGTGTTCGAGCCGATCTCCGGCCGCTCCGGGGTGTGGGCCGAACCGACCATGGTCGGCAAGGCCGCCAAGGAGTTCGAAGACACCGAGAAGATGATCGGCGCCGCCGAGAAGCTCTACGGTGAGTACCGTTGGGGCCGCTACGACATGCTGGTGCTGCCGCCGTCGTTCCCGTTCGGTGGCATGGAAAACCCGCGCCTGACCTTCGCCACCCCGACCGTGATCGTCGGTGACAAGTCGCTGGTCTCGCTGGTCGCCCACGAACTGGCGCACAGCTGGTCGGGCAACCTGGTGACCAACGCCAGCTGGAAGGACATCTGGCTCAACGAAGGCTTCACCACCTACGTGCAGGGCCGCATCACCGAGGCGCTGTACGGCCAGGAAATGGCCGAGATGGAGCGCGAGATCGACCAGAACGATCTGCTCGCCGAAGTGAAGGGCATGAGCGAGGCCGACCAGGCCTTGGCGCTGCCGCCGCTGAGCGAGCGTGATCCGGACGAGGCGCTGAGCAACGTGGCCTACGTCAAGGGTTCGTGGTTCCTGCAGTTCCTGGAACAGCGCTTCGGCCGCGAGACCTTCGATCCGTTCCTGCGCGGCTGGTTCGATGACCACGCCTTCCAGAGCGCCAACACCGACCAGTTCGTCGAATACCTGAAGAAGAACCTGCTGTCCAAGAAGCCTGGCGCCGTCACCGATGCCGAGCTGAAGGCATGGCTGGACGAGCCGGGCATTCCGTCGTTCGCGACCAAGGCCCGCTCGCGCAACTTCTCCATCGTGGATACCGCACGCATCGCGTGGCAGGGCAGCAACACGCTGCCGAATGCGCAGATCACCGGCGAGTGGGGCACCCAGGAATGGGTGCACTTCATCGACGGCCTGGGCAAGACCCTGCCGGTCGAGAAACTGGCTGCGCTGGACAAGGCGTACCACTTCACCGGCACGGCCAACGGCGAGATCGCGATGCGCTGGTACCCGCTGACGATCCGCAGCGGCTACAGCGAAGCGAACGAGGCCGCCGGTGCGTTCATCGAGCGCGTTGGCCGCCGCAAGCTGATCCTGCCGATCTACGCCGAACTGGTGAAGACGCCGGAAGGCCTGGCCTTTGCCAAGGCGGCCTTCGCCAAGGCGAAGCCGGGGTATCACCCGATCACCACCGGCTCGGTCCAGGACATGCTGGACAAGGCCGAGGCGGGCACGGCCAAGCCGTAATCGCCAGACGTATCGGTTGAACGAAAAACGGCGGGGAAACCCGCCGTTTTTTCATGCCTCGGCGCCAGCGCTCACACCGCGCGCACGGCCAGGAACATGTCCACGCAGTCGTGCATCACCTGGTGCTGCTGCGCCGGTGCCAGCGGTGGCTGGCCGAAGGTGATCTGCGGCCAGAACGCAAATGCCTTGAGCATCGCCTGCAACTGGTGGGCCGCCTCGGCGGGCGGCATCTCCGCGCGCAGCCGGCCATCGGCCTGGGCGGCGCGGATCCAGCCGGTCAGGCCTTCTTCCTTCTCGGCCAGCTTGTCCATCATCGCGCGCGCCCGTTCGGGTGTGTGCACCAGCTCGGCCATGGCCACCCGGGACAGATCGATGAAGCCGGGGTCGTCGAGCAGGCGCATCTTCCGCGCCGCGAACACCAGCAACTGATCGCGCAGCGGCCGTGCCGGATCGTACGGCACGACATCCAGCGCCTGGCTGGCCTCGAACAGCTGCCACAGGATCGCGGTGAACAGTTCGTCCTTGCTGGCGAAGTGGTTGTAGACGGTGCGCTTGGATACCTCGGCCGTGGCCGCGATGCGGTCCATGCTGGTGCCGGCGAAGCCGAACGTGCGGAACTCGGCTACCGCCGCTTCGAGGATGGCCGCGCGCTTGCGGTCGGTCAGGCGGGTAGGGCGGTCGGAGGGGCTCATGCCGCCATTTTACACCGTTCAGTTTACTTTTCGGAAAAGGCAAGTACACTCGCCGGTGTACTTTCCAGGGCAAGCCCCGATGACGCGTCGCCTGCCTCGATTCCTCCTCCTTCTGACGGTGTTGATCGCCATGTCCATTGGCCTGTTGACCTGCGGTGCCCGCCCGGCTGCCGCCTATGACCAGTCGCCGCAGTTCGGCGACGGGCGCTTCCACAATCCCGTCGGCAAGAGCGCGCTCGGCTTCGTCGGTACGCTGGGCGTGATGTGGAAGTTCCTGTTCGACAAGCCGGCCGATGCCAGCCCGCTGGCGCCGATCCCGGTGCAGGCGCTGACCCGCCAGGCCCTGCTCGACGCGCCCGATGACAGCCTCTGGCGGTTGGGGCATTCGACGATGCTGATGAAGCTGGACGGCCATTTCTGGCTGACCGACCCGGTGTTCGCCGAGCGCGCCTCGCCGATGTCGTTCATGGGGCCCAAGCGGTTCCACGCCCCGCCGTTGAGCATCGACGAACTGCCGCCCATCACCGGCGTGATCATCTCGCACGACCATTACGATCACCTCGACCACGCGGCCATCCTCGCGCTCGCGCCGAAGGTGCAGCACTTCGTCACCGCGCTCGGCGTGGGTGACCGTTTGATCGGGTGGGGCGTGCCGGCGGTGAAGGTGGTGCAGCTGGACTGGTGGCAGGACACCCGCGTGGAAGGCCTGAAGATCGTCGCGACCCCGGCCCAGCATTTTTCCGGGCGCACCCTGGCCGACGGCAACCGCACGTTGTGGGCCTCGTGGGTGATCGACACCGGGCATACCCGCATCTTCTTCAGCGGTGACACCGGCTACTTCGACGGCTTTGCCCGCATCGGCGAGCGCTACGGCCCGTTCGACCTGACCATGATCGAGACCGGCGCCTACGATGCGCAGTGGCCGGACGTGCACATGCAGCCCGAACAGAGCCTGCAGGCGCACCTGGACGTGCGCGGCAAGGTGATGATGCCGATCCACAACGGCACCTTCGACCTCGCGCTGCACCCGTGGACCGAACCGTTCGAACGCATCACCACGCTGGCGCAGGAACAGGGCGTGGCGCTGACCGCGCCGCACATGGGCGAACGCCTGGATATCCGCGCACCGGCACCGTCCACCCAGTGGTGGCGGGAAGGGCAGCCGGCCACGCCGTGATGGTGGCGCCGAACGGCATCGTGCCGGCATGGCGCGCTTGGCGATAAAGTAGGCGCAGGCGCCTGGCGCGCCATCGTCCAACACGGAGCACCCAATGAAGCGACTGATCCTGGTAGCGGCCTGCGCCTTCGCGCTGGCCGCCTGCAGCAATCCCGAGGCCGAGCGCCAGGCGCAGGAAGCCGCCGCGGCCGCCGCCAAGGCGCAGCAGGAAGAGAAGGCCGAAGGCGTGGCCAAGCAGTACGACATGGCCGTCGCCGCGCAGGATTGGGAGCGCGCGCGCATCCACGGCGGCTCGCTGCTGGATCAGTACAAGGACACCGACGTGGCTGCCCGGATCGAACCGGGCTACGCCGAGGTCAAGGCCAAGGCTGAAGCCGCGCGCGAGACGCGCCGCCTGCAGGCGCTGTGGCAGTACAACAAGATCCCGGTCGGAACCAAGGGCATCCAGGCCTCCGCGCAGATCTACAGCAAGGAGCGGGTGGATGTGGACGGCAGCGGTGCCAAACCGGTGCAGCTGGTCTTCCGCGACCATCCCGAGTGGAAGCGCCACGCCTACCTCGTGCTGCAGGCCGGCGATTTCCGCTGCCCGAAGTGCCAGGTCAAGGTGACCGTCGACGACGGCAAGCCGGTGGCGATGGCGGCCTGGCGCCCGGATACCGATGAGGCGATCGCGATGTTCATCACCGACCAGAAGGCGCTGTGGAACCTGGCCCGCAAGGCCAAGGTGATCAGCATCGAATTCCCGGTCAAGGCCGGCGGCACGCGAACGGCCGTATTCGAGACCGGCGGCGTGGACGCCAGCCAGATGCCGCAGTGGTGGCAGTGAGCGGCCTGCCGGCCATCCGTCACTGGGTGTTCGACATGGACGGTACGCTGACCGTGGCGGTGCATGATTTCCAGCGCATCAAACGCGAGCTCGCGATCCCGCAGGAAGACGACATCCTGACCCACCTCGCCGCGCTGCCGGCCGAGGTGGCGGCGGAGAAGCATGACTGGCTGCTGGCACACGAACGCGCGCTGGCAGAGCACGCGCAGGCCGCTCCCGGTGCCGTGGCCCTGGTACGCGCGCTGCACGGTGCGGGCTGCCGGCTGGGCATCCTGACCCGCAACGCGCGCGAACTGGCCGAACTGACGCTGCAGGCGATCGGTATAGGGGACATGTTCGCCACCGACGACATCATCGGCCGCGACGAAGCCCAGCCCAAACCGTCACCGGCCGGGCTGCAGTACTTCGTCGAGCGCTGGCAGGCAGCGCCCGCCCGCATGGTGATGGTCGGCGATCACCGTTTCGACCTCGAATGCGGCCGCGCCGCCGGTACCCGCACCCTGCTCGTCAACACGCCGGACAACCCGTGGCCGGGCCTGGCGTGCTGGCATCTGGCCGACTGCGGCGAGGTGCTGGCGGCGTGGGAAGGGAAGCGGGTTTTGGCCTGATCGCACCGGACAAGGGCTGTCGCATGCTCAACCGGCGACGGACCTGAAAAGCAGCCAGGCATGGCCTGGCTCTACCCGCATCACCCCTCGAGTCCCCCCTGGTGGAGAGCCCCCTTGATGTTCAAGGGGGCGCGCCAACGGCGCGGGGTTCAGGTGGGATGCGCGGGCAGTTTGGTTACGCGTTCAACGCGTAACCAAACTGCTGCTTGAACTGCTCATTGAACTCATCAAACGTGAAGCGCTGGTTCTGGGTGCCCGGGTGCTCGACCTTCAGCGCGCCCATCAGGTTGCCCATGCGGCCGATGGTCAGCCAGTCGTAGCCCTTCTCGATGCCGTAGATCAGGCCGGCGCGGAAGGCGTCGCCGCAGCCGGTCGGGTCGACCACGCGGCGCTCGTGCGCCGGCGGGATGTCATAGGTCTTTTCCGGGGTGTGGATGACCGCGCCCTTCGGGCCACGGGTGGTGATGTAGGCCTTGACCCGGCTCACGATCTCCTTTTCATCCCAGCCGGTGCGCTCCTGCAGCAGGTTGGACTCGTAGTCGTTGACCACCACGTAGTCGGCCTGTTCGATGAAGGTGCGCAGCTCCGGGCCGTTGAACAGCGGCATGGCCTGGCCCGGGTCGAAGATGAACGGCACGCCGCCTTCGAAGAATTCCTGCGAGTTCTGGATCATGCCCTCGCGCCCGTCCGGGCCGACCAGGCCCAGGGTCACGCCCGGCACGTCCTTCACGTGGTTCTCGTAGGACCGCATCATCGCGCCCGGGTGGAAGGCGGTGATCTGGTTGTTGTCGTGGTCGGTGGTGATGAACGCCTGCGGGGTGAACAGCTCGTCGATCACCTTGACCCGGCTCAGGTCGATGCCCAGGCCCTGGAAGTACTCGCGGTACGGGCCGAAGTCCGAGCCCACGGTGCCCATCGGGATCGGCTCGCCGCCCAGCAGGTACAGGTTGTAGGCGATGTTGCCTGCGCAACCGCCGAATTCACGACGCATGCGCGGCACCAGGAACGACACATTCAGGATGTGCACCTTGTCCGGCAGGATGTGATTCTTGAACTGGTCCGGAAACACCATGATGGTGTCGAAGGCAAGAGAACCACAGATCAAAGCGGACATCGAGTAAGGCCTATGCGGAAGGGAGTTTGAGGCCCGTCTGGCGGGCAACGAAACGGCGCCTCGCGGCGCCCTGCGGCGCAAAGGTTAACGGGTGAGGCGGCTTTGGGCCAGAACCCGGGCTGTCCGGATTGGCCTGAATGGCCGTGAAGGCTGGCTTTCGGCCAGATTTGTCCTTGCTCGCGCACAGGGGGATTGCTAGGCTTGTCGACCTCGAATTCTGCCCATTTTTTCGCCATCCCGCGTTGGGCGCGACACCCCTCAGGATCAACTCCCAGATGTTCAAGAAACTGCGTGGCATGTTCTCCAATGACCTGTCCATCGACCTGGGCACGGCCAACACCCTCATCTACGTGCGTGGGCAGGGGATCGTGCTGAACGAGCCGTCGGTCGTGGCCGTGCGCCAGGACCGTGCCATCGGTGGTACCCGTTCCGTGGCTGCCGTGGGCGCCGAGGCCAAGCAGATGCTCGGCCGTACCCCGGGGCATATCACCACCATCCGCCCGATGAAGGATGGCGTCATCGCCGACTTCACCTACACCGAGGCGATGCTCAAGCACTTCATCAAGAAGGTCCACAAGTCGCGCTTCCTGCGCCCGAGCCCGCGCGTGCTGGTCTGCGTGCCGGCCGGCTCGACCCAGGTCGAGCGCCGCGCGATCAAGGAATCGGCCGAGGAGGCCGGCGCGCGCGATGTGTTCCTGATCGAAGAGCCCATGGCCGCTGCGATCGGCGCCGGCATGCCGGTGACCGAAGCGCGCGGCTCGATGGTCATCGACATCGGCGGCGGCACCACCGAAGTGGCGGTGATCTCGCTGAACGGCATCGTCTACTCGGCCTCCGTGCGCATCGGCGGCGACCGCTTCGACGAATCGATCACCAACTACGTGCGCCGCAACCACGGCATGCTGATCGGTGAAGCCACCGCCGAGCGGATCAAGGTCGAGCTCGGCTGCGCCTACCCGCAGGCGGAAGTGATCGAGATGGAAATCTCCGGCCGAAACCTCGCCGAGGGCGTGCCGAAGATGATCAAGATCAACTCCAACGAGGTGCTTGAAGCCCTGCACGAGCCACTGTCGGGCATCGTCAGCGCGGTCAAGCTGGCGCTGGAGCAGACCCCGCCGGAACTGTGTGCCGACGTCGCCGAGCGCGGCATCGTGCTGACCGGTGGTGGTGCCCTGCTGCGCGACATGGACCGCCTGATCTCCGAGGAAACCGGCCTGCACGTGCAGGTGGCCGATGACCCGCTGACCTGCGTGGCCCGCGGTGGTGGTCGTGCGCTGGAGCTGGTGGACATGCACGGCAACGAGTTCTTTGCGCCGGAGTGAGCCGTACCGGCCGTGTATCGTAGACACGCCTCTGCGGCGTGATGCCTCCGGTGAGCCCCGCTCACCGGGCGTCACCCCGCCGGGGCGTTGTCGCATGCTGTTCCCGCTGCGCTCTCGTTCCGCGCGCTTCATCCACACTTTTCCCAGTCGACGCCTGTGCCGCCTTACGCCGGTCCTCCCGTAGCCTCCCGCCAGGGCGATGCCGCCAGTCCGCTGCGCCTGCTCGCTTACCTGGCGTTGGCCATCACCCTGATCGTGCTCGATGACCAGGCCGGCTGGCTGTCGCGCCTGCGCGCGCAGGCCAACGTGCTGGTGCAGCCGGTGTGGGCGCTGGCCGGCCTCCCGGGTCGCCTGGGCACCCAGGTCAAGGACAACGCGGCCAGCCACGGCCAGCTCGTCACCGAGAACCGCGAACTGCGCAACCAGCTGCTGATCGCCAATGCGCGCCTGACCCGCCTGCAGACCGCC
Organism: Stenotrophomonas sp. JAG2; assembly: GCF_041080745.1. Lineage (NCBI taxonomy): Bacteria > Pseudomonadati > Pseudomonadota > Gammaproteobacteria > Lysobacterales > Lysobacteraceae > Stenotrophomonas > Stenotrophomonas sp. JAG2. Next base: position 108,237 of record NZ_JBEUMH010000007.1, on the reverse strand, counting down.
GCGCTGGACAATGCCCAGCTGCGCGAGCTGCTCAACGTGGCCGAGCGCAGTGGCCTGGACGTGCAGCTCGCCCCGATCCTGGATATCGACCTGGACCCGGTGCGGCAGCGCCTGGTGCTGGCCGCCGGTACCCGCGATGGCGTGCATGTCGGCCAGGCGGTGATCGATGCCGGTGGCCTGATGGGCCAGGTGATCGCCACCACCGGCAACAGCGCGACCGTGCTGCTGCTCACCGACCCCGACCACGCGGTGCCGGTCACCGTGGCCCGCAACGGCGTGCGCCTGATCGTCTACGGCCGCGGCGACACGCTCGAACTGCGCGACATTCCGCTCAGTGCCGGGGTGGAAGTGGGCGACGAGATCGTCACCTCCGGCCTGGGCGGGCGCTTCCCTGCTGGATTCCCGGTCGGCAGCATCACCGCGCTGCGCCCGGATGACACCCATGCCTTCCTGGTCGGCGAGCTGAAGCCGGCCGCCCAACTCGACCGCGGCCGCGATGTGCTGCTGCTGCGCCCGGGCGAGGCGATCCGCATCCCGCCGAACCTGCGCCGTGATGCCAGCGAAGCCGGTGGACCGGCCGCTGCGCCGCTGCAGGAGGGCACGCCGGCCGGCACCGCGGCGCCCGCCAATGCACCACAGGCCAACCGGCCCGGTCCGGCCGCACCGGTACCGGTGACCGCTCCGCGCCGTGCCGCAGCCGAATCCACGGTAGTGCCGAGCCATGCTCGGCAGGCCGAACCCGTGGAGAACCGGCCATGAGCCGCCTGCGCGACAAACCCTGGGTGCTCCCGGTCAGCCTGGTGGTGGCCCTGCTGCTCGGCCTGCTGCCACTGCCGGCCCTGCTGCAGCCGCTGCGCCCGTACTGGCTGGCGCTGGTGCTGGCCTACTGGGTGATCGAAACACCGGACCGGGTCGGGCTGGGCATCGCCTTCGCCAGCGGCGTGATCGCCGATCTGCTCTATGGCGGCGTGCTCGGCGAGCAGGCGCTGCGGCTGGTGATCCTGACCTTCATCCTGCAGCGCTTCCGCGCGCGCATCCGCTTCTTCCCGATGTCGCAGCAGATCCTGGCGATCGGCGGCCTGCTGTTCAACGATCGCATCGTCAGCGCGGTGGTGCACATCGTGGTCGGCGAGCCGACCCTGCCGTGGTCGTACTGGTGGGCGCCGCTGCTGGGCATGGCGCTGTGGCCGCTGGTGTTCGTGTTGCTGGACGCCCTGCGCTTCGGGCGACGCGGGCGCTGACATGTACATGCGCCGCCAGGCCAAGAATCCGCATGCCGAGGCAGAACAGTTCCGGCGCCGCGCCGCGCTGGGCTTCCTCGGCGTGCTGGTGTGCCTGCTCGGCCTCGGCGGCTGGTACTTCAAGCTGCAGGTGATGGACCACGACATCTACGCCACGCGCTCGGAGGCCAACCGGATCAAGCCGCGGCCGGTGGTGCCGGGGCGCGGGATGATCTACGACCGCAACGGCCGGCTGCTGGCCGAGAACGTGCCGGCGTTCCGCCTGGACATCACCCCGGACAAGGTCAAGGACATGGACGCCACGCTGGCGGGCCTGTCGAAGATCCTCGCGCTGAGCCCGGAAGACATCGAGACCTTCAACCGGTCGCGCAAGGCCCGCCGAAGTTTCCTGCCGGTCACGCTCAAGCTGCGCGTCACCGATGAGGAGATGGCGCGGTTCGCGGTGGACCGCTGGCGTTTCCCCGGCGTGGAGCTGGAGCCGTACCTGACCCGTCGCTATCCGTATGGCGATCTGTTCGCGCACATCATCGGCTACGTCGGCCGGGTCGATGACAAGGACCTGGAGATGCTGGGCGAGGGCAATGCCGCGCTGACCCACATCGGCAAGTCCGGGCTGGAGCGCTATTACGAGCAGCAGCTGCGTGGCAAGGTCGGTTACGAGCAGGTCGAGACCAACGTACAGGGCCGGGCGATCCGCACCATCGGCCGGGTCGCGGCGCAGTCGGGCAGCGACCTGCGGCTGTCGATCGATGCCGACCTGCAGCGCGCGATGGTCGCCGCCTTCGGCGAGTTCGAGGGCGCGGCGGTGGCGATGGACCCGCGCACCGGCGAAGTGCTGGCGATGGTCAGCCTGCCGTCCTACGACCCCAACCTGTTCGTCAACGGCATCTCGCACGCTGACTTCAAGGCGCTCAACGACAACCCCTCGCGGCCGCAGTTCAACCGCCTGGTGCTTGGCGGTGTCGCGCCCGGTTCCACCATCAAGCCACTGATCGGGCTGGCCGGCCTGGACAGCGGCGTGCGTAGGCCGGAAGACAAGATCCTCTCCACCGGCATGTTCTATCTGCCCGGCACCTCGCGCGGCTGGGGCGATGCCAACCGTGGGGGCCATGGCTGGACCGATCTGCGCAAGTCGATCACCCAGTCGGTCAATACGTATTACTACAAGCTGGCGCTGGATCTGGGCATCGACCGCTTCGACCACTACATGGGCTACTACGGGTTCGGTGCGCCGACCGGCATCGACCTGACCGGCGAGATCGGCGGCATCCTGCCGTCGCCGGCGGCCAAGTTCAAGGCGCGCAAAGAGCGCTGGTATCCCGGCGACACCGTCAACGTCAGCATCGGCCAGGGTGACTGGAAGGTCACGCCGCTGCAGCTGGTGCATGGGGTGGCCGGCATCGCCGATGGCCAGCTGCGGCAGCCGCACCTGGTGATGCAGCAGCGCGCCGGTTTCGATGCGGACTGGACCGCCACGCCGCCGGGCGAAAGCAAGCCGATCAGCCCGACGCCAGGCAATCTTCAAGCCGTGCGCGAAGGCATGATGGGCACCATGCAGCCGGGCGGCAGCGGTGCGCGTGCTGCCGCCGGAGCCCCGTATGTCATGGCCGGCAAGACCGGCACCGCGCAGGTGATCAGCCGCCGCGGTACCGCGGCGGTCAACCCGCGCAGCCTGCCGCTGCATCTGCGCCACCGCGCGCTGTTCGTGGGCTTCGCACCGGCCGACCACCCGGTGATCGCGGTGGCGATCGCGGTGGAGGGCGGTGGTTACGGTGGCTCGGCGGCAGCACCGATCGCCCGCAAGATTTTTGACGCCTGGCTGCTCGGCAAGATGCCCGACGGCCTGGAACCGCTGGACAGTGAGCGCGGCACCACCGCGATCGGCATCACGGCGTTCGACGGTGGCGATGGTGCGGCACGCGAAGCGGGCGATGCCGCCGTGGCCGCGCTGGAGCTGCTGCCGGTCATGGTCGGTGTGCCTGCCGCGCCCGAGCCCGCCCCGGCGCCGCTGCCCGGCGCCCCCGTGCCGAGTGCCACCGCGCCGCCGACCGCACCGGAGCGGACACGATGAAGGTCTTCCTGCGCTGGGCGGTCGATATGGCCGTCCGCTTCAGCAGCTCGCTGGACTGGGTCCTGTGCCTGGCCCTGGGCGCGCTGATGCTGATCGGCCTGGCGGTGCTCAAGAGCGCCGGCGGCGACGGCCTGGTGTTCGCGCAGGGCGCGCGCTTCGCGGTCGGCCTGGCCGCGATGTGGGCGATCTCGCGCGTGTCGATCCTGCGCACCCGCTCGGCCACGCCGTTGATCTATGCGGTCTCGATGATTCCGCTGCTGGCCGTGTTCGTGCTCGGCACCGGCAAGTACGGCCGGCAGTGGCTGGATCTGAAGCTGTTCTACCTGCAGCCGGCCGAACTGCTCAAGGTCAGCCTGCCGATGATGGTGGCCTGGTACCTGCATCGCATGCCGCTGCCGCCGCGCTTCTCCACGGTGCTGACCAGCGCGGTGATCATCGGCGTACCGACCGGGCTGGTGATGCTGCAGCCGGACTTCGGCACCGGCGTGCTGATCGCCGCCAGCGGTGCGTTCGTGCTGCTGCTGGCCGGCCTGCCGTGGTGGTGGGTGGGCGTGGCGGTCGGCGGTGTCGCCGCGGCCGCGCCGGTGGCCTGGTTCTGGTTGCTGCGGCCGTACCAGAAGGACCGCATCATGATGTTCATGGACCCGGAGAGCGATGCGCTCGGCGCGGGCTGGAACATCATCCAGTCCAAGATCGCGATCGGCTCGGGGGGCTTCGACGGCAAGGGCTGGGGACAGGGCTCGCAGTCGCACCTGAACTTCATTCCCGAGCAGACCACCGACTTCGCCTTCTCCGTGCTCAGCGAGGAGTTCGGCTGGATCGGCGTGGCCATCGTACTCGCGCTGTACCTGGTGGTGATCGGGCGCTGCCTGTGGATCGCCTCGCAGTCGCGCGATACCTATTCGCGCCTGCTGGCGGGCGCGACCGGCCTGGCGTTCTTCGTCTACGTGCTGGTCAACGGCGGCATGATTTCCGGCCTGCTGCCGGTGGTCGGGGTGCCGATGCCCTTGATCAGTTACGGCGGTACCTCGGCGGTATCGCTGCTGGCCGGCTTCGGCCTGGTGATGGCGGTACGTCGCCACAACCCGGTGCACGGCGGCTACGGCTGAGCGCACGCGATGCGTACGCCGTGATCGGCGGTACGTGTCGGCTAAGGTTTGCGGTGCCCACGCGTGTTACGGTCCTGCGCTCGCGCCGGCCCGCCTGTCGGGCCCGCTTTCTGTTCGCCGTGTCGCCTCCTGCTGTGCGTCGCGTCATCCACAGGAGTCGTCCGCATGGTCGAACTACTGCAGCGCGCACGCGCCGTGTTCCATTTCTTTTTCCGCACGCTGGACCTGCCGCTGCTGGGCGCGTTGTGCCTGCTGATGGTGGCCGGCCTGGCCGTGCTTCACAGCGTGGACGGTCCGGTAAATGCGCAGGCGATGCGCTACGGGGCCGGCCTTGCCGCACTCTGGGGGCTGTCGCGGCTGCCAGTGGTGGAACTGCGTGTGTGGTCGCCGTGGATCTACACGCTCTCCCTGCTGCCGCTGCTGGCGGTGTATGTGGTCGGCACCGGCAAGTACGGCCAGCGCTGGTTGAACCTGGGCGCGTTCTATCTGCAGCCTTCCGAGCTGCTCAAGCTCAGCCTGCCGATGATGATGGCGTGGTACCTGCACAAACAGCCCTTGCCGCCGCGGCCGCGCGCGGTGCTGACCGCCGCCGTGCTGATCGGTGGCCCGGCGGTGCTGATCCTGCTGCAGCCCAACCTGGGCACCGCGACGCTGGTGACCGCCAGTGGCGTGTTCGCGCTGCTGCTGGCCGGGCTGCGCTGGTGGTGGATGGCGGTGGCGCTGGGTGGCTTGTCGGTGGCGGCGCCGCTGGCGTGGTTCGGATTGCTGCGGCAGTACCAGAAGGATCGCGTGCTGACCTTCCTGTATCCGGAGAACGATCCGCTGGGCACCGGCTGGAACATCATCCAGTCCAAGATCGCGATCGGCTCGGGCGGCATGCACGGCAAAGGCTGGGGGCAGGGCACCCAGGCCACGCTGGATTTCCTGCCCGAGTACACCACCGACTTCGCCTTCTCGGTGCTGGCCGAGGAGTTCGGCTGGGTCGGGGTGGCGGTGGTGCTCAGCCTGTTCCTGTTCGTCACCGCGCGCTGCCTGTGGATCGCCAGCCAGTCGCGCTGTGGATACTCGCGGCTGCTGGTCGGCACCACCGGCCTGGTGTTCTTCGTCTACGTGCTGGTCAACGGCGGCATGATCTCCGGGCTGCTGCCGGTGGTGGGCGTGCCCATGCCCTTGATCAGCTATGGCGGCACGTCGGCGGTATCGCTGCTGGCCAGCTTCGGGCTGGTGATGGCCGCGCGGCAGCATCAGCCGGTGCATTCGACATGAGGCCGGCATCCGCCATGCATTGCGCACGCGCCCAGGCGAAAACGCTTCCACGTGCAGGCATCGTCAAGCTGTCGCCGCAAAAGTGAGAAGTGGCGCACAGATATGAAGTGACTTGATCTCGATCAATGGACTTGTCGCAAACGGCCTGCACAATGGCGGCCCGCCAACAACGACGCGCTGAGCCAAGCATCGCGAAGGGGGAGTCTGGCGGGGAGTAGTTGACCTCACAGGTAGAGAGGGCGAGGCGCGCGCTGGGGAGATGCGCGCCGCGCCGCTGCCGATCGGGTCCGGTTTGGCCGGTTGCGTCCGCGGGGATGGGGACGCAGCCGGCAGACCTCTTCGCCCGGTGTTGCCAGCGCACAAAGTGAGACGTGCGTCGCCGCCCCTGCCGGTCGTGGCGTCTGCCCGGCAACCTTGCCGGAGGCGCGAGCGCGTTCCCGTTCCACCGCACGGTCGTCGTGCGTGAGGATCAACATGAATGGGGAAGTGAGCCGGCGCGTCCTACACGCGGCCTTAACGGCATCGGTGGAACTCAGGCAATCCGTTGAGATTCATGGTGTTAGGGGTTTTAATTCATCCATGACCTGCTAACCTGCCGCGATGATTCGACGCTCCCTGGCCTGCATGCTCACGCTCGGTTTGGTCGCTTGTGCGACCCAGCCGCAGACTCCTTCACCGTCGCCGCAGGCCTCGGGGGTTCCCGTCACTCCCGCTGCGGGGAACAAAGGGCCGGCCGAAGCCGCCCCCGAGGCAGCGGGCGCCAACGCGGCCCCGGTCGATCTGACCCCGGTCCCGTTCGAGGTGGCGCGCGCCAACTTCGTGCGCGATACCGCGGCCCGCTACGGCATTCCCGCCGCGCACATCGAGGCGACCCTGGCCCAGGCGCAGATCCGCGACCCGATCATCGCGGCGATGTCGCGCCCGGCCGAGCGGGTCAAACCGTGGAACGAATACCGGCCGATGTTCATCAGCCAGGCGCGGATCGAAGGCGGCAGGAAGTTCCTCGCCCAGCATCGCGATGAGCTGATGCGCGTGCAGCAGCGCACCGGGGTTCCGGCCGAGGTGATCGTGGCGATCATCGGCGTGGAAACCAGTTACGGCGGCAACACCGGCAATTACCGCGTGCTGGATGCGCTGTACACGCTGGCCTTCAAATACCCGCGCAGTGGCGATCCGGCCAAGCTCGAACGCGAAGTGCGCCGCGAGCTGTTCTTCCGCGACGAACTGGCGCGCCTGTTCGCGCTGACCCGCGATGAGAAGCTCGACATCACCGCGATCAAGGGCAGCTACGCCGGCGCGATGGGCATGGGCCAGTTCATGCCCTCCAGCTATCTCGATTACGCGGTGGACGGCAACGGCGATGGCCGTCGCGATCTGTTCAACAGCTATGACGACGTCTTCTCCTCGATCGCCAACTACTTCGTCAAGAAGGGCGGTTGGGTCCGCGGTGGCCCGGTCGCCGTGCCGGCCACGCTGCAGGCGGGTCGCGAGGCGTTCAATCCGACCGAGTGGGCACCGACCTGGAGCCTGTCCGAGCTGGCCCAGCGCGGTTACCAGCCCAGCGTTCCGGTCGCGGCCGGCCTGACCGCCACCCCGATCACGCTGGAAGGCAGCACCGGCAAGCAGTACTGGCTGGGCTTCCAGAACTACTACGCCATTACCCGCTACAACCTCTCGAAAATGTATGCGATGGCCGTGTACCAGTTGTCCCAGGCCATCGCCGGACAGGAGTTGCCGCCGGCATGAACACGATCGCACGCTCCAGATGGCTGATCCCGGGTCTGTTGATACTGGCACTGGCCGCCTGCAGCAGTGCGCCGAAGAAGCCCGGGGGCGGCACCGCTTCCGGCAGCAGCAAGCCGTCCGGCGCGGTGGTGCAGGGCAAAGGCGGGCGTCCGGCGCATTGTCCTGATGGCTCGCCGTACAAAGCCGCGTCTGAAGACCCGAGCACGCGCGGCGATTATCGCGCCGGCGGGCTGTACAAGCCGGGCGTGAATGACAGCACCCCCACCTACATTCCGAACGTAGCCTGCATCCCCGAGCCGGAGGTGGTGGATCTGCCGCGTTCGCCGGTCGGCAACAAATCGCCGTACGTGGTGCTGGGCAAGCAGTACCAGGTGATGGACAAGACCCGCGGCTATGCCGAGAAGGGCACGGCCTCGTATTACGGCGCCAAGTTCCATGGCCGCCTGACCTCCAACCGCGAGGTGTACGACATGTACGCCTTCACCGCCGCGCACAAGACGCTGCCACTGCCGAGCTTCGCCCGGGTCACCAACCTGGACAACGGCGAATCGGTGATCGTGCGGGTCAATGATCGTGGCCCGTTCCATGACGGCCGCGTGGTCGATCTCAGTTACGCGGCCGCCGTGCGTCTGGGCATCACCCAGCGCGGTACCGGCAACGTGGAAGTCCGCGCACTGGCCCCGGGCGACGACAACCTCATGGTCGACAAGCCCAGCCGCCGCGAACGCCGCGAGGTCGCCGCCGCTGCGGCTGCCGCGACGACGGCCAGCGCCACCGCGGCACGCCGCGCCAGCGACATGGATGCCCTGGTCGGCAAGCTGCCGGCCGCCACCGCCACGGGCACCGCGGCCAAACCGGCCGGCGAGCAGTACCGCTACCGCGTGGCCGACTCGGCCAAGCCGGGCAACGCCGACAACTTCGATCACTGGATGCGCGACAACGGGGTACGCGTGGCCACCGGCAAGCCGGCCACCACCCAGGCCGCCAGCGTGAACAGCGCCCCGGTGGCGGTCGCCGCACTGCCTGCCGCCGCCGCCGCCGCGCGCCCGGCACCGGCACCGGCACCGGCTCCCAGCGCCAGCCTGTCCCAGCAGGTGCTCGGCAGCGTGCTGCTGCAGGTCGCCAGTTTCGCCAGCCGCGACAACGCCACCCGCGCGCTCGGTCAGCTGTCCTCGGCCGGCATCGCCGGGGCCAGCATCAGCGACATCGTCAGTGGCGGGCGCACCCTGTGGCGCCTGCGCGTGCCGGCCCCCGACCATGCCAGTGCCTCGGAACTTGCCGGCCGGATTGCCGGTCTGGGCTTCGGGGCGCCGCAGATCGTGAAGGACTGAGCCTTCCACTGCCCGCGGCACGCCAGCGCGTGCCGCCGCTCCTTGGCCCTACAATGGCCGTTATCCCTCATCCCCCCCTTGGCGCCCTCCAGGAGCTTGCTGTCCGATGAAATTCCGCTTTGCCGCCGCTGCCATGGCCACGACCCTGTTCGTGGGCATGGTCTCCGCCCAGACCCCCCTGCCGACCCCGGCACCGGCGCCTGCTCCCGCCGCCGCCGCTCCGGCCACCGTGGCCACGCCGCCGGCACCCGCGCCCAGCATCTCCAAGGCCTGGATCCTGATGGATTTCGCCACCGGGCAGGTCCTGGCCGGTGAAAACGTGCACGAACAGCTGGCCCCGGCCAGCATCACCAAGGTGATGACCTCGTACGTCGTCGCCGCCGAGGTCAAGAACGGCAAGGTCCGTACCGACGACCAGGTGATGATGAGTGAGCGCGCCTGGCGCGAGGGCGGTGCCGGCACCGACGGCAGCTACAGCGGCTTCCCGGTCAACCAGACCGCACGCCTGGAAGACATGGAAAAGGGCATGGCGATCCAGTCCGGCAACGATGCCGCGATCGCCCTGGCCGAGCACGTCGCCGGCAGCGAAGAAGCCTTCGCCTCGCTGATGAACAGCTACGCCGCCAAGATCGGCATGAAGGACTCGCACTTCGTCAACGCGCACGGCCTCAGTGCCCCGGGCCACCACACCACCGCCTACGACCTGGCCCTGCTGGGCCGCGCGATGGTGCGTGACTACCCGGAAACCTACGCCTACAACAAGGTGAAGGAATTCACCGTCGGCAACATCACCCAGCCGAACCGCAACCTGCTGCTGTGGCGCGACCAGAGCGTGGACGGCATCAAGACCGGCCATACCTCCGAAGCCGGCTACTGCCTGATGAGCTCGGCCCAGCGCGGCGACCAGCGCCTGGTCGCGGTGATCCTCGGGGGCGGTTCGGAAAAGCAGCGCGCCGATGACAGCCTGGCCCTGCTCAACTGGGGCTTCCGCTTCTTCGAAACCCACCGCATGTACGAGCCGGGCAAGGTCGTGGCCGAGCACAAGGTGTGGAAGGGCAAGACCGACAAGCTGCAGCTGGGCGTCGCCCAGCCGATGCTGGTCAGCGTCCCGCGCGGCCGCTACAACGATCTCAAGCCGAGCATCGATGTTCCCAAGACCCTCGAAGCCCCGTTCACCGCTGGCCAGCAGGTCGGCACGCTGAAGGTGATGCTGGACAACCAGGTCGTCGCCCAGGCGCCGCTGGTTGCCGTGGCCGCCGTCGAAGAAGCCGGCTTCTTCAAGCGCCTGTGGGACAGCTTCTGGATGTGGTGGGAATCGGAGTAATCCGGTTCGACCGCAGTAAAAAAAGACCGGCGAATGCCGGTCTTTTTTTGCGCATCCCTTTTGGCTGCCCGGTAGTGCCGGCCGCTGGCCGGCGTCTCGTACTGGCGGCGTTACAGCGACCGGCTGATCGTGAAGCTGCCGAACACCGGCGCCTCGCGCTGCCCATCGAACTCGCGCGTGCTGTGGTAGCGCGCCAGTGCGAACTTCCAGCGCCCGCGCATCACCGCCAGCCCGTAGCCGGCCTGGCCGACCACATGCCGCTTGTCGACACTGTGGCTGTTGCGGAATGTGTTGCCATCCAGCGTGATATCGCGGATCACCCACGCCGCATCGGTCGTCGCGAACAGATGCCACGACCACCCGCTCGGCTTGCCACCGCGCGTCGGCGCCGTGTTCTCACCGGCCGGGCGCAGGGGGGTGCTGCCGAAATCGTCCGGCAGCTTCCAGCCGAAGCGCACTTCGCCACCGGCATTGAGGTGCGTGGCCAGGTTGCCCACCGCGCCGCCGTAATGGCTGATCGCATCCCAGCCCCAGCCGCCCAGGTTCTCCGTGGCATCGGCCGGCCACCGGCGCATCCGCTCGTGGGTCAGCATGAACACCGGCTCGTTGTGCAGCTGGTTGTCCCAGCCCTGGAACTTCTCATCGCCCAGCAGCTCGTGCACCGCGTTCTGCACTTCTTCGCCCTGCGCCCAGGGCCCGACCACGCCCAACGCCAGCTGCGTCGTCTGCAGCCGGTCGCCGCGGCGCGCGTTGTACCCGAAGCTGCCGATCAGCACGCCCGCATACGGGCGGTCATCTTCGATCAGGTCCTTCCGGGTGAAATCGGTCGGGGTGAAAATCCCCTGGGCCAGGCTGAAGATCATGTTCTGCTGTTCGAACTCGCCCGGGTGCAGCCGCTCCAGGTGGCTGTTGACCCAGCGCGCCAGGCGCGGCAGGCACGGATCGTCGGTGTAGTCGACCAGATTCGGCGACACGAAGGTGATCTGGGCACCGTTGGTATAGCCCTGATCCTGGTCCTTGCCGCCGAACAGATCGTTGTCGACGCGGAAGTTGACCTGCGGCGGATGCTCGCGCATCGCATCGGGCCCGCATTGGGAGGCGGCCTGGGCGGCAGGCGCCGCCAGGGCGAGGACACCGGCAAGCGCGGCCGGCAGCGCGAAGGGCTTCAAGGACATGGGATACCAGACAGGGATTTATTCTTTCTTAAGCTGGTACAGCGTAGTCAGAGCGTGATCCTGTGAACAGCACTGCGCACGCACTGCTGCGTATCAGTGGCGATACAGGCGTTTTCACGTGCCGTTCGGTACCGCTGTGCGCACGATCAAGCAACGCTTGGGTTCGGGCGCGGGCATCCCCATAATCCCGGACATGGAGATCAAGTCTGACAACCCCGACCACGGCTTCCAGTTCCCCGGCCAGTTCGAACTCAGCGCCATGGGCGCGGCCGGCAACGACCTGGAACGCGAACTGCCGCGCCTGCTCGAGCTCGCCGGCCTGGAAGTACTGACCGAACGGGTCAGCTGGAAACACTCGTCCAACGGCAAGTACGTGTCCGTGCGACTGGTGTTCAAGGCCGACAACCGCGAACAGTACGACGCCGCCCACAACGCGCTGCGCGACCACCCGGAAGTGAAGTGGACGCTGTAGCCAGCTGCGCCACCGCCGCGGCCCCGGGCGACCGGGCGCCGCAACCGGCCCTCGTGCGTGACCTCGGCCGCCAGCCCTATGCCCCGGTCTGGCACGCCATGCAGCGTTTCACCGATGCCCGCACCGATGCCACCCGCGACGAACTGTGGGTGGTCGAGCACGACCCGGTGTTCACCCTGGGCCAGGCCGGCAAGGACGAGCACGTGCTCGCCCCCGGCGATATTCCCGTTCTGCATGTCGACCGTGGCGGCCAGGTGACCTACCACGGCCCCGGCCAGCTGGTGATCTACCCGCTGCTGCAGCTGCGGCGGCTGGGCATCGGGGTGCGCGACTATGTCTGCCGGATCGAGCAGGCCATCATCGACACCCTGGACGAATGGAACATCGGCGCCGAGCGCCTCGACGGCGCCCCCGGCGTCTACGTGGGCGGGGCCAAGGTCGCCGCCCTCGGCATCCGCGTGCGCCGCGGCTGCACCTTCCATGGCCTGGCCTTCAATGTGTCCATGGACCTGGAACCGTTCCGCCGGATCAACCCCTGTGGCTATCAAGGGCTGCAGGTGACCTCGGTGGTAGACTTGGGGGGACCGTCCGGCATGGCGGCCGTCACGCCGGTGCTGCTGGGCCATCTGGCCCGCCAGTTCGGCCTGGCCCTCGAGCCGGCCGCTGAATTACCCGATTTGACTGACGCGGCGTGAACGCCGCCGACCAAGGCCATGACTGAAACCACCGCTCGCCTCATTCCCCTGCAGGTTGTGCAGGGCGACACGCCGTCCGCCGCCCCGTTGCAGACGGGCGTCAAACAGATCGGCGGTGACAAGATCGGCCGCTCGCCGGTGCAGTTCGCCGACGCGCCGGTGCTGCGCAAGCCGTCGTGGATCCGCGTGCGGATTCCGTCGGGCAACGCCGTGCAGAACCTCAAGGCCAAGCTGCGCGAGAACCGCCTGGTCACGGTCTGCGAGGAAGCCAGCTGCCCCAACATCCACGAGTGCTTCAGCCACGGCACCGCGACCTTCATGATCCTCGGCGAGGTCTGCACCCGCCGCTGCTCGTTCTGCGACGTCGCCCACGGTCGGCCCAAGCCGCCGGACGCCAATGAACCGGCCAGCCTGTCCCAGACCGTGGCCGACATGGGCCTGAAGTACGTCGTGGTGACCAGCGTGGACCGCGACGACCTGCGCGACGGCGGTGCGCAGCACTTCGCCGACTGCATCGGCGCCATCCGTGCCAAGTCGCCCAACACCAAGATCGAAGTGCTGACCCCGGACTTCCGTGGCAAGGGCCGCATGGAGCGCGCGCTGGAGATCCTGGCGACCAATCCGCCGGATGTGTTCAACCACAACATCGAAACCGTGCCGGACCTGTACCGCAACGTGCGCCCGGGCGCGGATTACCAGTGGTCGCTGACCCTGCTCAAGAAGTTCAAGGCCCAGCATCCGGAGATCGCCACCAAGTCCGGCATCATGCTCGGCCTGGGCGAGACCCTCGAGCAGGTCCAGGCCACGCTGCGCGACCTGCGCGAGCACGACGTGGACATGATCACGATCGGCCAGTACCTGCAGCCGACCGCCCACCACCACCCGGTGCTGCGCTACTGGACGCCCGAGGAATACAAGGCGCTGGAGGAGTACGGCAACGCGCTGGGCTTCAGCCACGTCGCTTCCGGTCCGATGGTGCGCTCGTCCTACCACGCCGACCGCCAGGCGGCCGACGCCGGCGTCGCCGGTTGATCCAACGGGCCCTTCGGGGCCCGTTCCGTCATTCCCCCTGTCTTCCCCCGGCCGCGGCCCTGAACCGCGGATGGCCGCAGGCCTGTGCCTGCCTGCCGATCCCGCCGGTATTCACAAATTTCTCCAACGGCCTCGGTAGGCTGAAGGCCCCGGTGACAAACGCGGCAACTTTCGGCACTGTCGTGGTGTCTGTAATGCACGCAGTCTCTCCCTTGGCAAGGTGCCACGAGCTAGTCCATGAAATTCAAAGCCCCCGCATTCCTGATGGCCCTGGCGCTCACCGCGCCGATGGCACTGGCCGCCTACGCCGATTCGCCCGCGCTGCCCTCGGCCGCCACGGCCGACCAGGTGACCACCTCCAAGCTGGTCTACGGACTGCTCTCGGACAGCCGATACGCCTACCGGCCGCGCGCACTCGATGCGGCGACCTCCAAGGACGTCTTCAAGCGCTACCTGGAGTCGCTCGACAGCAGCAAGCAGTTCTTCACCCAGGCCGACATCACCCGCTTCGCGCCGTTCGAGGCCAACATCGCCACCGCCATCCGTGGGGGTGAGCTGGAGCCGGCGTTCCAGGTGTTCGCGGTCTACAAGCAGCGCGTGGGCGAGCGCGTCGGCTATGCGCGCAAGCTGCTCAAGCAGGACTTCGATTTCAGCACCGACGAAAAGTTCGAGTACGACCGCAAGGACGTGCCGTGGGCCGCGAGCAGCGCCGAACTGGACGATCTGTGGCGCAAGTCGGTCAAGAACGATTGGCTGCGCCTGAAGCTGGCCGGCAAGCAGCCGGCCGAGATCCGCAAGACGCTGGACAAGCGTTACGCCACGCTGGAAAAGTCGGTCAATGAGCTCAAGGGCGAGGACGTGTTCCAGTTCTTCCTCAACGCCTACACCAGCGCCGTCGACCCGCATACCGATTACTTCACCCCGCGCACCGCCGAGAACTTCAACCAGGCGATGTCGCTGTCGCTGGAGGGCATCGGCGCGCAGCTGCAGCGCCAGGACGACATGGTGGTGATCCGCGAGGTCATCGCCGGCGGCCCGGCCGCGGTCAATGGCACGCTCAAGCCCGGCGACCGCATCGTCGGCGTGGGCCAGGGCAAGTCCGGTCCGCTTGAAGACGTGATCGGCTGGCGCATCGATGACGTGGTGGCCAAGATCCGCGGCAAGAGCGATACCCAGGTCCGCCTGGAATTTATTCCGGCCGAGGAAGGCGTCGACGGCAAGCACCACACCCTGGTGCTGACCCGCCAGAAGGTGCGCCTGGCCGAACAGGCCGCCAAGGGCGAAACCCTGACCATCCCGGCCAAGGATGGGGAGCCGGCGCGCAAGGTCGGCGTGATCAAGCTGCCGACGTTCTACCAGGACTTCGAAGGCCGCCGCCGCAATGCCGCGGACTACGCGTCGGCGACGCGCGACGTGGCCAAGCTGCTGGCCGGCTTCAAGGCCGACAAGCTCGACGGCGTGGTGCTGGACCTGCGCAACAACGGTGGTGGTTCGCTGGATGAAGCGATCGAACTGACCGGTCTGTTCATCGAACAGGGCCCGGTGGTCCAGGTGCGCGAGTCCGGTGGCCGCGTCACCGTCAACAGCGACCGCAGTGAAGTGGTGGCGTGGGACGGTCCGCTGGCCGTGCTGATCAACCGCGGCTCGGCCTCCGCGTCGGAGATCTTCGCCGGCGCCATCCAGGATTACGGCCGTGGCCTGGTGATCGGTGAGACCACCTTCGGCAAGGGCACCGTGCAGAACATCGTCGACCTCGACCGTTGGCCGAGTGGCGAGACCCAGCGCTTCGGCCAGGTCAAGCTGACCATCGCCCAGTTCTTCCGCGTCAGCGGCAGCAGCACCCAGCACAAGGGCGTGGTGCCCGATCTGGCCTTCCCGGCCAGCGTGGACGCCAGCGAGTACGGCGAAAGCACCTACGACAACGCCCTGCCGTGGACCCGTATCGCTGCCGTGCCGCACACCCAGTACGGCAATTTCGGTCCGCTGCTGCCCAAGCTGGAAAGCCGCCACGACACGCGCATCGCCGCCGACAAGGAGTTCCAGTGGTGGAACGAGGATGTCGAGCAGTTCCGCGCCGAGAAGGCCAAGAAGTACATCTCGCTCAACGAGGCCGAGCGCCGCGCCGAGCGTGAGAAGCAGGACCGGCAGCGCACCGATCGCCAGGCCATCCGCAAGCAGCTGGGCCTGGATCTGGATCCACTGGCCGATGACAGCAATGACGACGGGCTGACCGGCAACGAGCGCGACATCGTCAAGGATGCCGCCCGCGAGAAGGCTGCCGAGAAGCGCCCGGATCCGCTGCTGCGCGAGTCGGCCGCGATCCTGGCCGATGCGGTGAACCTGCTGGAGGCCGACCGTCCGCTGTCGGCACAGGTCCTGCCGCAGTCGACCGGCGTCGGCCGCTGGGCGGACTGACCGCTTCGGCGGCCGCCAGCTGAACAGGTGACAACTCCACAGGCCGCCCTTCGGGGCGGCCTGTGCGTATCCACCTCCTGCCAACGCGCACAGGTCTATCCTTGGAGGCTGGATTTCCGCAGGAGCGGCCATGCGCTTTCGTCGTGTACGTTCGATCCCGCTGCTGGCGGTGTTCGCCGCGTTGACCGCCTGTGGCGGCCGCGCCGCCGACAGTACCCTGATCCGGGAGTCCTTCGACTCCGGCGATACCTATTCGCGCACCGTCCCCGGCCCGCCGGCCCAGGCCTGCGAAGCCGCCCGACGCACCCTGCTCAGCCAGGGCTATGCGATCGCCCGCGCCGGCGATGACGCGGTGGAGGGCAACAAGAACTTCCAGCCGAAGGATGAGGAGCACGAGCAGCTGGTGCTGCGGATTTCCTGCGCGCCGCGCGGCGACCAGGCGCTGGTCTTCGTCAGCGCCGTGCAGGACCGCTACGCGCTGAAGAAGAGCCCGACCTCGGCCAGCGTTGGCGTGGGTGCGCTGGGCTCGGTCTCGCTGCCGTTCGGCAGCAACGACGACTCGCTGGTGAAAGTGGCCAGCAGCACCGTACAGGACGCCACCTTCTACCGCCGCTTCTTCGAGCGTCTGCAGCAGTACCTGCCGGCCGCCGCCGTGCCCGAGCCGACGCCGGCCGCCGCCCCGCCCGCGGCGCCCGCTGCAGCGGTGGAGGCGCCGCCCGCCACGGTGGTGAGCGATACCCCGGCATCGCTGCGCTGAGCGGGCAGGGGTGCGGCAGGCCATGGCAGCAGGATCGCGGCGCTGGCACCGCTGCGTGCTCGGCGCGCTGCTGGGACTGATCCCCGCGGCCAGCGCGTGGAGTGCGGCGTCCTGCGCGCAGCGCGTGCTGGAGGAGCTGGGCTGGCGGATCAGCGCCGCTGATATCGAGGCACCGATGGTGCAGGGCGGACCGGTCTGCGAGCGCGCCGACCTGCATCAGGCGCAGGCGGCCGGCGACCTGCGCGTGCAGCTGCCGCGGCAGTGGTCGGAGGCGCAGCGGCAGGCCTGGCTGCCCACGTTGTTCGATGATCCGGCCACGGTCTGCGCCTATGCGTTCAAGCTCGGCGCCGCCACCCGCCGTGCCACCACCGCCCTGCAGGACAACGAGGGGTTCCGCTTCTCGGCGCTTCAGCTGGGCTGGATCGGCTTCGGTGCCGGTGGCGCCCAGGCCAAGGGCTGGGAGCGCTTCCGCAGCTTCGGCCGTGGCTATCAGCCGGCCGAGGCCAACAGCGCGGCACTGCAGACCTTCTACGACGGCCGCGTGCGCGCGGAATGCGGGGTCGGCCGCCAGGTCGCGCAGCTGGCGACCCAGCGCGAGCTGTACGGCGATGCCGCGTTCGATCGCGCGTTCTCGGCTGAAGAGCTGTCCATCGGCACCTTCCTGACCCTGCACGAGACCGACAGCATCCTGCTCGGCCGGCATGCCGGCGAGTTCCTCGCCGATGGGAAGGCAACGAAGACCGCCCAGCGCGGGCGGCAGGCGTTCGTCGGGACGCCCGGCTTCATCGAGCACGTGTTCGACCGCGCTTACCTGGACGACATCAACAACCAGGCCGAGAACTTCGTGGTGGTCGATGTCAGTGATGCGGCGGCGCGCGCGCTGCGCGAGCACGACGGCTTCGCGTACTACGACCGGATCAACCGGCGCATCTGGTCATTGGCCCAACGCATTCCGGGCCCGGGCCCGCGCCGATTCGAGCGCCTGCTGATCGAGCGTGATCCGATCTGGCGGCGCGAAGTGCCGGCCGCGCAGCAGCCGCTGCTGAAGGAACTGGACGCATTGCTGGACGATCCGTTCTACCAGGGGTTCCTGATTTACGTGCATCCACGCGGTATACGTCCTATCGGATATCACATCGCGCGCCTGCTCGACCGCAATCCGCGTACGCCGTTCGCGATCGAGCTGGGGCTGCACAATCTGCACACCACGTTGTACCGGCGCTGGATCGACGCACAGCTGCAGCAGTGCGCGGCCGCGCCGGTCTCTCCCGTTACACAACCGTATTCGCAAGCTGAGCAAAGGTGAGTCATGGATATTGCAATGATTGGACTGGGCCGCATGGGCGCCAACATGGCCGAGCGCCTGCACCGCGGCGGTCATCGCGTGATCGGGGTCGATCCCGGTGAGGCCGCACGCACCGCGGCGGCCGCGCGTGGTTTCGAGGTCAGCGCCTCGATCGCCGATACGCTTGCCGCGCTGCCGGTGCCGCGCGTGGTGTGGTTGATGGTGCCGGCCGGCGTGGTCGACCAGACGCTGGCCTCGCTCTCGCCGCATCTGTCCGAAGGCGATGTGGTGATCGACGGCGGCAACTCGTACTACAAGGACTCCATGCGCCGCAGCGAACAGCTGCAGGGCGAAGATGTGACCTATATCGACTGCGGCACCAGCGGCGGCGTGTGGGGGTTGCAGGAGGGCTACAGCCTGATGATCGGCGGTGACAAGGCCGCGGTCGAACGGATCGGCGCGATCTTCCGCACGCTGGCACCGGGTGAAGACCGCGGCTGGGCGCATGTCGGCCCGAGCGGGGCAGGGCACTTCTGC
This sequence comes from Stenotrophomonas sp. JAG2, assembly GCF_041080745.1. Classification (NCBI taxonomy): domain Bacteria; kingdom Pseudomonadati; phylum Pseudomonadota; class Gammaproteobacteria; order Lysobacterales; family Lysobacteraceae; genus Stenotrophomonas; species Stenotrophomonas sp. JAG2. The sequence continues at coordinate 89,781 of NZ_JBEUMH010000007.1, read as the reverse complement.
AAGATGGTCCACAACGGCATCGAGTACGGGATGATGCAGGCCTACGCGGAAGGCTTCGCGCTGATGCAGCACAAGACCGAGTTCAACCTCGATCTGGCGCAGGTCGCCAAGGCCTGGCAGCACGGCAGCGTAGTGCGTTCGTGGCTGCTCGATCTCAGTGCCGATGCGCTGGGCCGCAACCCGCAGCTGGACGGCATCGCGCCCCATGTCGATGACTCCGGCGAAGGCCGCTGGACCGTCGCCGAAGCGATCGACCTGGACGTGTCGGCTCCGGTGATCACCCTGTCCCTGCTTGAGCGGCTGCGCTCGCGCGAGAAGAACTCCTTCAGCGATCGCCTGCTGGCGGCGATGCGCAACGAGTTCGGCGGCCACGCGATCAAGTCGACCTGAGCCGACCGATGCGGGCCGACGGAACGTGATCGTCCGGCCCGCATCCACGCAGGGCGTGGATCTACGTCGACTGGCGTGGCCGACTCACAGGGTCACCCGCCGCCCGCTGCGTGCACTCTCTGCGCCCGCTTCCAGCAGGCGCATCAGCTGCAGTGCCTGCGCGGTGCTGACCGGCGCTTCGCCCGTACCCAGCATCGCATCGCGGAAGGCCGCGTAGAACGCGCGGTAATCGCCGGGCACGTTGTCCACGGTGCTGCGCTGGGTGTGTCCGTCCGCATCGGCCCGCACCAGGTGGCCATGCTGCGGGTCCAGCCCCCAGCCCGGCGCGCCCGGTGCAACACCGCGGCGCAGCTGATCTTCCTGCACGTCCAGCCCGTCCTTGAGGTAGCTGCCGGCATCGCCATGCACGATGAAGCGTGGGCTGGAGGCGGCGACCAGCGAACCGGCATGCAGGATCGCGCGGTGGCGCGGGTAGTGCAGCACCGCGTGGAAGTAGTCGTTGCCGAGCGCGTGCTCGCGCTGCGCCATCAGGTCCGCGCTGATCGCGCCGGGCCAGCCGAACAGCTGCAGCATCTGGTCGAGCAGATGGGGACCGAGATCCATCCACAGGCCGCTGCCGGGGGCATCGCTCTCGCGCCAGCGGTCACGCACCTGCGGGCGGAACCGGTCGAAGTGGGAATGGCATTCGGCGACGCGGCCGACGCGGCCTTCGGCGAGCACCTGCTTCAGGGTGAGGAAGTCGGCATCATGGCGACGGTTCTGGAAGACGGTGACCACACGGACGGCCTCCCGCGCGGCCTGCACCACTGCCTCGGCTTCCGCCACCGAAAGCGCGAACGGCTTGTCCACCAGCACGTGTTTGCCCGCGGCCAGCGCGGCGCGCGCCAGCGGTGCGTGCGCATCGTTGGGCGTGGCGATGACGACGGCGTCGACCGCGGGGTCATCGAACAGCTGCTGCGGGTCGTCGCACAGGCGCACATCGGTGAAGCTGCGCAGCAACCGATCACGCTGCGAACTGACGATGCTGTGCAGGGCCAGCCCCGGCGTGTGCAGGATCAATGGCGCATGGAACACGCTGCCCGCCAGGCCGTAGCCGATCAGTCCCACCTGAAGTACGGCGGCCATGGTGCACTCCAACATAACGGGGCAGGACAGCGTAACGGCTGCGCGCGCGAGGCGGAAATCTGAACGGTTCGGCAGCAAGCTGAGTGGTTCACGGCAACGTTATGTGGTGCCCACGTCCCGTCCACGGCCCTGCACGGACACTGGCCCCACATCCGCAAAGGAATTCGAACATGACCAACACGACCCGTAATCTGCTTGCTGCTTCGCTGGCCCTGGGCATGGTGCTGGGCACCTCGTCCGCGATGGCCAAGGATCCGCCGAAGAGCACCGATCATGCCGCGATGACCCATGCCGATACGCACGATTCGGCCGAGCCGGTTACCGACAGCTGGATCACCACCAAGGTCAAGACCGACCTGCTGACCAGCAAGAACGTCCCGGGTACCGAAGTCAAGGTGGAGACCGTCAATGGCGTGGTCACCCTCACCGGCACCGTGGCCAGCCAGGCCGAGCATGACAAGGCCGTCCGCGTGACCCAGCAGATCAAGGGCGTCAAGCGTGTCGACGCCGCTGGCCTGAAGGTCGCCGCAGCCGCTGCCAAGCGCTGAGTCCGGCTGTACCGCTGAACGGAGCGCGCCTTCGGGCGCGCTTTTTTTTGTGGGGCTGTCCCCCTCTGCCTGGCAGGCGTCGCGCTCCCTCCGAGCCTCCGCGAGCGCGTTCAGACAGGTGATTGCCTGCGTATTCACAAAGGGGTGGAGTATATTCAGCGCTTCGCCATCGTCGGCGCGGTGCACGGCCCGGTCATTCCGGTGGCTGGGCATGGCCGGTCTTGGCATCGAGCTGAAGAGGGACTATGGCGCTGGTGTTCAGTGATCAAATCTGGGACCGCTGGCGTCTGCCGGCCCTGGCCCTGGCGGCGGTAGCCATCATCGTGGTGCCGTGGCTCACCCTGCGCAAACTGGCCAACGACAACATCGATGCGATGAACTGGGTCACCCACACCCAGGATGTCGGCGTGGCCGTCTATCAGCTGCAGGCTGACGTACGCGATGTTGAATCCGCTGCGTTGACGATGTCCAAGGGCATCGACGCGCCGGGCCTGCGCGAGCGATTGGCGCAGGCCGATGATATTCCCGGGCGGTTGGACCGGCTGGCCGAACTGACCCGCGACAATCCCGATCAGCTGATCCGGATCGGTCGCATCCAGTCGATGCTTGAACGCCGCATGGAACTGGCCAAGCAGCTGGCCCGTTCCGCGCCCGACGCCGATCAGCGGCAGCTGGTGGCTGACCTGACCACCCGCTATCCGATCCGCCGCCTGGTCGAGGAACTGCAGGCCACCGAAGAGCAGCTGCTCGCCAAGCGCTCGGAACTGTTCGCCGCGCAGCAGCGCCAGGGCGAGCTCGTCTCCTGGTCGGCACTGATCGTGCAGCTGCTGCTGCTTGGCCTGGTGCTGTGGCTGCTGCAGCGGCAGATCCGCCACCGTCTCAGTGCGGAACGTGCCTCGCTGCGTGCGGCCGAGCGTGCGGCCTCGGTGCTGCACACGGTGCGCGAGCCGATCGTGCTGCTCGACCGCGCGCTGCGCGTGCAGATGCACAACCCGGCATTCGGCGAGCTGTACGGCCTGGACGAAGAGGCCCCGGCCGAAGGGCTGCCGCTGGACAGCATCGGCGACGGCGCCTGGGCCGATGCGGTGGTCCGCCAGCGCCTGACCGACGTACTGCTGCGCGGCCGCGAGCTGTGGGATTACGAGCACGAGCAGCGCACCGCCGATGACGTGGTGCGGATCATGCTGATCAACGCGCGGCGCATGCCACTGCCGGACAAGGACGATGAAGTGGTGCTGATGACCGTCAGCGATGTCACCGTCCAGCGCGCCGTGCAGCTGCGCGTGGAAGAACTGAACCGCCAGCTGGAAGGCAAGGTCGAGCAGGTCTCCGAGGTCAACCGCGAGCTGGAAGCGTTCAGTTATTCGGTATCGCATGATCTGCGCGCGCCGCTGCGCCACGTGGCCGGTTTCTCGGACAAGCTGACCCGCCACCTGGGCGAGGGCGCGGATGAAAAATCGCTGCACTACCTGGGCGTGATCTCCAATTCGGCCAAGCGCATGGCCGCCCTGATCGACGATCTGCTGGTCTATTCGCGCCTGGGCCGGGCGGCGATGCGCCTGCAGGCCGTGGACATGCAGTCGCTGGTCGCCGACACCCGCGCCATGCTCGATGCCAACCAGCAGAGCGAGTCGGAAAGTACCGGCGTACCGCACCATATCGACTGGAAGATCGCACCGCTGCCGATCATCGTTTCCGATGAAAACATGATGCGGCAGGTCTGGCTGAATCTGCTCGGCAATGCGATCAAGTATTCTTCCAACCGCGAGCCGGCCCGGATCGAGGTCGACTACAAACTCCAGCCTGACGGCAGCCATCTGTTCACCGTGCGCGACAACGGCGCCGGGTTCGACATGGCCTACGCCGGCAAGCTGTTCGGGGTGTTCCAACGGCTGCACAAGGCCAGCGACTACCCGGGCACGGGCATCGGCCTGGCCAGCGTCCGCCGGGTGCTGACCCGCCACGGCGGCCGCATCTGGGCCGAGTCGGCGGTCGATCAGGGCGCCACGTTCCACTTCGTTCTTCCACCCGCGCTCGACGCAATCAACAAGGGCTCCGCCGCATGACCGCTCTCCGCACCATCCTCCTCGCCGAGGACAGCCCCGCCGATGCCGAGATGGCCATCGACGCCCTGAAGGAAGCCCGCCTGGCCAATCCGATCGTGCATGTCGAAGACGGCGTGGAAGCGATGGACTACCTGCTGCGCCGTGGCGCCTTCGCCAACCGCGAGGAAGGCCTGCCGGCGGTGCTGCTGCTGGACATCAAGATGCCGCGCATGGATGGCCTGGAAGTGCTCAAGGAAATCCGCAACACCGAAGAGCTCAAGCGGCTGCCGGTGGTGATCCTGTCTTCCTCGCGCGAAGAAAGCGACCTGGCGCGCAGCTGGGACATGGGCGTGAACGCCTACGTGGTCAAGCCGGTGGACGTGGACCAGTTCTTTGGTGCGGTGCAGACCCTGGGCAAGTTCTGGGGTCTGATCAACCAGGCACCGGAGGTCGAGTAAGCCCATGCCGCTCACCGGCCCTGCGTTGGGTGCCCTGCGGATCCTGCTGATCGAGGATTCGCCGGAAGACGCCGAACTGATGTGCGAGCAGATGCTCGATGCTGGCCTGGAGGCCAGTTTCGAGCGGGTCGAGAGCGCGCAGGAACTGCGCGAAGCGCTGGAGCGCGCCGCGCCGGACATCGTGCTGTCGGACCTGAGCATGCCCGGCTTCTCCGGCAATGAAGCGCTGCAGATCGTGCGCGCCGCCTTGCCGGACGTGCCCTTCATCTTCGTGTCCGGCACGATGGGTGAGGAAAACGCCGTGGCCGCCCTGCACCAGGGCGCCAACGACTACATCATCAAGCACCAGCCGGCGCGCCTGCCCTCGGCGGTGGCGCGCGCCGTGCGCGAAGCGCGCAGCGCGATCGACCGCCAGCGGGTGGAAGCCGAGCTGATGCGCGCCCAGCGGCTGGAAAGCCTGTCGCTGCTGGCGGCCGGGCTGAGCCATGACCTGCGCAACATCCTGCAGCCGCTGCTGATCATGCCGGACCTGCTCAAGGCACGCACCGACGATCCGCAGCTGCACCATCTGGCCGACATCATCGCCGAGTGCGGCCGCCGCGGCCACGAGATGGCCGAGTCGATGCTGTCCTTCGTGCGCGGTTCGCGCAAGCCGAGCGAGCACATCTGCCTGGCCCACCTGTTCGAAGGCGTGGAACTGCTCCTGCGCAGCAACCTGCCGGCCAAGGTCACCCTGCACCTGGAGGTGGCCGACGGGCTGGCGGTGGATGCCAATTACACCGAGCTGCAGCAGGTGCTGCTCAATCTGTCCTTGAATGCCATCCAGGCCATGCCCGAGGGTGGCCGGCTGACCCTGCGCGCTGCCGCGGCCGCCGATACCCATGGCGATGACTGGCTGTGCATCACCGTGTCCGACGAAGGCATCGGCATGGATGCGCAGACGCTGTCGAACCTGTTCAATCCGTTCTTCACCACCAAGGCGACCGGCACCGGGCTCGGCCTGATTTCCTGCAAGCGCATCATCGAAGGCGCGCACGGGACCATCCAGGTCGACAGCACCCCGGGCGTCGGGACGCGGTTCGATGTCCTGCTGCCGATGCAGGTGATCGCCGATGCGGCCGAGGCGGTCGATGGGCCGATCACCGCCGGTACGGGGCAGTCGATCCTGGTGGTCGATGGCGAGGCCACGCGGCTGTCGTTGCTGGGCAATGCGCTTTCCAGCCAGGGCTATCACCTGCAGCTGGCCTCCGATGGCGCCGCCGCGCTGCGCTGGATGCAGCAGGAGACCATGCCCGCGCTGGTGATCGCCGATGCGGGCTCCAAGCTGCTCTCGGCCAGCCACCTGCTCGGCGAAATGGCCTCGCTGGGCTATCGCGGCCCGGCGCTGGTGCTGGAAGAAGCCGACGTCACCGTGCCGCTGGCGGTCTTCCCACCAGGCATCAACGTGCACGTGCTGCGCAAACCACTGGAAATGCAGCAGGTGTTCCGTTCGGTCGCCGAGGCGCTGGAAACCGCCTGATCAGGCCTCCCACGGAAACCGGGGGAGGCTGGCCACGGCCTGTTCGAGCTTGAAAGACCAATTGCCGTGGATTTCCGCGTACAGCGGGCTGTCGCCGGCCAGCCGCATGCGCTGGGTGATGCGCAGGTCATCCTTGCGGATCAGGACCAGGTCGACCGGCAGCCCGACCGACAGATTGGAGCGGATGGTCGAGTCCAGCGACACGATGGCCGTGCGCGCAGCATCTTCCAGCCGGGTCTGCGGGCGCAGGATCCGGTCCAGGATGGGCTTGCCGTACTTGGATTCGCCGATCTGCAGGAACGGCGTTTCCGGCGACGCCGCGATCGCATTGCCGAGCGGGTAGATCATGTACAGGCCGGGGTGCTCGCCGCCGATCTGGCCGCCCAGGATCAGCGTGGCCTGGGTCACGATGCCATCCTGCCCGGACTCATGCGTGCTGGATTTGACCTGGCTGTCGAGCAGCACGCGGCCCACGTACTCGGCCACTTCGAACAGATGGCGGTAAGCGCGCAGGTTCTCGGGCCGCTGCTCCTCCACGTCGCGCCGCAGCCGCGAGATCAGCAGCTGGGTCGTCGCCAGGTTGCCGGCGGCCATGATGACGAAGGCCGCTTCACCGGGAAACTCGAACTCGTGCAGCTTGCGGTGCACGCGCACGTCGTCCAGCGACGCGTTGGTACGGGTGTCGGCGGCGAAGACCAGGCCTTCGTCCACCTCGATGCCGACGCAATAGGTCATGTCGGTGTCCTATGATGTGCACCCCGATTCTATGCGCTGGCCCCGTTGCCCCCGTGTGGAGTCGCCCCACGTACGCTGAATACCATGATCACTGCGCTCCTGAGCCTGGGCAGCAACCTGCAGCCGCAACAGCATCTTCACGCCGCGGTGGAGGCCCTGCGCGCGCGCTTCGGCGCGATCGCGGTCTCGCCGGCCTACCGCACCGCCGCGGTGGGCTTTGATGGCCCGGATTTCCTCAACAACGCGGTGGCGATCCAGACCGATCTGCCGCTGCAGACGCTGGATGACTGGCTGCATGCGCTGGAGGATGCCCACGGCCGCGACCGCAGCGGCCCGCGCTTCAGCGACCGCACCCTGGACATCGACGTGGTGTTCTACGGCGATCTGATCGTGGAAGGCCCCGGCCACCTGCGCATCCCGCGCCCGGAGCTCAAGCACGCCTTCGTGCTCAAGCCGCTTGCCGACATCGCCCCGGACTTCCGCGATCCCGTCAGCGGGCTGACCCTGGAGGCGCTGTGGCGCGCGCATCGGCAGTTCGGCGAGCCGTTCGACACGATGGACCTGCTGCCCGGCTGATCGATGCGGTAGGTACCGACCGTTGGTCGGTACGGGGCCTGCACGCGACCCAGCGTGCGGTCCAACCGGCGTTTACGACAACGTCCGCCCACCATCCACGCGCAGGGTGTGCCCGGTGACGAACGCGGCATCGGTGGCCAGCCAGTACACCGCCTCGGCGATCTCCTCCACCGTGCCGGTGCGTGCCAGCGGCGTGCGTGCCAGCAGCGCCTGCTGCGCGAAGTCATCCTTGCCCTGTTCCGGCCACAGGATCGCCCCGGGCGCGACCGCATTGACCCGGACCTTGGGCGCCAGCTCGAGCGCCAGCGAGCGGGTGACCATCTCCAGCGCGGCCTTGGCAGCTGCGTACACCGGGTGGTCGCGCATCGGCTGGGTGCCGTGCAGGTCGGTCAGGTTGACGATGCTGCCCTGCTGGCGGCGCAGGTGCGGCGCCGCGGCCTGGGCCAGCAGCAGGGGCGCGCGTGCGTTGACCGCGAACAGGTCGTCCCACTGCGCAGCGGTGATCTGGCCGAGCAGGGTGGGGTAGAAGTTCGAGGCGTTGTTGACCAGCGTGTCCAGCCGGCCGAACTGGGCCACGGTCTGGTCGACCAGGTCGGGCAGGGCCTCGGCATCGCGCAGATCGGCCTGCAGGGCCAGCACGCTGCCCGGGCGCAGCATGTCCATGTCGAAGGCCATCTGCTGCAGCTCGGCGGTCGAGGTGTGGGCGTGCAGCACCACCGACCAGCCACAGGCGTGGAACTGGCGGGCGATGGCCGCGCCGATCCGGCGCGCACTGCCGGTGATCAGCGCCACGGGCGCGGTATCGGTCATCGGGGGTACTCCCTGCTCAGGCTATGCTGTGCATTGTCACCGCAATCGCCCGCGCCATGCATTCCCCACTGCCCCTCCCCGAATCCGACGCCCTGGCCCACAGCGACGAGCTGGCTGCGGCGCTGCGCGCTGAAATCCTCGCCAACGGCGGCGCGATGCCGTTCTCCCGCTTCATGGAGCTGAGCCTGTACGCGCCCGGTTGGGGGTACTACAGCGCCGGTGCCAGCAAGTTCGGCGCGGCCGGCGATTTCACCACCTCGCCGGAAATCGGTGCGCTGTTCGCCGCGACCCTGGCCAACGCGATCGCCCCGGTGATGCAGCAGCTCGGCCCGGAAGCGCGGTTCATGGAAGTCGGTGGCGGCAGCGGCGCCTTCGCCGAAGTGCTGCTCAAGCGCATGCTGGAACTGGACGCGCTGCCTGAGCGCTACGCGATCCTGGAGCCCAGCGCCGACCTGCGCGAGCGCCAGCGCGAGCGCCTGGAGAAGGCGCTGATCCCGCCGGTGTTCGCCCTGGTGGAATGGCTGGACCGCCCGTTCGATGACGACTGGGACGGCATGGTCTTCGCCAACGAAGTGATCGACGCGCTGCCGACGCCGCGCTTCCTCGCCCGCGACGGCATGGTCTATGAAGAAACCGTGGAGCTGGATGCCGACGGTGCCTTCGTGCGGGGCGCGCAGCCGGCCGATGCGATGCTCACGGCGGCGGTCCGCCACGTCGAGCATTACCGCGAGAAGCCCTTCGCCGATGGTTACCGCTCCGAACTGCTGCCGCAGCTGCCGTACTGGATCCAGGCGATCGCCGGCGGCCTGCAGCGCGGCGCGATGCTGTTCGTCGATTACGGCTACCCGCGCAACGAGTATTACCAGGACGACCGCGACGAGGGCACTGTGCGCGCGTTCTATCGCCACCACGTGCACAACGACCTGTACCGTTGGCCGGGCCTGCAGGACCTGACCGCCTCGGTGGATTTCACCGCGTTGGCCGAGTCGGGTACCGGCGCCGGTTTCGAGCTGGCCGGATACTGCACCCAGGCCAGTTTCCTGCTCGGCAACGGGCTCGATGCGCTGCTGGAAAAGGCCGACGCGCGTACCGACGAGATCGGCCGCGTGCGGCTGCGCGACCAGGTGAAAAAGCTGACGCTGCCGACCGGGATGGGCGAGCGCTTCCAGGTGATGGGCTTCCAGCGCGATGTCGATTTCGAAGCCGCCTTCGAGCTCGGCGATCTGACCTGGCGCCTGTAAGGTGGCCGCGACCACGCTGCTGAAGCCGCTGCGCTGGCCGCGGGCATGGCTGGCGCTGTGGTGGCTGGCGGTGCTGGGCACCCTCGTGGTCTGCCTGATCCCGCCGCCGCCGATTCCGTTGCCGGAGAACAGCGACAAGGTCGAGCACTTCCTCGCGTATTTCCTGCTGGCCGCATCGGCCGTGCAGATCTACCAGCGCCGCGCAGCCCTGGTCTGGGCGGCGGTCGGCCTGGTCGCGCTGGGCATCGGCATCGAGTTCGCGCAGGGCGCTTTGACCGTCAACCGCATGGCCGACCCGATGGATGCGCTGGCCAACAGCGTCGGCGTGCTGGCCGGCATGGCGATTGTGTTCACCCCGCTGCGCGACCTGCTGCTTCGCCTGCGCGGGTGACGCCTGCGATGCGGGTGACGCATGACGGGTACTGCTGCCCGGACGACGCATGACAGGTAGTGCCGGCCGCTGGCCGGCAACCTGGCGATGTCGGATTCATGAGGTGCCGGCCAGCGCCCGGCACTACCTCCTCCGTTTCGTTTGTGGCTGCGGCGTTACCGCGGCTGCAGCGTCATCTCATCCAGCACCCACATCGTCGGCCGGGTGTCGCCGGTGAAGCGCACGCACAGATTCTGCGTGCCCTTGAGCGAACGCGGCAGCGCCGCCTCCAGTGTGATGAACCCATCGGCACCCGGTGCGGCCGGCAGCGTCACGCTGGCCAGCGGCTTGCCATCGCACTGCCCGCCGAGGATGTCCATTTCCCCGTGTGCGCTGCGCTTGGGTGCGAAGCGACGGCTGGGTTCGTCGTGGGCCAGCTGGAAGTAATACGGGATCTGTCCGGCGCGGATGCGGACGCTGGCAATGCCGTCCACATCGGCATCCTTCCACAGCCAGCACGGGTTGAAGATGTCGACGTTGAAGATCGCACGCTCGCCGTCGGCCGGGCCATCATCTTCCAGGCGCAGCAGCAGCTGGCCTTCGCCCGGGCACTGCGCCAGATGCTCGTCGGTCCGCGACAGCAGCGAGGTGGCGGTGATATCGAAGCGGCTGGCGGCCTTGGCCAATGCCTGGCCGTTGAAGAACGTCGCGGCCTGCAACGCCACCGGCAGCGGCTGCTGCAGCGGGGCGGTGTAGCGCGGCGACTGGGCGGTGACCGCACTGCCATCCACGCTGTAGTGGATGTCGTAGCCGAGCGGATTGCGCAGTGCGAGCGTCGCGGTGCCGGCAGCGCGATCGTCATGGCTGTCCAGTTCCACCTGGAACGGGGTCTGCGCATACGCGATGCCCATCGCCTGGTAGCGCTGCAGCTGCGCCGGCAGGCGTGCCAGGAAATCGGCGTAATCGCGACGCGCGCGCGGCGACCAGCCGGTCTCGGCCACGGCAGCCAGGCGCGGGAACAGGTTGTGCTGCAGGCGCGCGTAGCTGCGCGTGTGCTCGGTGAACATGTTGGCCTGCAGGCCGAGGATGTGGTGCTGCTTGTCCTTGGCCAGCGCGTCCGGCACCGGCTCGAAGCCGTATACGCGCGCCAGCGGAATCGTCGCCGGGCGGCCCGGCGGCTCGTTCTCCGCGTTGGTCTGCAGGTAATCCATGTACATGTCGGTCACCGGCGACATCACCACGTCGTGACCTTCGCTGGCAGCCTTCAGGCCGCCTTCCGTACCGCGCCACGACATCACCGTGGCTTCCGGCGGCAGGCCACCTTCGAGGATTTCGTCCCAGCCGATCAGGCGCCGGTCGTGTTGTTCGAGGAACGTTTCCAGGCGCTTGATGATGTGGCTCTGCATCTCCATCTCATCGCCGGCGCCCACCTCGCGCATGCGTGCCTGCACCCGCGCGGAAGCCTCCCACTGGTCCTTGACCGCTTCGTCGCCACCCACGTGCACATACCTGGCCGGGAACAACGCGATGACTTCTTCCAGCACGTTCTCAAGGAATTCGAGGGTGCTGTCGTCGGTGTTGAACAGGTTCGGGAACACGCCCCATTCGCTCAGCGGCTTGAGCGGGGTGTCGATCGTGCCGAGCTCCGGATAGGCCGCGATCGCTGCGGTGGCGTGGCCGGGCACGTCGATCTCGGGGATCACCTGGATATGGCGCGCGGCCGCATACGCGATCACCTCGCGGATCTGTTCCTGGGTGTAGAACCCACAGTAGGGACGCTCGGCGCCGGTGACCGGATCGCGGCCACCATCGCCGGCCGGAATGCGGCAGCTGCCGACGCCGGTCAGTTTCGGGTAGCGCTTGATCTCCATGCGCCAGCCCTGGTCATCGGTGAGATGCCAATGGAAGGTGTTGAGCTTCTGCTCGGCCATCGCATCGAGGACCTGCTTGATCTCGTCGAGGCTCTGGAAGTGGCGGGCCGAATCGAGCATCAGGCCGCGCCAGCTGAAACGGGGGGCATCATCGATGCGCAGCGCCGGAAGCGTGCCATTGCTGCCGCCGGTAAGCAGTTGCGAGAGCGTGGCCGCACCGTAGAACAGGCCGGCCTCGGTGGCGGCCTGTACGGTCGCGCCGCGCGCGTCCGAACGCAGCTGGTAGCCTTCGGCACCGGTCTTGAGCGTGGCGTCCAGCACGAAGCGGATGCCGTCCTTGCCGCGTCCTTCGCCCACCGTTACCGCCGGGCCACCGCTGTCGCGCAGCAGGGTGGCGAACTGCGTGGCGACGCGCTGCGCGACCGGGCCCTGTGCACGGACCGGCGTGGCCGCCGTCACCGCGTAGCCGGCGCCGTCGAGGCGCTCGGCCTTCGCCGGCGCGGGGATCAGCATCAGCGAACCGGGCAGGGCCTTCGGGCCATCCGGTGCCTGTGCGTCGGCGGCCTGGGCCAGCGGTGCGAGGGAGAGTGCCAGTGCGAAGGACAGCAGCGACAGCGAGGTACGACGGGTGCGGGTGTGCATCGGGTCATTCCTTTGTAGCGAATCGGGTTCCACCTGTGAAACGGGCCCGGAAATCCGGGCCCGTTTCAGGTGTGCAGCGTGTTACCGCGGCGATCAGTACTTGAAGCGGAAGTTCAGATAGTACTGGCGGCCGTTGGAGTAGAACGAGGTCGGAATCAACGCGCTCTGGTAGTACTTGTAGGTCGGGTTGTTGAGGTTCAGGCCATCCAGGCTGATGCTCAGCCAGTCGGTTGCCTTGTAGCTCAGCGACGCAGACAGGGTGCCGAAGTCGTCCTGGTAGTACGGGTTGGTACCGGACAGGCTGATCAGGAACGAGGAACGGCGGGTGTAGCTGACGCGAGCGCCGAAGCGTTCGTTCTCGAAGTAGGCACCCACGTTGTAGGTGTTCTTCGAGGTGCCCAGCAGGTTGTTGGTGCCATCGGCCCAGGTGTGGTTGGTCCTGCCATTGGCGTAGGTGTAGTTGGCGTTGACGCCGAAGTACTCGCCGATCGGCTGCTCGTAGGCCACTTCCACGCCGGTGACCTGCCCATCGGCATTGATCGGGGTGGAGATGTCGTAGGTTTCAAGCTGGTTGGTCAGTTCGCTGAAGAGCTGGCGCTGGACCACGTCGAAGGCGATGTAGTCCTTCAGGCGCATGTGGTACGCGCCCAGCGACAACAGGCCGCGCGGCATGAAGTACCACTCCAGGTTGGCATCCAGGTTGCTGGACAGGGTCGGCTTCAGGTCGGGGTTGCCGCCACCGCCGGTCTTGTTCAGATCCGAACCCCACGAGGACGCACCCAGTGCCGAGTAGTCCGGCAGCGTCTGGGTCTGCGACGCAGCCACACGCAGCACCAGGTCATCGTCCAGGTCGAACTTGATGTTGGCGCTTGGCAGCACGCGGTCGTGCTTGTTCTCGAAGGCCTGGCGCTGCCACATGCCGAACAGGCTGCGCACGTCGGCGCGGGCCGGATCGCTGACGGCCAGGTAGGTGTCGATGTCCTGCTTGATGTTGACGTAGCGCAGGCCGATGTTGCCGCTCCACCAGTCACCGGTGAAGTTGGCCTGCACGTAACCGGCGAAGTTCTTTTCCTTCACCTTCCACTCGGCACCGTAGTTGTGGCGGCCGTCGGGACCGTCGTTGCCGGCCAGCCAGGTCGAGTTGTTGACGATGGCGTTCTGCAGCGCATCCGGGGTGTAGTACCAGATGTTGCGCGGGAAGCTGCCGCCCACGCCGCTGGCGAAGTTGCCCGGGTACTGCCCGGTGGCGCTGCCGCGCAGTGCGGACCAGATGTCGCCCGGGCTGGCGCCTTCCGGCGACAGGGCTTCACGTTCGTGGTCGGCGAAGCGCAGGCCGAAGTCGATCGAGCTCAGCGTGCCACCGTTGCTGAAGTACTGGTTGAAATCCAGCGACGCCCAGTCTTCCTTGTCCTCTGCCTTGACCAGCTGGTTGCCCCAGGTGCCGAAGCTGCTGACGCCTGCTTCGCTGATGTCGCCACCGATGTTCCAGTCGACCGGGGAGCCGGCGCCGTGGCTGGCGTAAGACGCGCCCCCACCCTGGCCGACGGTGACTTCGGCGATGAACTGGCGCGGGGTTTCGCCGGTGCCCTTGGTGGTGCCGGCCTGGAACTTCGCGTTGAGGTTGTCGTTGATCTGCCAGTCCGCGTCGAAGGTGACGTAGCTGCTCTTGGCGGTGGCCTCGCGGTAGATCATGTCGTACACGCCGTAGTTCGTACCGGGAACGCCGGTGTACGTCGCGTTGGTGATCACGCCATCCACCACGGTGTAACCCGGGTCCGGGGCCTGGGTGCGGCCGAAGCCGCTGCCGAACATCATGAAGTTGCGGTTGTAGTTGTTCGCTTCCAGTTCGGACGTGAAGCCGCTCAGGCCCAGGGTCAGCGTGTCGATCGGCTTCCACTGCACGGTGACCATGCCACCCTTGCGCTTGCGGGTCTGCTCGAACAGGGTCGAACCCAGCAGGCCGGGAATGGACAGGCCTTCCAGGTCCGGACGCGGCGCCTGCAGGAACTGGCCCGGATTGGCCGGATCGGGGATGCCTGCCACGACCGGATCGGTCGCCTTGAGCGCAAAGAAGCCGCCCGGGATTTCCTGCGCTTCACGGCGCAGTTCGCGCTCCTGGTAGAAGCCCTGCACCAGCACGCCGAAGGTGTTGGCGTCATTCTTGTAGTTGAACAGGGCCGAGTACTGCGGATCGGTCGAGTCGGCCTGGTCCGAGCGCACGGCGCCGATCGATGCTTCGGCCGTGAACTGCTTGGCGAACTGCAGCGGGGTACGGGTGATGATGTTGACGGTACCGGTGGTGCCGCCGTCCTGCAGCTTGGCCTGGGAGGACTTGTTCACTTCCACCGAGCTGACCAGCTCGGACGGCAGCAGCGAATAGCTGACGCTGCGGCCGACGTTGTTGCCCTGGCTGAGCACGAACCAGTCGGCCGAGCCGACGCTGTGGCCGTTGATGAGGGTCTGGGTCAGGCTCGGGCTGGTGCCGCGCAGGCTGACACGGTCGGCTTCATCGAAGCCGCCTTCATCGGCGCTGGACGAGCTGATGTTCACGCCGGGCACGCGCTGCAGGGTATCGGCGACGTTGTGCGCGGGCAGCTTGCCCACGTCTTCGGCGGTGACCACTTCCAGGCGCGCATTCGCTTCGCGCTTGGTATCGAGCGACTTCTCCATCGAACCGCGGATGCCGGTGACCTGGATGGTGTCCAGGTCGGTTGCGGCCGGCGTGGAGGCGGGGGCTTGCTGCGCGTGGGCGCTGAAGGCCAGGCAGCTGACGATGGCTGCGGAAAGCAGGGTCTTGCGGGTGTTCATGATGTCTCTCCTCATCACTCGATGGTCGCCGGCGACGGCGTCTGTTTGCTTGCGTCTGGTACGACTGTGCCGCGCGCCTGTTGTCCGGTGCGCCTTGGGTGCTACGTACTGCGTGGTGCGTTGTCCGCAGCGCCGATCCCGGCGCCGCGGCAGATCAGGTGTCCGAGCGGCCGAGGTACCAGCTGGCGGCGCCGATGACGCCCAGCTGCCCGTGCTCGACCACTTTCACGGGAATGCGTTCCAGCGCCTCGCGCATCGGTCCCTTGTTGAGGTACCGCTCGACGAACGTGCTGTTCAACAGGAAGTCGCGGATCTGCGGCAGGATGCCGCCGGCCAGGTAGACCCCGCCGGTGACGCCGTACTGCAGTGCCATGTCGCCGATCGTGCTGCCGAGCAGGCCGCAGAACACGTCCAGGCTCTGCCGCGCCAGCGGGTCGTGGCCGGCCATCGCGGCGGCGGTGACCCCATCGGGGGTGGTCAGCGTCGGCGCCTGGCCGTTCAACGCGCACAGGGCGCGATACAGATTCATCAGGCCGGGGCCGGACAGCGCCTGCTCGACCGAGACATGCGAGCGCTCGCGCAGCATCTGCCGCACGATCGCCATCTCCAGTTCGGTGGTGGTGGCCAGGGTGGGCTGGCCGGCTTCGGTAGCCAGGACTACGGCGCCATGTGCGGTCGGGATCCACACGGCCGCGCCGAGCCCGGTGCCCGGGCCGACCACCAGGGTCGGGCCGCGCGGGGCGGTGGCCGGGCCGGTCAGCTGGAGCACGCCGCTGGCATCGACCTGGGCGGCGGCATAGGCCACGGCCTCGAAGTCATTGACGATGTAGACCTGGTCCAGGCCGACCTCCCGCTCGATCTGCCGCGCCGACAGTGGCCAGGGCAGGTTGGCGGTGATCACCGTGCCGTCGTCGCGGGCATAGCCGGCGGTGGCGACCACGCAATGCGTCGGGCGCGGGCCATCTGCCAGGAAGTCGGACAGGATCGCGCTGAGGCCGGCGTAATCCGCATTGCGGAACTTGCGGTAGTCCAGCAGTTCGACCGGATGGGCCGGATCGGCACTGGCCTGGACCCGGCCAACCCGGACATGCGTACCACCCACGTCGGCCGCCAGGAACGGCGGCATCGCGGCGGGCGGGGCATGGGCCGGAACAGCGTGGGCGGCGTTGGTCACACGGACTCCATCGGTTGGGCGTGGCCAGGGCGGACCCGGCGATTGAGGCGGAGTCTGTAATCGTTCTGACAACGATGTCAACGATAACCTCAGACTTTCGATGTTGCGTCGCAGCGTGGGTTTGCGCACGAAAACGTTTTCATCGCGGCGCCGTCATGTTTTTGCAAACCCCCATGAATACGGGCTCCGCTCCTCCCGCCGCGAGCGTTGCCGCCAGATTGCGCAGGTGCAGCAAAGGAAAATGCGCGGGGGCGGCGTGAACCAGTTGTTGACAAACCCGGCGGCGGCAACGAATAAATGTGACAACGTTGTTCCCAGCCACTCTTCCGACGCCGCTCCGGTGCCGTCGATGCAGGAGCCTCCCTGATGTCTGCCGTGCCTGCTGCCTCCGCGCGTTCGAGCGTGCTCACCTCGATCCTGATCATCGGCGTGCTGTTCTTTCTGATCGGCTTCTTCACCTGGCTCAACGGCCCGTTGATCACTTTCGTCAAGCTCGCCTTCGAGCTGGACGAGGTCGGTGCCTTCCTGGTGCTGATGGTCTTCTACCTGTCGTATTTCTTCCTGGCGCTGCCGGCCTCGTGGATCCTCAAGCGCACCGGCATGAAGAAAGGCCTGAGCCTGAGCCTGCTGGTGATGGCGGCCGGCGCGGTGGTGTTCGCCCACTTCGCCCAGCAGCGCTGGTATCCGGGCGCGCTCAGCGGCCTGTTCATCATCGGCAGCGGGCTGGCCCTGCTGCAGACGGCGGTCAACCCGTACATCAGCATCCTCGGCCCGATCGAGACGGCCGCGCGCCGTATCGCGGTAATGGGCATCTGCAACAAGATCGCCGGCATGCTCGCCCCGGTGCTGATCGGCACGCTGGTGCTGCACGGCATCGGCGATCTGACCGAGCAGGTGGCCGCGGCCGACCCGGTCGTGCGCAATGCGCTGCTGGATACCTTCGCCAGCAAGATCCAGCTGCCGTACATGGTGATGGCGGGGGTGCTGGTGGTACTGGCGGTGGGTGTGCTGTTCTCGCCGCTGCCCGAACTGAAGACGTCCGAAGCCAACGCCACGCCGGCCCGCGCGCCGGGGGTGGCCGAGCGCACCAGCATCTTCCAGTTCCCGCACCTGTGGCTGGGCGTGCTGTGCCTGTTCGTCTATGTCGGCGCGGAAGTGATGGCCGGTGATGCGATCGGCACCTACGGCCACAGCTTCAACCTGCCGCTGGACCAGACCAAGATGTTCACCTCGATCACCCTGGGCGGCATGCTGCTGGGCTACCTGGCCGGCCTGGCGATGATTCCGCACCTGGTCTCGCAGTCGCGCTACCTGAGCATCTCCGCAGTGCTGGGGGTGGTGTTCTGCACGGGCGCGCTGCTCACCCACGGCTATGTCTCGGTGGGCTTCGTGGCAGCGCTCGGCTTCGCCAACGCGATGATGTGGCCGGCGATCTTCCCGCTGGCGATCCGCGGCCTGGGCCGTTTCACCGAAACCGGCTCGGCCCTGCTGGTGATGGCCATCGCCGGTGGCGCAATCATTCCGCAGCTGTTCGCCGTGCTCAAGCAGCACTTCGATTTCCAGTGGGTGTTCGCCGGGCTGATGATTCCCTGCTACCTCTACATCCTGTTCTATTCAGTGCGCGGCCACCGGATCGGCCTGCCCCGCGACGGGCAGTGATCGGCGATCATGGACGCTCCACGGAACCCGCAGGACAAAGCCATGCGCAGAGCGACCATCAAGGATGTCGCCGAACGGGCCAAGGTGTCATTGAAGACCGTCTCGCGCGTCATCAACAATGAGCCCTCGGTGATGCAGGCCACCCGCGCGCGTGTCCTGCGCGCGATTGCCGAACTGGACTACGAGCCCGATCCGGCCGCGCGCAACCTGCGCACCGGTACAACCCTGGTGATCGGGCTGGTCTACGACAACCCCAATCCGTACCACATCATCGGCATGCAGAACGGCGTCCTCGCTGCGTGTCGCGAGACCGGGTTCGGGCTGCAGATCCATCCCTGTGATTCCAGCTCACCGATGCTGGCCGAAGAACTGGCCGACTGGGTGCAGCGTTCGCGCCTGGCCGGGCTGGTGCTGACCGCGCCGATGTCCGAGCGCCGCGACCTGGTGGCGGCGCTGACCGGGCGAGGGATCAAGCTGGCGCGCATCATCGCCGGCACCGCCGACCCGGAAGATGGTGCCTGCGTGTTCGTCGACGACCGCGAGGCCGCCTACGAAGTCACCGAGCACCTGATCCAGCTCGGCCACCAGCGCATCGGCTTCCTGTGGGGCAGCAGTTCGCACGGCTCCAGCGTGGAGCGCCATGCCGGCTACGAGGCGGCGCTGCGCGATTACGGCATGAGCGTGGACAAGCACCTGGTGGTGCAGGGCGACTACACCTTCGACGATGGTTTCCGCGGTGCGCGCCGCCTGCTGGCGCTGCGCGAGCCGCCTACCGCGATCTTCGGTTCCAACGATGAAATCGCCGCCGGCGTGCTGGCCGCGGCCAAGTCGGCGGGCATGAACGTGCCCTACGACCTGTCCATCGCCGGCTTCGAGGACAGTCCGTTCTCGCGCCAGTCCTGGCCGCCGCTGACCACCGCCAAGCAGGCCACCGAAGACATCGCCCGGCATGCCGCGCGCCTGCTGATCGCGCAGCTGCGCAGCGATGCCTACGACGAAGCTCCGCTGCAGCTGCGCAACCAGGGCTTCGTGCCGCAGCTGGTGGTGCGTGGTTCCACCGCGCCGATGCGCCCGCAGGGTGCACGGCTTCCTTCTCCTGAAACGACCTGAGTCCCCATGTCCCTGCCTGCTCCCCACGACACCCTGATGTACCGCGAAGCCGCCGAGGCCGCCGATGTGATCGCCGCGCAGTTCGCGCGCAACCAGGTGGCCGTGGAGACGCTGGCGGCCAGCCTGCGCGCGGCGCCGCCGCCGTTCGTGGTGACCTGCGCGCGGGGCAGTTCCGATCATGCCGCCACCTATGCCAAGTACCTGCTGGAAACGCGGCTGGGGCTGGTGACCGCCTCGGCCTCGCCGTCGGTGGGCTCGGTCTACGAAGCGCCGCTGAAGCTGCGTGGCGCGCTGTACATCGTGATCTCGCAGTCGGGCAAGAGCCCCGACCTGCTGCGCAACGCCGAGGCCGCCCGTGCGGCCGGCGCGCGCGTGGTGGCGCTGGTCAATGTCGAGGATTCGCCCCTGGCGCAGCTGGCCGAAACGGTGATCCCGCTGGGCGCCGGCGCCGAGCGCAGCGTCGCGGCGACCAAAAGCTACCTGGCCTCGCTGGCGGCGATCCTGCAGCTGGTGGCGTACTGGACGCAGGACGTGGGCTTGATCGCTTCGCTGCGCGCGCTGCCCGATGCCCTGCGCGAAGCCTGGAACAGCGACTGGTCGTCGCTGACCGAGGACCTGGTGCCGGCGCACAACCTGTTCGTGCTCGGCCGTGGCCTTGGCCTGGCCGCCGCGCAGGAAGCAGCGCTGAAATTCAAGGAAACCTGCGGCCTGCACGCCGAGGCCTACAGCTCGGCCGAGGTCAAGCACGGCCCCATGGCGCTGGTCGGCCCGGGCTTCCCGGTGCTGGCGTTCGCCCAGCCGGATGAAACCGGTGCCGGCACCCGCGCGGTGCTGGGCGAGTTCGCCGCGCGCGACGCGCAGGTGTGGCTGGCCGATGTCGGTGGCGACCTGCCGCTGCCGGTCGCACCGCACCCGGCCTGCGCGCCGCTGCTGACCATCCAGAGCTTCTACCGCGCGATCAACGCGCTGGCGCTGCGTCGCGGGCACAACCCCGATCTGCCGCCGCATCTGAACAAGGTGACGGAAACCGTCTGATGAAAACTGTCCTGCGCAACGCCCGCATCCTGGCCGGCGACGACTTCCGCGATGACCTGGCGGTGGTGATCGAAAGCGGGCGGATCACCGCGCTGGTTTCCGATGCCGCACCGATGCTCGGCCAGGCCGATGAGCAGGTGGATCTGGGCGGCGGCTGGCTGCTGCCGGGCTTCATCGATGCGCAGGTCAACGGCGGCGGCGGGGTGCTGTTCAACAACAGTCCGGATGTCGCCACGCTGCGCACGCTGGCGCAGGCGCACCGCCGCTTCGGCACCACCGGGCTGCTGCCGACCCTGATCAGCGACGACGTGCAGGTGATGCGCGCGGCCATCGCCGCGACCCGCCAGGCGATCAGCGAAGGCGTGCCCGGCGTGCTGGGCATCCACCTGGAAGGCCCCTACATCGCGCCGGCGCGCAAGGGCACCCACGATGCCAACAAGTTCCGCGTCCCCGATCCCGCCGAGATTGCCCTGGCGGCTTCGCTGGACAACGGCGTCACCCTGCTCACGCTGGCCCCCGAACGGGTGCCGCTGGAGAGCATCCGCGCGCTGGTCGAACGGGGCGTGGTGGTGGCGGCAGGTCACACCGCCGCCAGCTATGAAGAGGCGCGTGCCGGCCTGGAGGCGGGCATCCGTGGGTTCACCCATCTGTACAACGCGATGTCGCCGCTGACCGGGCGCGAGCCGGGCGCAGTGGGAGCCGCGCTGGAAGACCGCGACAGCTGGGTCGGCATCATCGCCGACGGCGTGCACGTGCACCCGGCCAGCCTGCGCGTGGCGCTGGCGACCAAGCCGCGTGGCAAGGTCATGCTGGTGACCGATGCGATGCCGCCGGTCGGTGCGGAAGACCCCCGCTACGAACTGTACGGCGAGGTGATCACCGCCGTGGACGGCGTGGTGCGCAATGCCGCCGGCTCGCTGGCCGGCTCGGCGCTGGACATGGCCACGGCGGTGCGCAACAGCGTGCAGCTGCTGGGCGTTTCGCTGGCCGAAGCGGCGCGGATGGCCTCCACCTATCCCGCGCAGTTCCTGAATCTGGATGACCGTTACGGGCATATCGCCGAAGGGCATCACGCCGATCTGGTACTGCTCGATGATGCCCTGCAGGTGCGCAGCACCTGGATCGCCGGGCAGCGCGAAGACGTATGAGCGCCACGCCGTCAGGACGGATGGGGTCGATCGACGCGCTGCGCGGCCTGACCGTCGCGGCGATGCTGCTGGTCAACAACCCGGGCGACTGGAGCCATGTCTACGCGCCGCTGCTGCACGCGGACTGGCACGGCTTCACCCCGACCGATCTGATTTTCCCGCTGTTCCTGTTCATCGCCGGCGTCTCGATGGCCTTCAGTCTGGCCCCGCGCGCAGGCGATCCGGCCACGCGTCCGGCGCTGGTGCGTGGGGTTCTGCAACGCGCGTTGCGCATCCTGATCGCCGGTGCGCTGCTGCACCTGCTGGCGTGGTGGCTGTTCGAGCTGCCGGCGTATCGCCTGTGGGGTGTGCTGCAGCGGATCGCGCTGTGCGTGGCGGTGGTCGGCGTGCTGGCGATCTACACGCAGGCGCGGACCCAATGGGCGGTGATCGTGGGCCTGCTGGCGGGGTATGCCGCGATCCTGCTGTCTGCCGATTCGCTGCAGCCCTGGGTGAATCCGGCCAGCCGGCTGGATACCGCGCTGTTCGCCCCGTTCCTCTACAAGTATTCCGCGCTCACCGGCCTGGGGCATGACCCGGAAGGACTGCTGAGCAGCCTGGGGGCGATCGCCAGCACGCTGCTCGGCCTGCGCGCCGGTGCGTGGCTGCGGGTCGGTCGCATGGGCGCATTGGCCGCGTTGGCGGTGGCCTGCCTGGCGGGCGGTGCGTTGGCGATGCTCTGGCTACCCCTCAACAAACAGCTGTGGACCCCCAGCTACGTGCTGTGGAGTGGTGCGCTCTCGGTGGCGTTGCTGCTGCTGGCGCACCTGCTGATCGACCGTTGCGGCCTGCCCGCGGTTGGCCGCCGCTTTGGCGTGAATGCGATTGCTGCCTACCTGGGCTCGTCGGCGATGGTGCTGGTGCTGATCGCCAGCGGCGCCTGGGCCTGGCTGTACCAGGCCGTCGCCACAGCGCTGCCAAGCGCCCCCACGCTGGCGTCGCTGCTGTGTGCAGTGGGGTTCGTCGCGCTGTGGTGGGGCGTGGTGTGGGTGCTGGACGCGCGGCGGATCTACCTCAAGATCTGAGGCTGGCGTCCGATTCTTTTACCCCCCCGTCACGGCGCGGCAGTAAAAGTACTGATGCCGGTCTGGGTAGAAGCACGGGGCCGTTGCCGTACACCCCTCTTGTTGAACAGGAAAGGCGTATGCGCTCCATGCCCGCTTCGCCGGCACACACCGTGCTGGCCGACCGCATTTCACATTGGCTGCGTCGGGGCTGTGGGGGCGCGCTTGGCACGGTCCTGCTGGCCGGTACCGCGCCGGCCTGGGCCGGCTGCGACAATCCCGCACCTGGCCAGGGGCAGACGGTGACCTGCTCGAACGCAGCGCCCAATCCCGATCCGGTGGCGATCATCACCGCCGGCGGCGCGTCCAACACCACCATCAACGTGCTGGCCAACGCGCAGCTCGGCATCGCCGCCGGCAATGCGATCACCGTGCAGGCCGGGACCGGACATGTCATCAACAACAACGGCAGCATCATCGCCACCGCAGGGCGCGCGCTGCAGCTCAACGGCGCCACCTACCTGATCAACCGCGGCACCATTGCCGGCAGTACCGGCGGGGTCGTGTCCGGTGCCGGCAACGACCGCATCGACATGCTCGGCGGCAGCATCCAGGGTGGCGTGCTGCAGGGCGCAGGCAATGACACCGTGGTGATCCGCGACGGGGTGATCGACAGCATCGACCAGGGCGATGGCGAGGACAGCCTGGAAATCAGCGGCGGCAGCGTCACCGGCACCGTGCAGCAGGGATCGGGCATCGACACCTTCCTGATGACCGGTGGCAGCCTGGGCGCGCTGCTGCAGGGCGATGCACTGGACCGTTTCCGCATGACCGGCGGGCGCATTGTCGGTGCGTTCGACGATGGGGACTACGCCGAAATGACCGGCGGCCGCATCGGCCGGGTCAACATGAAGCTGGACGACAACACCTTCCTGATGTCCGGCGGCACCATCGACGGCAACCTGGTCACCGGCTTCGGCCGCGACACCATCGTGCTGTCCGACGGGTACATCGGCGGCAACATCAGCGTCAGTGGCGGCGATGACGCGGTGACCCTTACCGGCGGCACCGTTCGCGGCGAGATTCGCCTGAGCTTCGGCAATGACAGCCTGACCTGGAACGGTGGCGGCGTGGTCCACGGGGCGATCGATTTCGGTGAGGGCGATGACGTCGCGCAGCTGACCAACCTCAATACCGCCCACCTGGGCGCACTGCCGTTATTCGACGGCGGCCTGGGCAATGACGTGCTCCGCTTCGACAACGTCAAGACCAGCGGGGTGTCGCGCTTCACCAACTGGGAGCAGGTCAGCCTGCGCGACGATACCCAGCTGGCCTTCGACGGCACCCTGGTGCTCGGCGACAGCGCCAGCGGCACCGGCCGCCTGGACATCGATGCCACCAGTGCCGTGTTCGGCGGTGGCAGCAATGGTGGCGTCGCCCCGTTCGTGGCCGGGCAGCTGGCCACGCTCACCAACGCCGGTCGCATCGACCTGAGCAACGGCGGCGGCGTGGGCGACACCTTCACCGTGGTCGGCAATTACGTCGGCAATGGCGGCGCGCTGTATCTCAACACGGTGCTGGGCGACGACAGTTCGGCGTCGGACAAGCTGGTGATCTCCACCGGCAGCGCCAGCGGCACCACCGGCGTGGGCATCCTCAATGCCGGCGGCGCCGGTGCCTCCACCGTGGCCGATGGCATCCTGGTGGTGCAGGCGATCAATGGCGCCACCACCGCGCCCACCGCATTCGCGCTGTACAACCCGGTCGCCGCCGGTGCGTACGAGTACTTCCTGTTCAAGGGCGGGGTCAGCGGCGGCACGGCCGAGAACTGGTACCTGCGCTCCACCCTGGTGGCCAGCGTCACCCCGGCCCCCGCGCCGCCCCCGGGCGGGGGCACCACGCTGCCGCCGCCGCCGGACAGTACCGGCACGCCGCCGGTCGAGCTGCCGCCGGCACCGCCGCCGCCGCCGGACGTCAACCCACCGGATGATCCCAACCCGGCCGCGCCCGAGCCGGCCCCGCCGCCGGAGCCGGCCGATCCGGCCGACGTCGCGCCGCCCACCATCGATACGCCGCCGCCGGTGCCCACCGACGTGGCGGGGGTCCCCGGGCCGTTGGCGGTGCCGCCCACGCCCGGTGCGCGCGCCGCGCAGGGCGACATCATTCCGCTGTACCGCTTCGAGACCGGCCTGTACTCGGTGGTGCCGCCGCTGCTGCGCGAAACCAGCTTGGCCAGCCTGGGCACCTTCCACGAACGCCAGGGCGAGCAGCGCGTGCTGGCCGGCCAGGGCGGCGTGCGCGCGGCCTGGGCGCGGCTGGTGGGGCAGAGCCACGAACAGCAGTGGGACGGCGACGCGCAGCCCGGCTTCGACGGTGATATCCAGGGCATCCAGGCCGGTCTGGACCTGTACGCCAATGCGGCAGACACCCACCGCGACCAGTTCGGCGTATTCGTCGGCCGCACCCGCGCGCAGGGCAACGTGACCGGTTTTGCGATCGGCTGGGAGAACGTCGCGGTGGGCCGCACGCGGCTCGATGACAAGCACGTGGGCCTGTACTGGACCCGCGTAGGCAGCGAAGGTGGCTACCTGGATGCGGTGGTCATGCAGAGCCGCTACGACGGTGATGCAACCTCGTCCCGCGGCCTCGGCATCGACGTGCGCGGCGATGGCACCACCGCCTCGCTGGAAGTGGGCAAGCCGCTGCTGCGGTTCGGACAGAGTGCCTGGTGGCTGGAACCCCAGCTGCAGGTGATCTGGCAGCGCACGTCGGTGGATGATGCCGGTGACGCGGTGTCCGCGCTGCGCTTCGATAACGACAACGCCTGGACCGGACGCGTCGGCCTGCGCCTGGCCGCCGACTACGATATCGCAGGCAACGGCTGGCAGCCGTACATCAAGCTCAATTACTGGCAGACCCTGGACGGTGAAGACCGCATCGATTTCGATAGCAACCGCATCCTCAACCAGCAGGATGCGCGCGCGCTGGAAGTAGGCGTGGGCGTGGTGGCGCGTTTCAACAGCAACGTCAGTGCGTTTGCAGTGGCCGATTACACGCGTGACCTGGAAAGCAGTGCGCGGAAGGAGCGCAAGGTGATCGAGGGCAACGTCGGACTGCGCTTCGACTGGTGAGCCTGCGCGTCCGGGACGCTGCGGGAGGCCATCCGCAGCAGGGAGAGCGCGGTGCGAAGCGGCCTGGACCAGGCGGGGCGGAATCTGCCGCCGAGGCATCGATCAGCGCGTACGCGCCGCGCTGATCGCCTTTACCCGCGCCTTGGCCAGCGCGTCACCCACCGCTGGCCCTTTCAATCCGCTCAGATCCAGATCGCGCGCCTGCACTGCCAGCGCCGCCTGGTGCAGGCGTTTCAGCGTTTCACCCTGCGGGTAGTCGCTGTCCTCGAAGCCGAGCCGGCCGCGCTTGTCGGCTTCGCAGCACAGTGCGATCTGCGCGATGCGTTCGGGGCGGCGGAAACCGTCGCAGCGGCCGAGCAGCTCGAGCAGGGTGGCGTCGCGCAGTTCGTCGATGCGGTGGACGTTGAGGTGATCGCGGCATACCGCTTCGGCCAGCTGGCGGTGATCGACCGGTACCTTCAGGCGTTCGGCCAGCGCGCGCAGCGGGGCGACACCGCGCTGCTCGTGCATGATGTGGCGCGGCCATTCGTCGGGCGGCGTGAGGCCCTTGCCGAGGTCATGGGTCAGCGCGGCGAAGCCGATCAGATCGTCGCCGGGCGCCAGTTGTGCGGCCATGTCGCTGACCATTTCCTGATGCACGCCGGTATCGACTTCCGGATGGAACTCCGCGCGCTGCGGCACGCCGTACAGCGCCTCCAGCTCGGGCAGGATCGCACCCAGCGCATGGGCATCGTGCAGGGTGCGCAGGAAGGCGGACGGCCGGGCGGAGGCCAGCGCGCGACGCAGTTCCTGCCAGACGCGCTCGGGCACCAGCGCCTCGAGTTCGCCGCTGGCGGCGATCTCGCGCATAAGGGCCATCGTCTCGTCCGCCACGGTGAAGCCGAGCGGGGCAAAGCGCGCCATGAAGCGCGCCGCACGCAGCACGCGCAGCGGATCTTCGACGAAGGCCGGGCCGACATGACGCAGCACGCGCTGTTCGATATCGCGCACGCCGCCATAGGGATCCACCAGGGCACCGGTGGCCTCATCGCAGGCGATCGCGTTGATGGTGAAATCGCGGCGCTGCAGATCCTCTTCGAGCGTGACCGAGGGATCGGCATCGACCACGAAGCCGCGGTAACCGCGGCCGGACTTGCGCTCGGTGCGGGCCAGCGCATATTCCTCACCGGTGTCGGGGTGCAGGAACACCGGGAAATCCCGGCCCACGGCCTTGTACCCCTGCGCTTCCATCTGCGCCTGGGTGGCCCCGACCACGACCCAGTCGCGGTCACCGGGGGAACGCTGCAGGAGGCGGTCGCGTACGGCGCCGCCGACAAGATAGATCTTCATGCGCCCCATGATGCCGCAGTGGGCCAACGCGACGCCAACCGGTCGTGCCGGCCGCTGGCCGGCTCGCCAAGAACCCGGGCACTACCGGGGTGTTCTGACAGTGTCGGAAAGCCGGCCAGCGGCCGGCATACCGGGGCCGGTCAGTCGCCGCCCTTGTCGGCGTTGGCCGCGCAGGCGAACGTCTTGCGCTTGACCTGCAGGCGGCCGTTCATGCGGTCGGTCACCGGCAGCGCGTCGCCGTTCAAGCGCCAGTCGTAGATCACGCTGAAAGCCAGGATGCGCGCGACGTACTCACGGGTTTCCTTGTAGCTGATGGTTTCGATCCAGATGTCCGGATCAAAGCCCGGACGCTGCGACTGCCAGCGGGCGGTCGGGGTCGGGCCGGCGTTGTAGGCGGCGATGGTGACGTAGGGCAGCCCGTCGTACTTGTTCATCAGCTGGCGCAGGTAGGCCGTGCCGATCGCGATGTTGGTGTCCGCGTCGTACAGGCTGGCGGCCCCCCCGTAGTTGGTCAGGCCGATCGACTTGGCCACGGCCGCACCGGTGGCCGGCAGGACCTGCATCAGGCCCATGGCGTTGGCCGGCGAGCGCGCCTTCGGATTGAAGATGCTCTCGGCGCGGATCTCCGCGGCGACCCAGGCCGGGTCGATGGCGTTGCGCGCCGACTCGCGGCGGATGCTGGCGTCGTGGTGCAGCGGGAAGCGCAGCGAGTACAGGCGCTGCTCGTCCGGGGTCTTGCCGAGCGAGAACACCGCACGATCGAACCAGCCGTTGTCGCGGGCGACTTCCACGGCGAGGCGACGCTGGGTGGTGTCGTAGCGGCTCAGGGCGTCGTTCCACTCGGCCACGGCCCAGCCTGCCCGTTCGATCTTGAACAGCTCCATCGCCCGCACGATCGCCGGGTCCCGCGCGACCGCTGCCTGCGCCTGGGCGCTGTCGTTGGGTTCCCACGGGCACAGCGTGTAGTTCTGGCCGAGCTGGTCGGCGGCGAGGAAGCCGTGGAAGGTGGCCGCACGGGCCGCCTCACGGAAGGCGGCCTGCGCTTCACTGCGCTTGCCGGTCTTGTCCAGCATGCGCGCTTCGAAATAGCGCCAGCGCGAGTCGGCGCGCTGGGTAGGGCCCATCTTGCGGATCGCCGTCAATGCCGCCGGCCAGTCGCCGCGCGACAGTGCTTCGCGTGCGCGCCATTCGTGCAGGCGCTCGTCGTACGCCGATTCGGGCACGGCGTTGAGGCGGCGGGCGGATTCGGGACCGTACGAGGCCACCGTCCACAGCGCGATCTGGTACAGCACCTGCGCACGTTGCGCGGCGCTCAGCTGCAGCGCATCGGCGTACTGCGGCAGCTGCTGTTCGGTAGCGCCCGGGTCGGCCTTGGCCAGCTTGGCCAGGCCATCGGTGGCGATGCGCCGGCTGCGTTCGTTGCGCGGCCAGTTCAGTGCGCTGGCGTTGGGTTTGTCGACGAACGCGGCATAGGTGTTGGCCAGCGCCAGATCGGCCGCCGGCAGGCCGCGTGCGGCGCTGCGCATTACCGCAGGCTGCTGCTCATCGGCCGCAGCGTCGATACGTGCCCAGCGCAGTTCGGCGTTCAGGCCACCCTTGGCATCCAGTACCGCGAAGACCGGGTCGCAGGCATCGGGCAGCGATTTACCGGTACTGCGCCAGATCGCCTGGGCCTCGCTGACCCACTGTGCATCGGCCCTGCCGGTGGCCTGGCGCGCATTGAGCTGGGCGCAGCGCAGGCCGACATTGGAGGTGTCGGTCCAGTTGGCCAGCAGCGTCGGCCAGTCCTGGCGCCTGGCCACGGCCGGCAGCCACACGTTGCGGAAGCTGGTAGCCACGGCCTGGCCGCTGTAGCGCTTGAGGAAATCCTGGGCCTGCGCGTTGCTGACGGTATCGATGTTGCGACGCAGGTTGGCGAACTCCACCCAGCCATACAGCGGGTGCCGGCTCAATGCGGCCGCCTGGGCAGGGTCGAACTGGCCGCGCTCGGCGTTGTCGATGACGGCCTTGAGCTGCGCGCGCTGCGCATCCAGGTTCTGGGCATCGGCTACCGGGCTGACGCCGGTGCAGGCCAGCAGGACGGTCGCGCTGAAGAAATACAGGGGAAGTCGTGTCATGCCGAAAGCATAACGGGGGCGGGTGAAAGGCGGTGAGGGCAAGCCGACTCGAGGATGAACGAATCCCTGCCAGGACGCTGAAGGAGGAGGGCGTGGGGTGGTGCCTCCGACGTTGCCAACGTCCCCGATCGAGGTGCGGGTCGACGCCGGCAACCAGGCCTA
The DNA here is from genome assembly GCF_041080745.1 of Stenotrophomonas sp. JAG2. NCBI lineage: Bacteria > Pseudomonadati > Pseudomonadota > Gammaproteobacteria > Lysobacterales > Lysobacteraceae > Stenotrophomonas > Stenotrophomonas sp. JAG2. Next base: position 60,735 of record NZ_JBEUMH010000007.1, on the reverse strand, counting down.
CTGGAACGGCCAGCCGATCGCCGTGGAGACGCTGGCGTCGCGGCTGCAGGAACAGGCGCACGACCATGCGGGCAACCTGCCGACGCTGCGCATTGCAGCCAATCCCGACGCGCACTATGACGTGATGGCCAAGGTTCTGGCCGCGGCCAACAACGCCGGGATGGACCGGATCGCGTTCGTCCAATAGCGGCCCGACAGCTCCGTTGCTTCCCCTCGAACGCCCTTGGAAACAAGGGCGTTCTTTGTTGTATGCCTCCTCTCCAAGGGCTTTCGACGCAGCGCGCCCACGCAGTCGGCTTTGTCGACTACGCGTGAAAGAGTGGCGTGCGTCACTCCTTCACATTTACAGGTTGTTTACAAAGGAGACACTGCCGCCATGCAGGGGGGGCGCGGCAGGTCCGCCCACCATTCCTTTGGAGAGAGAGCGAATGAACAACCTGCATCACCGCCCGCTGGCGGTTGCCGTATCGCTGTGCCTGCTGCTGGCTGCGCCGGCACTGGTCAGTGCACAGGACGCGCCACGCAGTACTACCGACCTGGACCGGGTGGAAGTGACCGGCAGCCGCATCAAGCGGGCCGAGGTGGAAGGGCAGGTACCGATCCAGACCCTGACCCGCACCGAGATCGAGCGCACCGGCCTGACCTCGATCGGCGATGTGCTGCAGCAGCTGACCGGTTCCGGTTCGGCGCTCAATGCGAAGTTCAATTCCTCCGGCAACTTCGGCTTCCCGCCGGATGGCAGCGGCGTGGGCGCGGGCTCGGCCCAGGTCGATCTGCGCCATCTGGGCGCGAAGCGGGTCCTGGTGCTGGTCGACGGCATCCGGTGGGTCAATGAGTCCTCCGCTTCCGGCGTGGGCGCGGCGACCGATCTGAACACCATTCCGCTCGCCATCGTCGAGCGCATCGAAGTGCTCGAAGACGGCGCCTCCTCGCTGTACGGCTCCGACGCCATCGCCGGTGTGGTGAACATCATCACCCGCCGCGAATTCGACGGCGCGCAGGTGACGATGAACTACGGCGAGTACAGCAAGGGCGACGGCACCCAGAAGGGCGTGGACCTGGCGTGGGGCACCCGCGGCGACCGCTACAGCCTGTTCCTCGGCGCCAGCTGGACCAAGCAGGATCCGGTGTATGCGCGCGACCGCGAGCAGTCGCGCTTCCCGATCCCGGGCACCGGACTGGCGTTCGGCAGTGGCGGCATTCCGCAGGGGCGCTTCAAGATCATCGACCCCACTTCCGGATTGTTGCAGGACATCGTGCCCAATACCGGGGTGAGCAACCCACGTTACGACGGCAGTGCCGGCTGCACCCGCAGCGATGATTACCACTGCTTTACTTCCGCCGACCGCTTCAACTTCGCCGACTACAACATGGTGCTCACCCCGTCCGAGCGGAAGGGCATCTTCGGCCAGTTCCGTTTCGACCTCACCGATGACATCCAGTGGTACATCAAGGCACTGGGCAACCGCCGCGAATCCACCAACCAGGCCGCACCCGAGCCGCTGTTCTTCGGCCCCGATGGCGCCACCGGCAATCCGCTGGCGGACAATATCGTGGTCTCCGGGCTCAACCCGTATAACCCGTTCGGCTTCGATCTGGTTGCATCGGACAATATGATTTTGATCGGCCGCCGCCCGGTGGAAGGCGGCGCGCGCGTATACGAGCAGGAGGTCAACACCCAGTACTTCGCCACCGGTCTGGTCGGCCAGTTCCAGGCGGCGGACCGCAGCTGGTTCTGGGACCTCAACGGGATGTACAGCAAGAACAAGGCCGAGCAGACCAACTACGGCAGCTACGACATCTACAAGGTCAACATGGCGCTGGGCGATCCGGCGGTGTGCGCGGCCACGCCGGGCTGCGTGCCGCTGAACATCTTCGGTGGCGTCGGCTCGATCACGCCGGACATGCTGCGCTGGATCCAGCCGGTGGTGCTCGACCGCAGCCAGAACGAGTTGAGCCTGTTCACCGCCAACCTCAGCAGCGAACTGTTCACCCTGCCGGCCGGCCCGGTCTCGTTCGCCACCGGCTACGAGTACCGCAAGTACGAGGGCCGCTACGATCCGGATCCGCTGACCGTGATCGGCCACTACAACGGCGTACCCTCGCTGCCCACGTCCGGCTCCTACGATGTCAACGAGGCCTACCTGGAGTTGAGCGTGCCGATCTTCGCCAAGAGCGCGCTCGGCGAGAAGCTCGACCTGAGCCTGGCAGGGCGCTACTCGGACTACTCGACCTTCGGTGGCGAGTTCACGCCGAAGTACGGCCTGCGCTGGCAGGTGACCAACGACTTCGTGCTGCGCACCAGCTACGCCGAAGGCTTCCGTGCGCCGTCGATCGGTGAACTGTACGGCTCGGCCGCGCGTGCCGACCTGCAGCTGTTCGATCCCTGCTCGGTCGGGCTGGGTGGCACGCCGCCCCGCGGCAATGCGGCCAACTGCGCCGCCCTCGGCGTGCCCGGCGGCTTCCAGCAGGCCAACTCGCAGATTTCGGTCACCACCGGCGGCAACGCCGAGCTGGATCCGGAGCGCTCGCGCAGCTTCAGTGCCGGCTTCGTGTGGAGCCCGTGGTTCGGCAGCAATGCATCCTGGTCGGAGCGCTTCGATGTCGAGGTGACGTTCTACCGCCACCACATCGAAGGCGCGATCCAGGCGATCAACGCCCAGACCCAGCTCGACCTGTGCGTGGATACGCTGGACCCGCTGTACTGCGCCGGCATCACGCGGGCCTCCACCGGCGCGGTCAGCAGCTTCAACAACCGGCTGACCAACCTGGGCTCGATCAAGACCGATGGCTGGGATGTGGACCTGTTCTGGACCCTGCCGCAGACGGAGATCGGCCAGTTCAAGCTGGGCTGGCAGAACACCTTCGTCGGGCGTTACGAGGCCTTGGGGGCCGCGGGACAGAAGCAGCCGCAGGAGCCGGGCGTGGAAGTGGCCGACAGCTCGATTCCGGAATGGACCAGCAATGCCACGCTGAGCTGGAACCTGTCCAACTGGAACGCCTCCTGGACGGTGCGCCATATCTCCAAGCTCACCGAAGAGTGCGGCGATGTGGCCGCCTTCCCGATCTGCGGCAACCAGGCCGAGGGCACCAACGAACTGGCGGCGACCACCTTCCACGACATGCAGGTGGGCTACAAGGTCGACTGGATGAAGGGGCTGCAGCTCAGCGCCGGCCTGAACAACGTGTTCGACAAGGATCCGCCGATCTGCCTGTCATGCTCGCTCAACGGCTACGACGCCTCGACCTACGACATCCCGCGCGGACGTTACTGGTACGTGCGCGCGGACCTGCGGTTCTGATCGCGGGCTGATGCGGAGGTGACACACCGGGGCGCCATCACGGCGCCCCGGTGGCGGCCTGCTGCAGCGCCGGTCATGCCCGGCTGCGTGCAGCGCCGGACAAATGCGTTGCGCATGCCGGCCATCGCGGGTGCCTGGCATGCTGGCGCATTCTGCGTCAGGCATCATGGGGAGCCGGCCAGCGGCCGGCACTACCCCTCTCCTGAACTGCATTGCCATGAACCTGCATACCTGGTGGATCTTCGCCGTCACCGTGTTCGTCCTGTGCGGCACGCCCGGCCCGAACATGCTGCACGTGATGACCCGCAGCGTGCGGGTCGGCTTCCGCCGCAGCATCGCTGCGATGGCCGGCTGCCTGACCGCGCTGGTGCTGGCCCTGGCGATCTCCGCCGCCGGGCTGGGCGCGGTGCTCAAGGCGTCGCCGATGGTCTTCGACGTGCTGCGCTATGCCGGCGTGGCGTATCTGGTCTACCTGGGCATCAAGGCCTGGCGTGGCGGTGATGCGCCGATCGACGTGGGCAGCACCACGGCGCTGGTGCCCAGTTCGCGCACCGTACTGTTCCGCGACGGCTTCATCATCGGCATCAGCAACCCGAAGCTGCTGCTGTTCGCCTCCGCGTTCCTGCCGCAGTTCGTCGATCTCGCCCAGCCGCAGCTGCCGCAGTTCGTGATCCTGGTGGGCACCTTCGCGGTGATGGAGATGTTCTGGTACGCGGTGTACGCCGCCGGCGGTCGCGGCCTGGCCGGTCATCTGGCCAAGCCGGGGCTGCGCAAGGTGTTCGACCGCGTGGTGGGCACGATCTTCATCGGGTTTGGATTGGCGCTGCTGCGCGCGCGACCGTAGTCGGGCTGATGTGACAGCCCGGACAGCAGAGACGTCAATGGCGCGCTAGTGGGCGGCATCAACGCAGAAACAACCTTCATTTCGAGGCATCGCTGCACTCCGACGCATCTAGTCTGCTGAATGCCAACTCGGCAAACCTTTAGGAGGACGCAATGAAGAAGACTCTCTCTGCATCGCTGCAGGCCGCAGCGCTGGGGCAAACAGTCTACGGGTGCATGGATATCTGGAACGGCGTGGCGATGCCGTGTGCAGCAATGACCGCGATCCTGCTGATGGCCCTAGGTCTCCATCTACGCACGCGGGCCGCGTGAGTGGAGGAGGCTGCGGGACGCGCGGATGAACGATGAAAATGCAAAAGGCCGGGAAACTCCCGGCCTTTTGTTTCTCATTTCATGGCTGTTCCGAACGTCAGAACGACCAGTTGAATGTGATCGACCCGTTCCGGCCATCGCCGTAGGCGCCATAGCCGGTGATCTGCGAGAGGTACTTCTTGTCGAGCAGGTTGTTGAGGTTGGCCTGCACGCTGAACTCCGGGGAGATGCGGTAGCGCACGAAGGCACTCACCAGCGCGTAGCCTTCCTGTTCGAAGCGGCCAAGGTCTGGGATCGGATAGTAGATCCGATTCTGCCAGTTGGCGCCGCCACCGACCGTCAGTGCGGTGAGCGACTGCGGGGTGTAGCTGGTGAAAAGCTTGATCGTGGTCTGCGGCAGGTTCGTGTTGATGTCCGCGCCGTCTATGTCCTTCGCCACGTACCGTGACGCACCGAAGGTGGCGTTCCAGCCCGGAGCGAGCTCGCCGTTGAGTTCGAACTCAACGCCTCGGCTTACGGTGCCGCGCGCGGCGATGTAGGCCGTTTCGAGTTCATTGCCGTCTACCTTGTCCATCGTGGGCTGGCCCACATTGTCCTGCTCGATGCGGAACACAGCTAGCGATGCGTTAAGGCGGTTATCGAACCACGCCCCCTTGACGCCCACTTCATAGCTCTTGCCATCGACCGGATCCAGATAGCTGCCCGACTTGGTGCGCAGCGTCTGCGGCTGGAAGATCTCAGTGTAGCTGGCGTAGGTGGAGTATGTGGCGTTGAGGTCGTAGACCAGACCCGCATACGGGGTGGTGACCTTGTGCGAACGGTCGGCGCCTTCACCTTCGCTCTTCCAGTCGGTGTAACGGGCACCAAGGATCAGCTTCAACGGATCGGCCAGCGAGAGGCGGGTCGCCGCGTAGCCGGCCTTCTGGGTGATGGTGCCCTGGCTGGCCAGGCTCAGCGGATTCCAGTTCGGTTCCGGGAAGTTGCCGGTCCAGTTGAGATAGTTGTCGATCGGGCCCCACGCGGAGCCGGCGCCGCCGATCTGGAAGTCACCGTAGTTGGCGTACTCGCGCTTGTTGTAGCTCAGGCCAGCCATGAACTGGTGCTCGCGGCCGAACAGCTGGAACGGACCTTCCACGAAGCCGTCCACGCTGTCGACTTTGCGCTCGGTGTTGTACAAACCGGCCATCGGCGTGATGCCGCTGCCGGTCACCTTGTCGAACGCGGTGTACGAAGGGTAGAACAGCTTGTCGTTGGCGTTGGTCTTGTCGTGGGTCGCGCCGACCTTGATCTTCCAGTCATTGGCGAAGGCGTGTTCCAGCGTGGCGAACAGGCGCTTGCTGGTGGTGTCCCAGTAGGTCCAGCCCGGGTTGGCGCTGAAGGACTCGTCGTACGGCGTGGGCGTGCCGTCGGAGTACCACATCGGGAAGCCACCCCAGGTCGCGCCGTTGGCCCGCTTCTGCTGGTAGTCGTAGCCCACGCTCAGCTGGGTGTCCGGGGTCAGGTCGGCGTCGATCACCGCATAGCCCAGCGTCTTGTGCTGGTCGTAGCGGTCCATCTGCGATTCGGTGTCCAGGTAGCTGCCGATCACGCGCGCGCGCACCGAGCCGCTGGCGTTCAGCGGGGTGGTCACGTCCACCGTGCTGCGGGTGCGGCCCCAGCTGCCGACGTTGACCGACACGTTGCCGGTCAGCTCGGCGCTGTCGGCATGCTTGCGGATCAGGTTCACCGAGGCGGACGGGTTGCCGGCGCCGGACAGCAGGCCGGTGGCGCCACGCACCACTTCCACGCGGTCATACAGGGCCAGGTCCAGGCCGGAATCGCCGTAGCTCCAGTTCTGCACCATCTGCGTCGGCAGGCCGTCGAACTGGTAGCTGTCGATGTAGAAGCCGCGCGCGTAGAACTCGGTGCGCTCGGTATCGGACTGGGTGCTGCTCACGCCGGTGGTGTTGGCGAGGACGTCGATGATGTCATCGAGGTTCTGATCCTCGATGCGCTGGTGGCTGATGATGCTGACCGACTGCGGGATCTCGCGCGGGGCCAGATCGAAGCGGGTACCGGCCGAGGTCCTGCGGACCGAATAGCCTTCGGCGCGCTCGCCCTTGACCACGATCCTGTCCAGGGTGGTGGCGTCGGCGGTGGCATCCTGCGCGAAGGCAGGCGCGACAGCGAGGGTGCACAGGGCCACCAGCAAGGCCTGCGGCAGCGGGCGGCGGTGCATCGACGGGCGGGACAGCGCGTGGGCGGAGCGGGTCATCGGCGTTTCCAGAAAGGCGGCAACGCGCATGGCCGGCGTCCTGGGTGGCCTGCGGCGGAGCGGAGTGGGGGCAGGCAGCGGCTGGCGGGGGCGTAGACCCGACGCGGGCTCGATAACTGTTCGCGGGCGCGCATCCCTTACGCGACCCGGATCACACTATGGTAATAGCAATGATTCGCATCATCAACCGCATCGGACCTCGGCACGGCTGCGCAAGGCCGGCAACTCAGGGCGCACTCGTATTCATACTTCCCGCTGCCGAGCCGCCGCGCAGGCGCGCCTCGTGGGTCGCCGAAGCTACCCGCGCGCTGGGTTAACAGCTCCGTCGCTACCCTGAGCCTGCGCTGGGTGGACAGCCTGAGCCTTTGCGCGATCCGGCGGCCCCGCGCATGCCAGGCCGCCTTCCTCCGCTGCAGGAGATGCCCATGGTCAGCAAGAATACGATCTGTCTCTGGTTCGACGGCACCGCTCTGGAGGCCGCCACGTTCTACGCCGCCACCTTCCCGGACAGTGCGGTGCATGCGGTGCATCACGCACCGGGCGACTTCCCCTCCGGCAAACAGGGGGACGTACTCACCGTCGATTTCACCGTCGCCGGCATTCCCTGCCTCGGGCTCAACGGCGGCCCGGCGTTCAAGCACAGCGAAGCCTTCTCCTTCCAGATCGCGACCGATGACCAGGCCGAGACTGACCGGCTCTGGAACGCGATCGTAGGCAATGGCGGCGAGGAAAGCGCCTGCGGCTGGTGCCGCGACAAGTGGGGCCTGTCCTGGCAGATCACCCCGCGGGTACTGACCGACGCGGTGACCAGCAAGGACCCCGCCGTGGCCCGGCGCGCGTTCGAGGCGATGATGACGATGCGCAGGATCGACGTGGCGGCCATCGAGGCGGCGGTGAAGGGCTGAGGCGGCCTGCGCGGCGAGCGGCAGCCGGCAGCAAGAACGATCAAATGACACGCCGCGCGCTGGGTTACGCTGCGGACCCGTTCATCGGCATGGATCTGGCGGCATGGGTGCGGCACGCAGGGCCCTGTGGTACATCGAAAGCCACTTCGCTGAAAACCCGTCGCTGGCCGATATCGCCGGCGTGGTCGGGCTGTCCCCGTTCCATCTCTCACGCCTGTTCCAGCTCGGCACCGGCACCTCGGTGGTGCGCTATCTGCGTGGGCGCCGGCTGACCGAAGCCGCACGCCAGCTGGCGGCCGGCGCCGGTGACATCCTCGGTGTCGCGATGGCCGCCGGGTACGGCTCGCATGCGGCATTTACCCGCGCGTTCTCCGAGCAGTTCCAGCGCTCGCCCGAGCAGGTCCGCGAGCACGGGCTTCCTGGTCTGGCGCTGGTGGAGGCCTTGAAGCTGGATGACGCCGCCACCCCCTGCATGATCGAGCCGCATCGCGCGTACCGCGGTGCCCTGCGCGTCGCCGGTATCGGTGCACGCCATACATCCGCGACCGTCGCATCGATTCCCTCGCAGTGGCAGCGCTTGGACGAGGCGCATGGCCTGGGCGCGGAGATCGCCTATGGGGTGTGCGGCAACAATGATGCCGACGGCGGCTTCGACTACATCGCCGGGGTGGAGATCCGTGCCTCCGCGCCCGTGCCCGCAGGCTGGCAGGCGATCTCGATCGCGCCCCGCGAGTACCTCATCGCCTGGCACGCCGGGCACATCTCGGCGATCCGTTCCACCTGGTTCTGGTTGTTGAACGACTATCTGCCGGGCTCCGGCCTGACCCTCGCCGATGCACCGGACCTGGAGCGCTATGACGCGCGCTTCGATGACCGCAGCGGCCACGGCGGGGTGGAGATCTGGCTGCCCCTGGCCGACACGCTGCCCCCCAAGGAGATCGACCCATGCGAATGAACGCCCGTTGCTGCGCCGCGCTGTTGTGGCTCTGCCTGCCCACGTTTGCCGTGGCCGCCGCGCCGCCGGTCGGAGAGCGCCACGGCATCGCGCATACGCCGAGTGCGGCCGTGCGCGATGCCGACCACCGCGACAGCGTGCGCTATACCGTGTGGTACCCGGCCCAGTCCGGTGCGCAGGAAACCGCGCTGACGATCGGCCCGCCGGGCGCGCCGTTGTTCGAGGTGGGCACGGCCGCCGCCGATGCCGCCATGGCCAAAGGACGCTGGCCGGTCCTGCTGCTCTCGCACGGCAACGGCGGCAGCGCACGGATGATGGGCTGGTTTGGCACCGCGATGGCGCGGGCAGGGTATGTGGTGATCGCGGTGGATCATCCCGGCAACAACGGCGTGGACCCGATGACCGAGGCGGGCAGCATCCTGATGTGGAACCGCGTGGATGACCTCGCGGCCGCACTGGCCGCCGTGCAGGCCGACCCTGCGCTGGCGACGGACATCGACACCACGCGGCTGGGCATCGCGGGCTATTCGGCCGGTGGGTTCACGGCCCTGGTCGCCGCGGGTGCCCGGCCGGACGTGCAGCGGCTGCTGGCGTTCTGCCGCGCGCATCCCGCCGATGGGGTCTGCGCGCCCCAGGCGGAGAACCCGACGCTGACGCTAGCGCGCCGGATACGCGTGGCGGCCACCCCCGAACTCGCCCCGTGGGTCGCCACGTCGGGAGACGATCGCGCGCTCCCGGCTGTCCGCGCGGTGTTCCTGATCGCCCCGGCGATGGTGCAGGCCTTCGCGCCGGAGGAACTGGGCAAGGTGCCGTCGCCGGTCTCCATCATCGTCGGAGCGGCCGACACGGTGGCAGCGCCCGCCACCAACAGCGAGGTCGCGGCCGCGGCACTTCCGAAGGCGAGGCTGACCACCCTGCCGGCAGTCGGTCACTACGATTTCCTGTCCAGCTGCACCGCGCTCGGAAAGACGCGCGTCGGTGCACTGTGCCAGTTGGCGGCCGACCAGAACGCCACGCACGGCGCCGCGATCACCGAAGCCAGGGCCTTGTTCGACGCGGCGTTGTCGGCCACGCGCTGATGCGGGGGCGTGCCCCGTCCAGGCAGCCCTCAGGATCAGCGGGAGAGCAGCGTCGGCCGACGATCCGCAATATCCTGTGCGGATGTCGACCTCCCGCCTCTCTTCCTTCATTCCCGCCCTGGCCGTGCTCGGCTCGGTCACCTCGCTGGCCGTGGGCACCTCGTATGCCAAACAGCTGTTCCCGTTGATTGGCGCGCAGGGCACCAGCGCACTGCGCGTGGGCTTCTCGGCGCTGGTGCTGCTGATGGTGTTCCGGCCGTGGCGCTGGACCACCTCGCGTGCCGATGCCGGCGCGATCATCCGCTACGGCGTCACGCTCGGGGTGATGAACCTGCTGTTCTACATGGCCTTGCGCACGATCCCGTTCGGCATCGCGGTGGCGATCGAATTCTGCGGGCCGCTGGCGGTGGCGATGTGGTCCTCGCGGCGGCCGGTCGACTTTGTGTGGGTGGGCTGTGCGCTGGTCGGGTTGTTGCTGCTGCTGCCGTTGGGCCATGGCGAGCCGCTGGATCCGGTCGGGGTGATGTTCGCCCTCGGCGCGGCCGTGTGCTGGGCGATGTACATCATCTTCGGCAAGCGCGCCGGCCACCTGCCGGCCGGGCATACCGTGTCGCTGGGTCTGTGCGCGGCGGCATTGGTGGTGGTGCCGGTGGGCGTGGCGCACGCGGGCATGGCGCTGCTGGATCCGAAGATCCTGTTGTTCGGCCTCGGCGTGGCGATCGTTTCCAGCGCGATCCCGATGTCGCTGGAGATGATGGCGCTCAAGCGGTTGCCGAAGGAGACCTTCGGCATCCTGATCAGCATGGAGCCGGCGGTCGCGGCGCTGCTGGCGATGGGGTTGCTGGCCGAACACCTGACCCCGCTGCAGTGGGCGGCGATCGGCTGCACGGTGGTGGCGTCGGTGGGCAGCACGGTGACCGCGAAACGGGCGGTGTCCGTGGTGCCGGGCGCGCCGGGGTGATCGTGATGCCGTGACCGGCGCGCCGACCAACGGTCGGCGCCTACCGATGGATCGCTGCGCCCTCAGCGCCGTGCCGGGGCGTCTCCGGCCACGTAGTACGCCGCGGTGCTGCGCGGCAGCGGGGCACGCCCGCGGATCCGGTCGGCGATCTTCTCGGCGATCATGATCGTGGTGGCGTTGAGGTTGCCGGTGATGATGCGCGGCATGATCGAGGCATCGACGACGCGCAGGCTTTCCATGCCATGCACCCGGCCCTGGCCGTCGACCACGCTCATCGCGTCGGTGCCCATCGCACACGAGCACGACGGGTGATACGCCGTCTCGGCATGCGCGCGCACGAAGGCATCCAGTTCCGCATCGGTCTGGCACTCGGCGCTCGGGCTGATCTCGCGCCCGCGGTACTCGTCCAGCGCGGGCTGGGCGATGATCTCGCGGGTGATGCGGATCGCATCGCGGAATTCCTGCCAATCCTGGTCGGTGGACTGGTAATTGAACAGGATGGAAGGGTGCTCGCGCGGGTCCAGCGACTTCGCGTGCACGCGGCCGCGGCTGGGCGTGCGCATCGAGCCGACGTGTGCCTGGAAACCGTGTTCCTTGACCGCGTTGGTGCCGTTGTAATTGATCGCCACCGGCAGGAAGTGGTACTGGATGTTCGGCCAGTCGAAGTCCTCGCGGGTGCGGATGAAACCACCGGCTTCGAACTGGTTGCTGGCACCGATGCCGGTGCCGTTGAACAGCCACTCCGCGCCGATCGCCGGCTGGTTCCACCACTGCAGTGCGGGATACAGCGAGACCGGCTTCTTGCAGGCGTACTGCATGTACACCTCCAGGTGGTCCTGCAGGTTCTCGCCGACGCCGGGCAGGGCGTGCACCAGCGGGACGCCGAGTGCGGCCAGCAGCGCGGGCGCGCCCACGCCGGAGCGCTGCAGGATCTGCGGCGAGGCGATCGCACCGGCGCACAGCAGCACTTCGCGGCGCGCGGTGGCATCGATCGGCTCGGCGCTGTTGCCGGCCAGGTAGCGCACGCCCACCGCGCGCTTGCCGGCGAAAAGGATGCGGTCGGTGGTGGCATGCACCACGATCTCCAGCCCCTCGCGGTCCTTGGCCATGTCCAGGTAACCGCGCGCGGTGCTGGAGCGACGCCCACGCGGGGTCACGGTGCGGTCCATCGGGCCGAAGCCTTCCTGCTGGTAGCCGTTGAGGTCGTCGGTGCGCGGGTAGCCCGCCTGCACGCCGGCCTCGACCATCGCGTGGAACAGCACGTTGTTGCCGTTCTTCGGCGTGGCCACGCTGACCGGGCCGTCGCCGCCGTGGTAATCATTGGCACCGATGTCGCGCGTCTCCGCCTTGCGGAAGTAGGGCAGCACGTCGTGGTAGCTCCAGTCTTCCAGGCCGTCGAAGCTGGCCCACTGGTCGAAGTCCATCGCGTTGCCGCGGATGTAGCACATGCCGTTGATCAGCGAGGAGCCCCCCAGGCCCTTGCCGCGGCCGCACTCCATGCGCCGGTTGTCCATGTACGGTTCCGGTTCGGTTTCATACGCCCAGTTGTAGCGGCGGCCCTGTAGCGGGTACGCCAGCGCGGCCGGCATCTGGGTGCGGAAGTCCAGCCGGTAGTCCGGGCCGCCGGCTTCCAGCAGCAGTACGCTGACGCCGGCGTCTTCAGTGAGTCGCGCGGCCAAGGTGTTGCCGGCCGAACCGGCGCCGATGATGATGTAGTCGTATTCGCGCTTCATCGCGGTGTCTCCTGGGTAAGGCCGGTTCAGAACACCGACGCGTAGCGGTCCAGCTCGATCTGGATGGATTTGGTGCGGGTGTAGGCGCGCAGCGTGGCCAGCCCGTTCTCGCGGCCGACACCGGACTGCTTGTAGCCACCCACCGGCATCTGCGCAGGCGACTCGCCCCAGCTGTTGACCCAGCAGATGCCGGCCTCAAGCTGGTGGATCACCCGATGGGCGCGCGCCAGGTCGGGCGTCACCACACCGGCGGCCAGGCCGTAATCGGTATCGTTGGCGCGGCGCACCGCCTCGTCCTCGTCCTCGTCGTCGTAGGCCAGCAGGCTCATCACCGGCCCGAAGATCTCCTCGCGCACGATGCGCATGTCATCGCGGCAATCGCTGAAGATGGTTGGCGCCACGTAGCAGCCCTTGCCCAGCGCACCCTCGGTCAGCCGTTCGCCGCCGCAGACCAGGCGCGCGCCGTCGGCCTTGCCGCTGGCGATGTGCTCGAGCACGCGCTGCATGTGCGCGGCGCTGACCAGCGGGCCGAAGTTGGTGTCCTTGGCCAGCGGATCGCCGATGCGGATGCGCTTGACCCGCTCCAGCAGCTTGGCTTCGAACGCTGCCAGCCTGCCGCGCGGCACGAACACGCGGGTGCCGTTGGTGCACACCTGGCCGGAGCTGTAGAAGTTGGCCATCATCGCCACGTCGGCGGCCAGGTCCAGATCGGCGTCGTCGCAGATGATCAGCGGCGACTTGCCACCCAGCTCCATGGTGACGTCCTTGAGCGTGGAGCTGGAGGCGCCGGCCATCACCTTGCGGCCGGTGGCGGTGCCGCCGGTGAAGGAGATCTTCTCGATCAGCGGGTGCTCGGTCAGCGCCGAGCCGACGCCGGCGCCATCGCCGGGCAGCACGTTGAACACGCCATCGGGCAGGCCGGCCTCGGTGAAGATTTCCGCCAGCTTCAGCGCGGTCAGCGGGGTGACCTCGCTGGGCTTGAAGATCATCGCGTTGCCGGCGGCGAGCGCCGGGGCGGCCTTCCACAGCGCGATCTGGATCGGGTAGTTCCAGGCGCCGATCGCGCCGACCACGCCCAGGGGTTCCTGCCGGGTGTAGAAGAAGCTGCTCTCGCGCAGTGGCACCTGGCTGCCTTCCAGCCCGTGCATGACCCCGGCGTAGTACTCCAGCACGTCCGCGCCGGTGACCACGTCCACGCTCAGCGTTTCACTCAACGCCTTGCCGGTGTTGCGCGATTCCAGCTCGGCCAGTGCGTCGTTGCGCTCGCGCAGCAGTTCGACCGCGCGCAGCAGGATGCGCGAGCGCTCCACGGTGGTCAGCGCGGCCCACACTTTCTGGCCGGCCTGGGCGCTCTCCACCGCAGCGTCGAGATCGTCGCTGTTGGCGCTGTGGACATTGGCGAGCAGCTCGCCGTTGGCCGGGTTGATGACCTCGAAGGTCTTGCCGCCCTGGGAAGGAACGTAACGGCCGCCGATGTACAGCAGCTGGTCGGGGAAGGTGGGCATGTCGATGACTCCTTTGCAGCGGGAGACCAGCGGGCGTCAGCGCGTGAGATGCAGGAACTGCAGGTGACGCTCGTACTGGTCGATGATGTCGTTGATGATCTGCTGGCGGCTGTAGCCGACCAGCTCGTAATCCTGTCCGCCTTCGTAAAGATGGACCTCGGCGCGGTAGTAACGCTGGTTGCGGAAGCGCTGCGCGGCGAACGAAGGCGTGAGATAGCCGCGCATGATCACCTGGTAGGTGAAGACCTGTTGTTCGCCGTGGTCCACCAGCAGCTCCATGTGACCCGGCTCGAACTTGGTCTGCACGTCCAGTCCCTGTTCGAGCAGCTGCGCGGCGACCGCTTCGATCGCCGGCTTCACGTCGGTGTCCATGAAGCGGTACACCTCATCGCGCGCCGGGAAGTGCACCGCCTGGGTGATGCGCTGGCGCCAGCCACGCTGATGCCGCGATTGCCCGATCAACGGGATCGGCGAGTACTGCGAGGCTTTCTTGCGCTGTGACTCTTCGCCCAGCGCACGGGTCAGGCCCCACAGCATCAGCAGCAACACCACCGAGAACGGCAGCGAGGCCAGCACCACGGCGGATTTGAGCGCGTCCATGCTGCCTGCCAGCAGCAGCCCGGCCGTAACCAGACCGGTCATCACGCCCCAGAACACGCGCAGCCAGCGCGGACCGTCGTCTTCCGGATTGCCGCCCTGCGAGGACAGCGTGGACAGCACCACCGTGCCCGAGTCGGCCGAGGTGACGAAGAAGATGAAGCTGACGATCACCGTGACCGCGATGACGGTGCGGCTCCACGGATAGCTTTCCAGCAGTGCATACAGCACGGTCGGTGGGTTCTCCACCGCCATCTGCGCCAGGTGCACCTGGTCGTGATGCAGGATCTGATCCAGCGCGCTGTTGCCGAAGATCGACAGCCACGCCAGGGTGAAACCCAGCGGAATCAGCAGCACGCCCAGCACGAACTCGCGGATGGTGCGGCCCCGCGAAATGCGCGCGATGAACAGCCCCACGAACGGGGCCCAGCCGATCCACCAGGCCCAGTAGAACACCGTCCAGTTGCCCAGCCAGTCCGGCCGCCCGCCGTAGGCGTACACATCGAAACTCTTGCCGACCACGTTGCCGAGGTAGTCGCCCATGTTCTGGATGAAGGCGTTGAGCAGGTACTGGGTGGGCCCGGCGAACAGCATGAACAGCAGCAGCGAGATCGCCAGCAGCATGTTGATGTTGGACATCCAGCGCACGCCTTTCTCGACGCCGGAGACGGCCACGGTGATCGCAGCGCCCATCATCAACACGATCAGCCCGACCTGCACCCAGGCCGCGTGCGGCACCGGGAACAGGGTGTTCAGGCCGGCGTTGAGATGCAGCACGCCAAAGCCCATGTCCGCGCCGAGGCCGAACACGGTGGCGACGATGCCCAGCGCATCCACGGTGTAGCCGATCGGCCCGTTGATGCGCTTGCCGATCAACGGATACAGCGCCGAGCGCAGCGCGAGGGGCAGGTTGTGGCGGTACGCGAAGTAGGCCAGCGCCATCGCCGCCAGCGCGAACACGCCCCAGCCATGCAGGCCCCAGTGCAGGAACAGCAGCTGCATCGCCTGGCGCGCGCTGGCCTCGCCGCTGCCGGTGCCGCCCTGCGGCGGCAGCAGGTAGTGGGTCAGCGGCTCGGAGACGCAGAAGAAGAACAGGGTGATGCTGATGCCCGCGGCGAACAGCATGCCGGCCCAGGACAGATAGCTGAATTCCGGTTCGTCATGGTCCGCGCCCAGTTTGACGTTGCCATAGCCGGACAGCGCCACGCCGACCACGAAGACCAGGTACACGGTCATCGCCAGCAGGTAATACCAGCCGACATTGCGCGACGCCCAGGTCTGGGCATCGAGCAGCATCACGCCGGCATCGATCGGAAACACGGTGACCAGAATGGCGAATGCCGCCACGATCGTGGCGGCAAGCAGGAACACGGGTCGAAGCGTGCGCACCTCGGACAGAGGCGGCTCCACGGTACTCATGGGGTGGGGGATACTCCCGGTGCCGGAGCGGCAGACGGCGGGATTTATCGCACAGGCGCTGTGGACAGCCTGTTTACGCCGCTGCGAGGCCCGCCGCGCAAGGGCGGCGGGTGCACAGGGGTCAGCGCAGCGCGCTGCTCGGCACGTCGATCGACATCGCCAGGGCGAGGTGATCGGAGAACGCGGCCGGCACCGCCTCGGCACTGCGTTGCTGCAGGCCGTTGCTGAGCAGGATATGGTCGATCGCCCGGTCCGGGCGCCAGCTGGGGAAGGTCGGCACCACGCAGCCCGGCGGCTGCAGCGTCGTCTTCTGGTACAGCACCTGCATTTCCGGACGTTCGGCCAGGCAGTTGAAATCGCCCATCAGCACCGCGTTGGGATGCTCGGAGAGCAGATCGGCGATGAAGGCCAACTGCGACATGCGCGAATTGGTCCCCAGCGACAGATGCGCCACCGCGACTGCCAGGCCCTGGCTGCCTTCACCGAACTTGGCCAGCAGCACGCCGCGCCCGCCGATCCGGCCGGGCAGGGCGTGGTCCTGGACCTCGACCGGCTCGAGCTTGCTGAGCAGGCCATTGGCGCTGGACGCGACCCCGCCCATGCGGCGGTTGGGCTGGTGGCTCCAGTAATTGAAGCCGGCGCGCTCGGCCAGATAGTGGGTCTGGTTGGTGAAGCCCGAGCGCAGGCTGCCGGGGTCGGCCTCCTGCAGGCCGACGATGTCGTGCTCACGGGCCATCTGCGCGATGGCATCCAGGCTGGTTCGTTTTCGCCCGGCCGGCAGTGCGTGCGACCAGCTGCGGGTCACATAGTCACTGTAGCGGCGGGTGCTCGAACCGGCCTGGATGTTGGCCGTCAGCAGGCGCAGGGTCCGCGTGTGGGGGGAATTCACGACGGTTCGCTGGTGCTGGATCAGTTGGCCTTGCCGGCGCGTTCGCGCGCGATCAGGTGATCGGCGATGCGCAGCATGTCCGGGAAGCCCTTGCCCTTGACCAGGTACTTGCCGTTGACGATCACCGACGGGGTGCCGGAGATCTTGCTGCGCTGGGCGAACTGCTTGGCCGAGTTGGTCTTGGCGTTGACGGCGAAGCTGCCCATCATCGCGGCGAACTGCTTCGGATCGGCGCCGTGCTTGCCGTAGAAGTTGGCGATGTCTTCGACCGAATCACGGCCGCGCTCGCCCTTCAGGCTCTGCTCGGCGTGGATCGCGGCGTACATGGCTTCGTGGGTCTTTTCCTGCAGGCCCATCGCCTGCGCGGCGTAGAACGCACGGCCGTAGTCATCCCAGGTGCCGCCGAACATCGCCGGCACGTAGACGAAGTTGACGTCGCTCGGCAGGCCAGCTTTCCACGGCCCGATCAGCGGCTGGAACGCGGCGCAGGCCGGGCACACGTAACCGAAGATCTCGGCGACTTCGATCTTGCCGGTGGCCGGCTGGAACGGCTGGCCGTTTTCGATCACCACATAGTCGGTGCCGGCGACCGGCTCCGGGCCGGTCGGGCGCGAGGAGGCCGGGGCCGGCGCCGGGGTGGTGGCTTCGGCAGCGGCGGTCTCGGCGGCGGCGGTTTCACCGCTGGCGGCCGGGGCCTGCTCGGTCGGCGTCGCCGCTTCGGTGGCCGGGGTGCTGCTCGGCGCGGCCGGTTCGGCCGGGGCGGTGGTGTTGGCGGTACCGTCCTGGGCCTTGCAGGCGGCCAGGATCGGCAGCAGGGCCATGAGCGTAATGGCGAAACGGGTCTTCATCGAAGCATCTCCAGCGGATGAGCATGTTGGGGCCGATGCTGGGAGCATCGGCCAGGGAAGCATGATGACACGCGGAAACGAGCGTCCCGCGTGCACGGTGCGTGATGGTTCAGCGAGCGCTGTCAGAGCGCCTTGCCGCTGCGCGCACGGGCGATCAGGGCATCTGCGTTGCGCAGCATGGCCTCGAACGAGTCGCCCTTGACCAGGTACACGCCATTGATGATCAGCGTCGGCGTGCCGGGCACCTTGGTGCGCAGGGCGAAGGCACGGGCAGCCTTGACCTTGGCGTCCACCGCATCGCTCTTGAGCGCGGCGATGTACTGCGGCGGGGCCACGCCAAAGCCCTGGTAGAACGCAGCCAGTTCATCCGGCGAGACGTTCTGCATCGGCAGCGAGCCCTTCTCATGCAGGGCGTCGAACATGGCGCGGTGGCTGCGCTTGGCGACGCCCAGCTGATCGGCGGCGTAGTAGGCGCGGGCGAACGAATCCCATACGCCACCGAAAGCGGCCGGCACCGGGGTGAAGCGGACATCCTTGGGCAGCTTGGCGGCCCAGGCTTCCAGCTGCGGCTCGAAGTGCGCGCAATGCGGGCAGGTGTAGCCGAACATCTCCACGACTTCGACCTTGCCGGCCAGCGGCGCGAACGGGCCGGCATCGGCGATGCGGTCGTAATCCTTGCCCTCCACCAGCGGGGTCGGGGTGGCGGCGAGGGTGCTCAACGGGCTCAGGGCCAGCAGCAAGAACAACAGGCGGGGCATCAACGTCATCTACATCCATCTCCATACAGAAAAAACGACGCCGGCCCAGTCGCCGGCGTGGCAGTGAACATACTCCGCCAGCCACGGCGGTCGCATCTGTCATCCGACCAAGGGGATGCGCTGCGGTGCGGGCGGTGGTTACGGTGCCTGCGTGCCCCCGGCAACGGTGGCGGCAGCGGCGACATCATCGGCCCGGTTGTGCAGGCCCTGCAGGTAGCTGGCCAGGGCCTGGATCTCCTGCTCGGTCAGCGACTTGGCGATCGTGGCCATGATCTGGAAGTGGGCCTTGTCGGTTTCCTGGGTGGTTCCGGCCTGGTACTCCTGCAGCCGACGGGCAACGTAGGCCGAGTGCTGGCCGCCGATGTGCGGGTAAGCCGGGCCCGGATTGCCGGCGCCGGTCGGGCCGTGACAGGCCATGCAGGCCGGGATGCTGCGCTCGGCATCGCCGCCGCGGTACAGCTGCTGGCCGATCTCGAAGAATTTCTTGCCGGCGTATGGGCCTTCGGCCACGGCGCCATCGTCGGCGATGCCGGCGGTGGCCTTCTGCGTGGCGAAGTAGGCGCCGATGTCGCGCATGTCCTGCGGGGTGAGGTCCTGCACGAACGGCACCATCGCCGCCGAAGCCCCGGAGGTGCGCTGGCCATTGGCGATCAGGGCCATCTGCTGGGCGCTGTAGCGCTCGCTCTGGCCGGCGATGCTCGGGTACATCTCCACCGTGGAGTTGCCATCGGCCGAATGGCAGGCCGCGCAGGCCGCGGCCTTGGTCTGCCCGGCCTTGGGATCGCCCCAGGTGGTTTTGCTGAAATCGACCTCCAGCGAGGCGGTCTTGATCGGCCCGTTGTCCGGCAACGGGGTGATCGAGGTCTGGGCAACGGCAACGGCGGCGAGCAGCGAGACAGCAAGTGCGGAAACGGCAAGAACGCGAGCATGGCGCATGCGGAAGCTCCGTGTGGACCGGCCTGGCGGTTGCGGGACCGCAACCACGGGGATCGCCCGATTATCAACGCCGTTTCACGCCACGGTCAACGCAGGGTGCAGCAAAACCGAGCGCGGGCAGCGCGGATCGGGCCCGGACATGCGATCCTATACCCATGTCATTGCTCCTCGAACGCGCCCAATACCTGCTTTCGGCCCACAACACCCGGCAATTGCCGGACGACGTGGGCGCGGAAGTCGCCTTTGCCGGTCGCTCAAACGCCGGCAAATCCAGTGCCCTCAACGCCCTGACCCGCCAGAACAGCCTGGCCCGGGTCTCCAAGACCCCCGGCCGCACCCAGCAGCTGGTGTTCTTCGAGGTCACCCCGGAGGCCAAGCTGGTCGATCTGCCGGGTTACGGGTACGCCAAGGTCCCGTTGGACCTGCAGGCGCACTGGCAGGCCTTCATCGACCAGTACTTCCGTACCCGCGAGGCCCTGCGTGGCCTGGTGGTGGTGATGGACATCCGTCATCCGCTGAGGGACTACGACCGCCAGATGCTCGCCTATGCGGTGCAGCGCGGCCTGCCGGCGCACGCGCTTCTGACCAAGGCTGACAAGCTCGGCCGCGGCCAGCAGGGCATCGCCCTGCAGAAGGTGCGCAAGGAGCTGCAGTCCTCCTTCGGCGATACCGTCAGCGTGCAGACCTTCTCCGGCCCCGCCCGCCAGGGCGTGGATGAAGCCCGTGGGATCATCGGCGGCTGGCTGGGCCTGAACAAGCCGGCGCCGGAAGCGACCTGACCCCGGGCGTTGCTGCGGTCCAATGGGCCGCACCGCGCCGGTAGTGCCGGCCCCTGGCCGGCTGCTCTTTCCATCAGATGTATCGGGTGCCGGCCAGCGGCCGGCACTACCGGAATGCGCCTGCCGCCCGTTGTACGGCGCGGTCGTGTCCCCTCATTCCGCCGGCAGCGGCGCGAATTCGCCCGGCACCCAGGCAAACGCCTCACCTTCGCGACGCACGTGTCCCAGCCCCGGGAATGGCAGGTGCGCGCCCGCCACCCACCAGCCCTGATCCGCCGCCTGCGCCATCATCCGGCGCCGGCTGGCGATCGCGGCCACGCGGTCGCTGTCCGCTTCAAACGACGCCTGCGGCTGCGCGAACTGCACCGCGTGGAAATGCACGAGGTCGCCCCAGACCAGCAGTTGCTGGCCGGCGCCGCCATCGATGCGATAGGACACATGGCCGACCGTATGCCCATGGCTGTCCAGTGCGGTGATGCCGGCCGGCAAGTGGTCGCCAGGCGCAAAGCGCTTCAGTTTCCCGCTCGCCGCATACGGCGCCACTGCCTTGCGCGCCAACGCGAAGGCAAAGCGCACGCCCTGCGGCGCGGTCGCTTCGCTGGCCGGGTCGAGCCAATACGCGGCATCGGCGGCCGACAGCCACACCGTGGCATTCGGGTAGGCAAGCTTGTCCTGCGCATCGAGCAGGCCACACAGGTGGTCGGGATGGGCGTGGGTGAGCACGACATCATCCACCTCGGCCGGGTCGTAGCCGGCCTTGCGCAGGTTGCCCAGCACCTGGCCCAGCCCGGGACCGAAGCACTGCGCGGTCCCGGTATCGACCAGGGTCAGGTGATCGCCCTGCTGCACCAGGTAGGCGTTGACGGCGGTCTGCAGGCCCTTGCCATCCTCCGGCACGTAGCGGTGATCGAGCAGCCGGGTGACCGCGCCGGGCGCGATCCCGACCAGCGCCTGCCGACCCAGGGCGACGGTGCCATCGAACAACGCCGTGACCTGCAGCGTGCCGATCTGCTGGTGATAGACGCCAGGCACCTGCTCGCGCGGGGCGTGCGTGGTGGTGGCCAGTGCGGGGCTGGCGGCAGCGGCCAGCAGCAGGGCCGTGGCGAGCGTACGAACGCGGGGGAAGGACATGACGGATTCCGTACAGGGCGGCAGCGCCGCGGTGTCCCCATGCTGCGCGTCCTGCGGACTGCGTTCCGCTCAGAATGCCGCGCGATCCGCTCGCGCTCAGCTGTTGCCGATCGCCGCCGGTTCCAACCCGTAGCGCTCGACGAAGCGCTTGCTGAAGCTGCCCAGCGAGCGGTAGCCGACGCGCGCGGCCACCGTCTTCAACGGCAGGCGGGTGGTGTAGAGCAGGCCCATGGCATGTGCCAGCCGTGCATCGGTGATCAGTTCGCGCACGCTGGACTGCTCGCTGGCCAGCCGCCGGCGCAGCGTCGCACCGCTGAGGCCGAGCTGCGCTTCGAAATCGCGCGACTGCCAGTCGCGCTCGGGCTGGGCGGCGATCAGATCGCGGATGCGCTCACCCAGGCTGGGCTCCGGGGGAACCAGCAGGCTGCCGTGCCCGCGCCGGCAGAACGCCACGGCAAGCGATGCCAGGGCTAGCCGTGCTTCGGTGTACTGGCCGTGTTCCAGCGCCTGCCGCCACTGCAGCAGGGTCGCGCCATGCTCGGCGAGCGGCAGCCTGGCCAGCGCATCGCCGGCCTCGGGCAACGGCTCGTTCCACAGCGCCCGCGCGGCCGTGAGCGCTTCGGCGCACATCGGCACGATCGCACTGAGGTAGAGCCCACTATGCGGATCGGGAATGTTGACCACATCGATGCGGCAGCGGCGGGTGATCAGGAACAGATCGCCCGGCGCGAATTCCAGGGACTGCTGCGCGGTGCGCACCTGTTTGCGTCCCTGCAGCAGGATCGCGAACTGCGGCTGTGGAATCTCCACCGACGAGGCGCCATGCTCGCGGCGCGCGGTGATGCAGGCGTAGCCGTCCGCGCGCTGGCAGTCCGCCAGGCTGGCCAGGGTCGCCAGCAGGGAGGTGGTGGTATCGATCGGCACGGACATCGCTCAGCCCGCCACGTTGAACAGTCGGCCGACCAGGGCGGCCGCCGCCATCGCGATCGCGCCCCAGAAGGTCACGCGCAGCGCGCCACGCAGGCGCGAGGCGCCACCGGCATGCGCGGCCAGGGTGCCGGTGAGGCACAGTCCCAGCAGCGTGACGACGGTGGTCGCCTGGCCGACGATGGCATGCGGGGCGAGCAGCGCGGTCAGCACCGGCAATGCCGCACCACTGACGAATGCGCCCGCCGAGGCCAGGGCCGCCTGCATCGGGCGCGCGCGCAGCTCCTCGGTGATGCCGAGCTCATCGCGGGCGTGGGCGCCGAGCGCGTCGTGCGCGGTGAGCTGTGTAGCGACTTCATGCGCCAGTGCGGGAGTCAGCCCGCGGTGCCGGTAGATCGCCGCCAGCTCCTCCAGCTCGCTGTGCGGGTCTTCGTGCAGTTCGCGCTTTTCCACCGCCAGGTCGGCCAGCTCGGTATCGGCCTGGGACTGCACCGAGACATACTCACCGGCCGCCATCGACATCGCGCCGGCCACGGTCCCGGCGATGCCGGTGGCCAGAATCGTCGAGGCCGAGGCGCCGCTGGCGGCGATACCGACCACCAGGCCGGCCACCGAGACGATGCCGTCATTGGCGCCGAGCACGGCGGCACGCAGCCAGCCGACACGGTCGGAGCGATGGACTTCCGGATGACGGGATCTGCTCATGGGCTCAGTTTAGGGCCAAGGCAGCGTCAAGCCCATGCCAGTAGGATGCTGAAAACCGTCACGGTGACACGACGGCAGGGGACGCCACGATATAGTGCGCCCTTGCGATGCGGGGGCGCGAACCCCACATCCCCGCCCTGACCAGAATTCTGCGAGCCTCCCCTTGTCGAGCCCCAGCCACGTCGCCGAGACGCCGATCACCGACCGTAATGAACTGGTCGCCACGTTGGCCTCCGGCGAAAAGCCCAAGGCGCAGTGGCGCATCGGCACCGAGCACGAGAAGTTCGGCTTCCGCCTGGATGACCTGCGCCCGCCCACCTTCGACGGCGACCGCGGCATCGAAGCGCTGCTCAACGGCCTGACCCGCTTCGGCTGGGATCCGGTACAGGAAGACGGACGCACCATCGCGCTGCTGCGCGACAACGCCTCGGTGACCCTGGAACCGGCCGGCCAGCTGGAGTTGTCCGGCGCGGCGGTGGAAACCATCCACCAGACCTGCGTGGAAACCGGCACCCACCTCAACGAGGTGGCGCAGGTCGCCGGCGAACTGCAGCTCGGCTTCCTCGGCATGGGCTTCCAGCCGAAGTGGACGCGCGATGAGATGCCGTGGATGCCCAAGGGCCGCTACAAGATCATGCGCGAGTACATGCCCAAGGTCGGTACGCTCGGCCTGGACATGATGACCCGCACCTGCACGGTGCAGGTCAACCTGGACTACGCCACCGAAGCGGACATGGTGAAGAAGTTCCGCGTGTCGCTGGCGCTGCAGCCGATCGCCACCGCGCTGTTCGCCGATTCGCCGTTCACCGAAGGCAAGCCCAACGGCTACCAGAGCTACCGCTCGCACATCTGGACCGACACCGACAACGACCGCACCGGCATGCTCGACTTCGTCTTCGAAGACGGCTTCGGTTACGAGCGTTACGTCGATTACCTGCTCGACGTGCCGATGTACTTCTCCTACCGCGACGGCAAGTACCACGATGCCAGCGGCCAGAGCTTCCGCGATTTCATGGTCGGCAAGCTGCCGGTGCTGCCGGGCCAGCTGCCCACGCTGCGCGACTGGTCCGATCACATGACCACCGCGTTCCCGGAAGTGCGGCTGAAGAAGTACCTGGAAATGCGTGGGGCCGACGCCGGCCCATGGAGCCGCCTGTGCGCGCTGCCCGCATTCTGGGTAGGCCTGCTGTATGACGATGCCGCGCTCGATGCCGCGTGGGACCTGGTCCGCGATTTCAGCCTGGTCGAGCGCAATGTCCTGCGTGATGGCGTGCCGCGCCATGGGCTGAAGCTGCCGTTCCGCAACGGCACCGTGCTTGATCTGTCGCGCGAAGCACTGAAGATCGCCGTGGCCGGCCTCAAGCGCCGCGCCGCGCGCAATGCCGATGGCCAGGATGAAAGCAAATTCCTGGACGTGCTGCAGGAGATCGTCGATTCCGGGTTGACCCCGGCCGATCGCAAGCTGGCGCTGTTCCATGGCGAGTGGGGCGGCAACATCGATCCGGTGTTCAAGGAATTCGCGTACTGAGCGGTTGATCCGGGGTGACAACCAACGGTTGTCACCTACCGCGATCGGTAGATGCCGACCGTTGGTCGGCATGCGCTTCAAAACGCGCCGGCCGGTGACGTGCCGGCCGGCGCGCGTGTATCAGGCCGCTTTTTCCAGCGTGCCCATGTCGATCACGAAGCGGTAGCGCACATCGTTCTTCGCCATGCGCTCCCAGGCCTCGTTGACGGTCTTGATGTCGATCACTTCCACATCGCTGACGATGTTGTGCTCGGCACAGAAGTCCATCATTTCCTGCGTCTCGGCCATGCCGCCGATCGCAGAGCCGGTGATGTGCTTGCGGCCGAACATCACCGAAGCGCCCATCAGCGGCGGATCCAACTCGGTCAGCACGCCGACCAGGCACATCGTGGCATCGCGCTTGAGCAGGGACATGTACGGGTTGGTGTCGTGGCTGACCGGGATGGTGTTGAGCAGGAAATCGAAGCTGCCCGCATGTGCCTTCATCTGCGCCGGATCGCGCGAGACCAGCACCTCGTCGGCCCCCAGGCGCTTGGCATCGGCACCCTTTTCCGGGGTGGTGGTGATCATCACCACGGTGGCGCCCATCGCCTTGGCGAACTTCACGCCCATGTGGCCCAGGCCACCCAGGCCGATCACGCCCACCTTCTGGCCGGGGCCGACCTTCCAGTGGCGCAGCGGCGAATAGGTGGTGATGCCGGCGCACAGCAGCGGCGCGGCGGCCTTGAGGTCGAGCGTTGAGGACACCTTCACCACGAAGCGCTGCTCGACCACGATGTGGTCGGAGTAACCGCCGAAGGTCGGCTGGCCGCTCTCGCGCTCGGTGCTGTTGTAGGTGAAGGTCGCGCCCTTCTCGCAGTACTGCTCCAGGTCTTCATCGCAGGCCGCGCAGTGGCGGCAGGAATCGACCATGCAGCCGACGCCGGCGAAGTCGCCGACCTTGAAGCCGGTGACGTTGGCGCCGACCTCGGTCACGCGGCCGATGATCTCGTGGCCCGGCACCATCGGGAACTTGGAACCACCCCAGTCGTCGCGGGCCTGATGCAGATCGGAGTGGCAGATGCCACTGAAGAGAATCTCGATGCGCACGTCATCGGGGCCGGCCGGGCGACGTTCGAAGGAGAACGGCACCAGCGGCGCGGTCTGGTCGTGCACCGCATAACCATGGGCGAGGGACATGGGGAATCCTTGGCAGGTTTGTAGAAAGGCGCTTTACAATACGCCCCGATCCCGTGCACAGACAGTCAGGATATCGGCATGATTCATCAAGTGAAACGGGATAATCATGGCCACTGACAACCTGACCCATCTGGCCGCCTTCGCCGCCGTGGCCCGCCACCGCAGCTTCCGCAAGGCCGGCGCCGAGCTGGCGCTGTCCACCTCGGCGGTCAGCTACGCGATCCGCGCGCTGGAAGAGCGGCTGGGCGTGGGCCTGTTCCATCGCACCACCCGCAGCGTCGCCCTCACCGAAGCCGGCCAGCGCCTGCTCGAACGCCTGCAGCCTGCGCTGGGGCAGGTGCATGACGCGCTGGAGGAGATGAACCATTTCCGTGCCGCACCGGCCGGCCTGCTGCGCATCAACGCCACCCGCGCCGCGGTCCAGACCCAGCTCGGCCCACGCCTGGCGAAGTTCCTGCTGGCCCATCCGGATGTGCGTCTGGAGCTGGCCCAGGATGACGGTCTGGTCGATATCGTCGCCGGCGGTTACGACGCCGGTGTGCGCCTGCATGAATCGGTACCCGAAGACATGGTCGCCGTGCCGCTCGGGCCGGCACTGCGCGGCTTGATCGTCGGTGCGCCGGCCTACCTTGAAGGACGCGAGACACCCCGGCATCCGCGCGATCTGATCCACCACGAGTGCGTGCGGTTCCGCTTCGCCAGCGGCCATCTGTACAAGTGGCAGTTCGAACGCGATGGCCAGGCGCTGGAAATCGATGTGCCGGGGCGACTCACCCTCGGCGACCAGAACACCATCCTGCAGGCGGTGGTGGACGGACTTGGCCTCGCCTATGTGCTTGAGGATTCCGCGCGTCCGTACCTGGATGACGGCCGGCTGGTCGCGGTACTGGAAGACTGGAGCGAGCCGTTCGCGGGTTTCGCGGTGTATTACCCGCGGCAGCGGCAGATGTCGTCCGCGCTGCGGGCGTTCATCGATCTGCTGCGGGGGTAGGACCGGCGGGAGAGGCCTGCACTGGTGGCGCGCGTCCCCGTTGGGTAGGCTGGTTTCGCGAGCGGAGGCCTCGTGGGTGCCCCGCAGCGATCACATCGCGGTATGACCAGAAGGAGATGGCACATGGAAGGGATGCACAATCGGAAGCTGTTCGACCTGCTTGTTTCCTGGGTGCTGGCGTATTTCGTCATCATCGGCGCACTGCTCCTGGTCTGCGTCGCGGTCACTATCGCGATGATGATCGGCGCCAGTTGGACGGTCACCGTGGCGGCCGCTCTGTTGGCGGCGGCGCCCGCCGTTGCCTTGCCGTTCTCCGCGCGTGCCGCCAAGTGGTTGCTGCTGCTGGCGTACAGCGGCCTGGCCGCCACCTTTGTGTGGCTGGCGTTCCGGCCGCAGCCCGGCGCAGCGTCGGCGCCGCTGGTCAAGGGCGTGGTCGTGGCGTTCGCCGCCCTGCTGGTGGTCCGGGTGTGCCTGGCCTGGCGAAACGACCGCAAGGCCCGGCAGCACTGAGGAAGGCGGCGTTCTGACGCATTCCGCTGCACTGCACGCGATGCCATGCACCCTTCGTTGAACCACCGCAATCACGGGTAGATCCACGCCATGCGTGGATGCTTCCGTGCCCGGCAGGCAGCCTGTCAATGACCCCGATTTCGCCGGTCCTGTATACTCACCCCCAGTATAGTTAACCGGCCTCGCTCCCATGCCCCATTCACCGCAGGAAAAAAAGCGCGTTCTCGCCCGGGTCCGTCGGATCCGTGGCCAGTGCGATGCGCTCGACCGCGCGCTGGACGCCGGCGCCGAGTGCGGGCCGGTGCTGCAGCAGATCGCCGCGATCCGCGGTGCCGTCAACGGACTGATGTCCGAGGTGATGGAGGCCCATCTGCGCGAAGAGTTCGGGCAGCCGGCGAAATCCGATGCGCAGCGCGATGAGCGCGTGCGCGAGATGAGCATGCTGATCCGGTCCTATCTGAAATAAGTATGCGGGCGACCGCGTGCTGCCCATCCTTGTTCCCTGCCTTGGAGTGCTCCCCATGAAATCCCGTGCCGCCGTTGCCTTCGCCGCTGGCGAACCGCTCAAGATCGTCGAGATCGATGTCGCTCCGCCGCAGAAAGGCGAAGTGCTGGTAAAAATCACCCACACCGGTGTCTGCCACACCGACGCGTTCACGCTGTCCGGCGATGATCCGGAAGGCCTGTTCCCGGCCGTGCTCGGCCACGAAGGCGCCGGCATCGTGGTCGAAGTGGGCGAGGGCGTCACCAGCGTCAAGCCGGGCGATCATGTGATCCCGCTGTACACCGCCGAGTGCGGCGAGTGCCTGTTCTGTACCTCGGGCAAGACCAACCTGTGCGTGGCCGTGCGTGCCACCCAGGGCAAGGGCGTGATGCCCGATGGCACCACCCGCTTCAGCTACAACGGCGAGCCGATCTACCATTACATGGGCTGCTCGACCTTCAGCGAGTACACCGTGGTGGCCGAAGTCTCGCTGGCCAAGATCAACCCCGACGCCAACCCGGAGCACGTGTGCCTGCTCGGCTGCGGCGTGACCACCGGCATCGGCGCAGTGCACAACACCGCCAAGGTGCAGGAGGGCGATTCGGTGGCGGTGTTCGGCCTCGGTGGCATCGGTCTGGCGGTGATCCAGGGCGCGCGCCAGGCCAAGGCCGGCCGCATCTTCGCGATTGATACCAACCCGTCCAAGTTCGAACTGGCCAAGCAGTTCGGCGCGACCGACTGCGTCAACCCGAAGGACCATGACAAGCCGATCCAGCAGGTCATCGTCGAGATGACCACCTGGGGCGTGGACCATACCTTCGAGTGCATCGGCAACGTCAACGTGATGCGTGCGGCGCTGGAATGCGCGCACCGTGGCTGGGGCCAATCGGTGGTGATCGGCGTGGCCGGCTCGGGCCAGGAAATCTCGACCCGTCCGTTCCAGCTGGTCACCGGCCGCTCATGGAAGGGCACCGCCTTCGGTGGCGTCAAGGGCCGCAGCCAGCTGCCGGGCATGGTCGAAGATGCCATGAAGGGCGACATCGAACTGGCCCCGTTCGTGACCCACACGATGGGCCTGGACGAGATCAACGACGCGTTCGACCTGATGCATGAAGGCAAGTCGATCCGCTCGGTCGTGCATTTCTGAATCACTGAGGGCGGCGCGTGATCCGCGCCGCCCCTATGGAGAATCACCATGGAACGCATCGAACACCGCGCCGCGTCCGGCGGTTGGCAGGACGTGTACCGCCACACTTCGCAGGTGCTGGGCTGCGACATGAACGTCGCCGTGTATCTGCCGCCGCAGGCCGCCACGCAGAAGCTGCCGGTGCTGTACTGGCTCAGCGGACTGACCTGCAACGAACAGAACTTCATCACCAAGGCGGGTGCGCAGCGCTACGCCGCCGAGCATGGCGTGATCCTGGTCGCGCCGGATACCAGCCCGCGCGGCGATGACGTCGCCGATGCCGAGGGCTATGACCTGGGCAAGGGCGCCGGCTTCTATCTCAACGCCACCGAGCAGCCGTGGGCCGCGCACTACCGCATGTACGACTATGTGGCGGAGGAACTGCCGGCATGGATCGAGGCGCATTTCCCGACGACGGGCGCGCGCAGCATCAGTGGTCACTCGATGGGCGGCCATGGGGCACTGGTGATCGCGTTGAAGAATCCCGGTCGCTACAGGAGCATCTCGGCGTTCTCGCCGATCGTCGCGCCGACCCGCGTGCCGTGGGGCCAGAAGGCCTTTGCCGCGTACCTCGGCGAGGACCGCGCCCGCTGGGCGGCGTGGGATGCCAGCGAGCTGGTCGCCACGGCCACCGAGCGCCTGCCGTTGCTGGTCGACCAGGGCGGTGGCGATGAGTTCCTGGACAGCCAGCTGCAGCCGCAGTGGCTGCAGGCCGCCTGCACCGCGTCCGGTCACCCGCTGACGCTGCGCCTGCAGCCCGGTTACGACCACAGCTATTACTTCATCAGCAGCTTCATCGGCGAGCACATCGCGCATCACGCCAAGGCGTTGCACGGTTGATGCCCGCCCAACGGCCACGCGGGAGCGTGGCCGTTGCGTCGCTCATTCGCGATCGTAGGAGAACTGGATACCGGCAGTGCCGCCCGTCTGGATGAAAAGATCCATGAACGCCGGCACCGTGTCCTGGCGCTGCCAATCGCGCTGCAGCTCACAGAACAGCTGCGGGACGCTGATCATCCTGCCGCCGGCCTGTTCTATGCGTCGCAGGCCCGCGTCATGCGCGGCCAGGGACGTGCCGCCAACGGCATCGACCACGACGTACACCTCGTAGCCCTCCTTCAGGGCATCCAGGGCGGGGAAGGTCAGACAGGCTTCGGTCCACAGGGCGGTCATGATCAGCTTGCGGCGCCCGGTGGCCTGCACCGCTTCGCGGAATGCGGTGTCTTCCCATGAATTGATCGTGGTGCGGTCGTAGGTGGGATGGTCGGCCAGCACCTTGCGCAGCTGCGGAATCGGCGGTTTGTTGAGGCCGCTGCGCACATTGACCGTGGAATGCACGATCGGCAGCCCGTAGGCGACGGCGGCCTTGGCGGTACCGACGATGTTGTTGACCAGCAACTGCCGGTCCATCGAGGCGATCGAGTTCACCTGCACCGGCTGGTAGTCGATGATGATGAAGGCGGCGTTCTGCGGGGTCAGCAGGTGATCGGTGACAGGATCACGGATGGGTTCGCTTGCCATGGAAAATACTCCTGGGCAAGGGGAGGCCGCCGGGCGGCCGGGTCATGGCGATGGCAACGACCACCGCCACGGAGGACAGGGGTGCGTCAATCGCGCTGGGAATCCAGCACTTCGCCGTGCTGCTCCACGTCGCGCGCCTTGGCATAGCTCTCGCTGAGCAGCTGGTAGGCGGGGAAGATGTGGCCGTAGATCTCCGCCCACTGCGCGGCATCTTCGCGATGCCAGGTGCGCTGCAGCTCGGAGGCGACCGCGGCGGTGTCCATCGGCACCACGCCGGCCTGCGCGACGCGGGCCAGGGTAATCTCCTGCGCCATCTTGGAGTACGTGCCCGAGGCGTCGACCACCGCGAATACCTGGTACCCGTCGGCCACTGCCGCGATCGCCGGGAAGGCCATGCAGACGCTGGTGATGGTGCCGGCGATGATCAGCTGGCGGCGCCCGGTGGCCTTCACCGCGGCGACGAAATCCGGGTTGTGCCACGCGTTGATCTCGCCGCGCCGTGCCACGTACTGCGCGTGTGGGGCGTTGGCATGGATCTCCGGAATCAGCGGGCCGTTGGGCCCCTGCGGCACCGAGGCGGTGGTGATCACCGGCAACCCGGCCAGGCTGGCCATCTTCGCCAGGGCCGCGGCATGCGCACGCACCGTGGTGAAGGGAAGGTCGCCGATGGTCTGGAACAGGCCGCTCTGGTGGTCGATCAGGAGCATGGCGGCCTGGTCGGGGTCGATGACCGGTGCGGCGCCGTTGAAGTTGGCTGGAGTCGTCATTGCGGGGATTCTTGGTACGTGCAGGGAAAGGAAGTGCCGGTGGGAAGCACCGGCACGGGGACATCACGCCTGGGCGATCTGGCCGAAGCGGCCACTCTTGAAATCGGCGAAGGCCTGGCTGATTTCGTCCTGGCTGTTCATCACGAAGGGTCCGTGGCCCACGATGGGCTCATCGATCGGTTCGCCGCTGAGCACCAGCACCGTGGCATCGTTGTTGGCCTCGATCTGAAGCGCGCTGCCATCGCGATCGAGCATCACCAGCTGCGCCTCGTGCACGGCCTGGCTGCCATTGACCTGCACGCTGCCACGCAGCACGACCAGGGCGACGTAGCGTCCCTCCGGTACCGGCAGCCGGGCGCTGCGCCCCTGGAGCAGGCGCAGGTCCCACACATCCATCGGTGTGAAGGTGCGCGCGGGGCCATGCTGGCCGTCAAACTCACCGGCGATCACGCGCACGCGTCCCGCCTGGTCCGGCAAGGCCACCGACGGAATCTGCGCGTCCAGCAGGGTCTGGTAGCCGGGCGCGGCCATCTTGTCCTTGGCCGGCAGATTCACCCAGAGCTGCACCATCTCCAGCGTGCCGCCGGTGCGGGTGAAGGCGTGGGAATGGAACTCTTCATGCAGGATGCCGGAGGCAGCGGTCATCCACTGCACGTCGCCGGGGCCGATGGTGCCGCCGGCGCCGGTGGAGTCGCGATGCTCGACCTCGCCCTCATAGACGATGGTGACGGTCTCGAAGCCACGGTGCGGATGCTGGCCAACGCCGCGGGGCTGTGCGGCCGGGGTGAACGCCATCGGACCGGCGTAGTCCAGCAGCAGGAACGGGCTGACCTGCTGGCCGTGGCTGGAATAGGAGAACAGGGTCCGGGCCGGGAAGCCGTCGCCCACCCAATGCGCCTTCGGGGCGCTGTAGATGCCGAGAATCTTCTTCATGTCGAACTCCTCCGGGGCCACGCCCCTGTCTGATGGAGGAGATGATGGATTCAGGACGCTGGCGCCGGTAGTCGGCAGAATCTATCCTCATAGTCCTATTTCGTGAACGCTGGAGGCGCCATGCAGGATCTCAATGACCTCTACTATTTCGCCCAGGTGGTGGATCACGGTGGTTTCGCGCCGGCGGGACGGGCGCTGGGCATGCCCAAGTCCAAGCTCAGCCGCCGGGTGGCGTTGCTCGAAGAGCGGCTGGGGGTACGGTTGATCCAACGCTCGACGCGGCATTTCTCGGTCACCGAGGTCGGTCAGACCTTCCATGCGCACTGCAAGGCGATGCTGGTCGAAGCCGAGGCCGCGCAGGAAGCGATCGAACTCACCCGCAGCGAGCCGCGCGGCATCGTCCGCGTGGCATGCCCGGTCGCGCTGCTGGACACGCGCGTCGGCGAGATGATTGCCGACTTCCTGGCGCAGTGCCCGGGGGTGGAGATACAGCTGGACGCCACCAACCGCCGGGTCGATCTGATTGCCGAAGGCATCGATATCGCGATCCGGGTGCGGCCGCCGCCGCTGCAGGACACCGAGCTGGTGATGCGGGTGCTGGCCGAGCGCAGCCAGTGCCTGGTCGCCAGCCCGGCGTTGATTGAGCGGCTGGGCCTGCCGCAGGTGCCGGCCGATCTCGCCGCGTGGCCAAGCATGGAGCTGGGCCTGCCGCAGAACGAGCACGTCTGGAATCTGTTCGGCCCGGACGGCACGCGCGCGGACATCCATCATCGGCCGCGCCTGGTCACCCGCGGCATGCTGACCCTGCGCGCAGCCGCGGTGGCGGGCGTGGGCGTGGTGCAGCTACCAAGGATGATGGTGTGCGACCAGATCGCCGCCGGCACGCTGGTGCATGTGCTGCCCGCGTGGGCGCCACGGCGGGAAATCATCCACGCGGTGTTCCCCTCGCGGCGCGGGCTGCTGCCCTCGGTGCGCTCGCTGATCGATTTCCTGGCGGAACGCTTCCAGCAGCTCGAGGAAGAGTAACCGGCGCGCCCCGCCGCCTTGCCGCACCCGCCCCGTCAACGCGGGATGAATTGATCCCCAGGTGCCGGGCAACCTTGTATGTTGGTCGCAACGCCGCATCGGGATGGAAGCCGCATGGTGGTCTGGCTGTCGGTGCTGTACCTGCTGTGCCACGGCATCGCGCTGGTGCTGCTGCCCGCGCATGCGCTGCCGGTGTCCTATGCGTTCCTGATCGGGGCACCCGTGCTGGCCGCGATGGCCTGTGTGTGGCGGGGCCGCCGCAGCGCGTCGATCGTCGGCTGGTACGCGATGGCGCTGGGCATGGGGCTCTGGGCCGCGGGCATGGCGTTGAACATGTACCAGGAGGTCGGCCGCGGCAACGCCGATGCGACGCCGGGGCTGAGCATGCTGCTGTACGTGCTGTACGGCGTGCCGCTCACCTTCGCGATGGCCCATCCGCGGCATGAGCCGTGGTATCTCAGCCTGATCGATGCGCTGCTCGCACTGCTGCTCGGTTACCTGTTCTTCGTCTACACGTTCTCCTTCGCCACGCTCAACGATGCGGGCGAGGAGGGCATCGAGCACCTGCGGCTGATGTTCGACGTGGAGAACATCTTCATCGCCGGCTTCGCGCTGCTGCGCTGGCGGGCCAGCGAGGACGCGTCCCGGCGCGTGTTCTTCCGCACGCTGTGCGTGTTCGCCTGGGTGTACCTGGGCGTGGCCGCGTACATCAACCATGTCGACACGGAAGGCAGTTACGGCGGGCGGGTCGATCTGCTGATCGACGTACCGTTCCTGTTGCTGGCGGTGATGGCGTTGCGACCTTCACGACGCGGCGACGTGCGCGTACCGCGCACACTGGTGATGGCCGTGCGTGCCGGCAGCCCGCTGATCCTGGCGGTGTCGCTGATGGTGGTGTCGGCCCTGATGGTCCGCGACCATCCGTACCTGGCCGTGGCGGGGTTCGTGCTGGCCACGCTGGGCTCGGGCCTGCGCAGCGTGCTGATGCAGATGCATTCGTTCGCGCGCCAGGACCAGCTCGATGCGCTGTCGCGGATCGACAGCCTCACCGGCCTGGCCAACCGCCGGCAGTTCGACCAGAGCCTGCGTGATGCGTGGGAGCGGGCGCGACGCAGCGGGCAGGGCATCGCATTGCTGATGGTGGATATCGACTGCTTCAAGGACTTCAATGACCGGTACGGTCACCCGGCCGGCGACCAGTGCCTGCGCCTGGTCGCCGCGACGCTGGCCGGCTGCGCGGTGCGCAGCACCGATCTGGTCGCCCGGTATGGTGGTGAGGAGTTCGCGGTGGTGGTGGCGTCGTCGCCACTGGACGGCGCGCCGGCCCTCGCCGAGCGCATGCGCCATGCGGTGGAACAGCTGCAGTTGCCGTCCGCCGAGTCGGGACGGCCGGTGACGATCAGCATCGGCGTCGGGACCGTGCGCCTGGTGCTGGACGCCGACCCGGCCGAACTGCTGGCGGCGGCGGACACGGCGCTCTACTCCGCCAAGCGGGGCGGGCGCAATCGGGTGGAAGCGGACGGCGAACCGGGCTGAGTGGGGTCGCGCACTTCCACCAGCACCGGGCAGGGCGCGTGATCCACCGTCCATTGCCCGACCGAGCGGTCCAGCAGGCGCTCCATGCGCGAAAGATGGCGGTGGCCGATCACGATCAGGTCGCAGCCGTGCTGGCGGGCGTGATCGCAGATCACCTGCGCCGGCTCGCCGGCGGGGTGGTGGCCGATGCCGTCGATGCCGCGTTCGCGCAGGTAGTCCAGTGCGATGGCGAGCAGGCGCTCGGCCTGATGGACCTGGTCATCGGCGGCCGGGTATTCGGCATGCTCGGCACGCGGTGCGTCGTCGGCCAGCGCGAACGCGGGATCCAGCACGCACAGCAGGTGCAGCCGGGAGGCGGGGCCGGCCAGCGACGCGGCCAGGTCCAGGACCTGCGCATGCTGCGGCCCGCCATCCAGGGCCACGAGTATCTTGGTGAACATCGGCATTCTCGATCGAGGGGGCATCAGGATCGCCCAACGTCCGCCCCGGACCCATGCCGTGCGCCGCAGCTGAGGCGTGCGCCATGCGCATGAATGGTGAGTTTGGATTGCAGTAAAGTCACCGGCACACGTTGAAGGTGATACTGCCGTGACCATGCCCGATCTGAATCTGCTCATTGCCCTGGACGCCCTGATCGAGGAGGGCAGCGTCGTCGGCGCGGCGCGGCGGATGAACCTCAGTGCCCCGGCGATGAGCCGCACCCTGGGCCGGATCCGCGAGGCGATCGGCGATCCGGTGCTGGTCCGCGCCGGGCGCGGCCTGGCCCCGACCCCGCGCGCGCTGCAGCTGCGTGAGCAGGTGCGCGGCGTGATCGAGCAGGCGCACCTGGTCTTCAATGCCGGCCGCGAGGTCGACATGATGACGCTGGAGCGCACCTTCAGCATCCGCGCCAATGATGTGTTCGTCGGCACCTATGGTGGCCGCATGCGCGAGCTGTTCAAGGCGCAGGCGCCGTGCTCGGTGCTGCGCTTCGTGCCCGAGGGCGATGGGGACGACGATGCGATGGCGCAGGGCCGGATCGATCTGCACATCAGTGCGGTCAGCAAGCTGAGTGCCGATACCAAGGTGCAGAACCTGTTCAGCACCTCGTTCTTCGGAGCCGCGCACGAGGGCCACCCGATCTTCGCCGAGGAGATCACTGCCGAGCGCTTCGTGGCCTTCGACCACATCGCCGTATCGCGCCGTGGACGCTGGTATGGCCCGATCGATGAAGACCTGGAAGCGCTGGGCCTGACCCGGCGCGTCGCGCAGATCATGCCGACCTTCCATTCGGCGATCTTCGCCGCGGCCGATTCGGACCTGATCCTGCCGCAGATGCCCAGCGTCATGCTGGGGCGTCTGGAACGCCTCGGCGTCCCGCTGCGCCTGTTCGAACTGCCGATTCCGGTACGCAGCGCGATTGTCGTGCAGGCATGGCATCCCCGCCTGGACAGCGATCTGGCGCATCGCTGGCTGCGCCGCAGCATCAAGGCGATGTGCGACGCGGAATCCACCCAGGCCTGACGCGCCGCGACCACGGCCACGCGTACGGTGATCGGTGAGGCGTGCGTCTGATGCACGCCAGCGATGGCCGGCGCAGCATTTTTCGCAGCATCGGCGCTGCCTAGACTGCCGCTCCCCGTCGTGGAGTGGACTCATGTCCGTGTTGTTCCCACTGCACTGCCCGCGTTCCGGCGGTGCCCGATGAGTGCCGTCGCCGCCCCGTTGCCGGCTGCGACTGCCGTGCCCGCCGCACCACCCGCCCAGGCCGCGTTCGGCCTGCGCCTGGCGGTCGGCCTGTGCGGCGTGTTGCTGGCCGTGCTGATCTCCGGCATCAACGAAAACGTCACCAAGGTCGCGCTGGCCGACATCCGGGGCGCGATGGGATTCAGTGTCGATGACGGCAGCTGGATCATCGCGCTGTACACGGCGATGTCGGTCAGCGCGATGGCGTTTGCGCCGTGGTGTGCGGTGACCTTCTCGCTGCGCCGTTTCGCGCTGGTGATGATCGGCGCCTTCATGGTGCTGGGCGTGCTGTGTCCGTTCGCGCCGGACCTGCCCTCGTTCCTGATCCTGCGCGCGCTGCAGGGGCTGGCCGGCGGTGCACTGCCGCCGTTGCTGATGAGCGTGGCGCTGCGCTTCCTGCCGCCGGGCATCAAGTTGTACGGGCTGGCCGGCTACGCGCTGACCGCCACGTTCGGCCCGAGCCTGGGCACGCCGATGGCGGCGCTGTGGGTGGAGTACGTGGGCTGGCACTGGGCGTTCTGGCAGATCGTGCCGTGGTGCCTGGCCGCGCTGGGCATGGTGGCCTGGGGCCTGCCGCAGGATCCGCTGCGGCTGGAGCGCTTCGCACAGTTCAACGGCGTCGGCCTGGCGCTGGGGTTTCCGGCGCTGGTGATGCTGGTGATCGGACTGGTGCAGGGGCCGCGGCTGGACTGGTTCGCCTCGCCGTTGATCTGCCTGCTGCTCGGCGGTGGCACCGGTCTG
Source organism: Stenotrophomonas sp. JAG2 (assembly GCF_041080745.1). Taxonomy (NCBI): domain Bacteria; kingdom Pseudomonadati; phylum Pseudomonadota; class Gammaproteobacteria; order Lysobacterales; family Lysobacteraceae; genus Stenotrophomonas; species Stenotrophomonas sp. JAG2. The sequence continues at coordinate 23,770 of NZ_JBEUMH010000007.1, read as the reverse complement.
CTGACATTGTTCTTCTACAACGAATGGTCGCACCCGCTGCCCTTCTTCAAGCTGCAGCTGCTGGCCAACCGCAACCTGAGCTACGCGTTGATCACCCTGGGCGGCGTGCTGTTCGTGCTGCTGGCGGTGATCATGATTCCCTCCAGCTTCCTGGCCAAGGTGCAGGGCTACCGACCGCTGCAGACCGCACCGATGCTGCTGTGGGTCGCTCTGCCGCAACTTATCGCGCTGCCCCTGGTGGCGACCCTGCTCAACCAGCGCCGGGTGGACAGCCGCTGGGTGCAGGCGATCGGCCTGGGCCTGCTGGCACTGGCCTGCGCGCTGGGCGCGCAGCTGACCACCGAGTGGCACCGCGACAATTTCGTGTGGCTGCAGGTCATCCAGGTCATTGCCCAGCCGATGGCGGTGCTGCCGCTGCTGATGCTCGCCACCGGCAGCCTGGCACCGACCGATGGCCCGTTCGCCTCGGCGTGGTTCAACACCGTCAAAGGCTTTGCCGCGGTGTTCGCCGGCGGCGTGCTCGAGGCGCTCACCACCGTGCGCGGCCATGTGCATTCCACGGTGCTGGTCGACCGCCTCGGCAACACGCCGTGGCTCGATGGGGGCGCCGCGGGCCTGGGCGCACGCCTGCACGCGCAGGTGGTGGCGCTGACCTCGGCCGATCTCTATCTCCTCGTTGCGTGGGTGGCGGTGGCGCTGATCGCGCTGATTCCGTGGCTGCCCACGCGCATTTATCCGCCACGTGCCGTGGCTTGAATTCAAGGAAGTCCCCCGTGTCCCTGCATCGCACCTCTGTTCCCTTCGTCATCGCCGCCGGCGTGCTGCTGCTTGCCGGCGGCGCGTGGTGGCTGCTGCGCGACGGCCGCCACCAGTCCACCAACAATGCCTACGTCACCGCGGACTTCACCGTGGTCGCACCGAAGATCGCCGGCTTCGTCAGCGAGGTCCGCGTGCAGGACAACCAGACGGTCAAGGCCGGCGATGTGCTTGCGCGCATCGACGACCGCGACTACCAGGTGGCGTTGTCGGCGGCGCATGCCGACCTCGCCAATGCGCAGGCGCAGCTGGCCAACGCACAGGCCGCGCTGGCCCAGCAGGGCTCGGTGATCGACCAGGCCCAGGCCAGCGTGGATGTCAGCCGCGCGGAGCTCAGCCTCGCCCAGGCCGATCAGCGCCGTTACCAGGCGCTGGCCAGCGACGGCGCCGGCACCGTGCAGAACGCACAGCAGGCGCAGTCGCGCCAGGCGGTCGCCCGTGCACATCTGCAGCAGGGCACGGCCGCCGTGCTCAACGCACGCCAGCGCACCGCGCTGTTGACCGCCAGCGTGCAGTCCGCGCAGGCCACCGTGCAGCGGGCCGAAGCCGCACAGGCCCGTGCCGAGCTGGACCTGTCGCATACGCAGCTGCGCGCGCCGATCGATGGCATGGTCGGCCGCCGCGCGGTGCGCGTGGGCGCCTACCTCACCCCGGGCACGCCGGTGCTGGCGGTGGTGCCGCTGCAGCAGGCGTTCGTGGTCGCCAACTTCCAGGAAACGCAGATGACGCGGATGCGGGCCGGACAGCGCGTGGACGTACAGGTGGACGTGTTCCCCGGCCAGCCGCTGCATGGCCGGATCGACAGCATCGCCCCGGCCACCGGGGTCACCTTCGCCGCGGTTGCCCCGGAGAACGCCACCGGCAACTTCACCAAGGTGGTCCAGCGCATCCCGGTGAAGATCCTGCTCGATCGGGACCAGCCGCTGGCCGGCAAGCTGCGCGCGGGCATGTCGGTGGAGGCGCGGGTGGACCTGGACAGCGGTGGCCGCGCGCTGCCGGGGGAGGGCGCATGATGATCGGGCACATGCTGCGCGTGGGCGCCGGCAGTGCGCTGTGCGCTGCGCTGGCCGCCTGCACGCTCGGCCCCGATTTCGTGCGCCCCGAGCCGAGCCTGCCGGCGCAGTGGGAGGGCCAGGTGATCACCGCCGCCGCCTTCGCCCCGGATGCGGCATGGTGGAACGGCTTTGACGACCCGCTGCTGGCGGCGTTGGCGAGCCAGGCCATGCAGGCCAACCTGGATGTGCAGCTCGCCACCAACCGCGTGGCGCAGAGCCGCGCGCTGCGCGGAATCCGTGCCGCCGATCGTGCGCCCACCGTCAGCGCCACGGCCGGTGCCACCCGCGCGCGCAACAGCGAAGCGGGCCTGAACGACCCCTCCGGCAATGCCGGGCGCGAGGATTACGGGCTGTTCCAGGCCGGCATCGCGCTGGGGTGGGAACTGGACCTGTGGGGACGTGTGCGCCGCCAGGTCGAGATCGCCGATGCCCGCGTGCAGATCGCCAACGAGGACGGGCATGCGGTGCAGACCGCGGTGATGGCTGAAACCGCGCGCGACTACCTGCAGCTGCGCGCGACGCGGCAGCTGCTGACGATCACCGTGGACAACCTGCGCATCGCCCGCGACGTCCAGCGCCTGACCCTGGCCCGCCAGCAGCAGGGCGTGGCGACCACGTTGCAGGTGGCCAGTGCGGCGGCCCAGGTCGCGGCGCTGGACGCGCGCCTGGCCCCGCTGCAGCATCGTCAATCGCAACTGCGCAACGCGCTGGCGCTGCTGCTGGGCCAATCGCCCCAGGCCCTGGACGCACAGCTGGAGGGCGCACGGCGCGACTGGCCGGCCCTGCCCACGATGGCGGCCGGACTGCCCGGTGACCTGGTCGAACGCCGTCCCGACATCCGTCGCGCGGAAGCGGCCCTGCATGCCGCCACGGCCGGCATCGGCGTGGCCAAGGCCAGCTTCCTGCCGCGCATCACGCTCAATGGCGATGCCGGTTTCCAGGCCAAACAGCTCGACGACCTGGATGGCTGGAACGCGCACCGCTTCAGCATCGGCCCGGCGCTCAGCCTGCCGATCTTCCAGGGGGGCAGGCTCAAGGCGAATCTTGCCCTGAGCCGGCTGCAGGAACGCGAGGCCGGCCTGCAGTTCCAGAAAGCCGTGCTGCAGGCCTGGCACGACGTGGATGATGCGATCGATGGTTACAGTGCCGAGCAGCAGCGTGGAAAAGCGCTGCAGGTGGCCGTGGAAGAAAGCGATCGCGCGCTCGCCGCGGCGCGCCGCCAGTACCAGGCGGGCGTGATCGACATGCTGGATGTGTTGACCACCCAGCGCATCGCGCTGGACAACCAGGCCGCGCTCGCCGGCAGCCAGGCAGCGGCGGCGATCGCACGGGTGGATCTGTACCGCGCGCTCGGCGGTGGCTGGCACGATGACGCTGCCGGCGCCGCCGCCACTGGCAGCGCGTCGGCTGCCAACGGGGCGGGCAACATCGCTCAGCGGACGTTGCGCAGTTCCCAGTGACTGCCGGCCAGCATGCGCAGGCGCTGCTTGAACACGTCGCTGTCGATGCTGGTGGTGGCGACGAGGTTGATCCGCAGATCGTCCTGCGCACCGGTGACGGTGGCGGCCGGATCGGTCGCGCCCCACTGCGGATCGACTGCGTCGGGATCGTCCTGCTTGGCGCGCCAGCGGTCGAACAGGACCGTGGTGCGCAGGGCGTTCTGAAGTTCTTCGGCCAGTCCCGCCGCGCCCTGGGCGTGGAAGGACAGGTCCGGGTCGTTGCCGCGTGCCTTGGCCGGGTCCGGCAGGCTGATGTCATAACTTACGGGCATGGTTACCTCCATTGAATGCGGCAAGGCTGGCAGAGACGCGGTGCAATCCGCGTGCAGAACCGGCGGCCGTGCCGGGATCGTGGCATGGCCGCTGCGATGCTGACCAGTGTGGTCAGCCGCTGAAGGTGTGGGGGCCGTCGGCAAAGCCTATCGTCACCGCGCCCTTGCCCACGTTGACCATGCCGGTGAGGCTCATCACCGCCTCGAATACATCCACGCCATGCGCCTGGCACGTCTCGCGCAGCGCGCTATAACCGGGCAGGGCCTGCAGGTCGGCCAGCTCACCGCCGTAACTGATGCACACCGTCGGCGTCATCAGGCCGGCCTTGACCCGCTGCCCGACGAAATCGAACAGCTTCTGCACGGCGTTGTCGAAGCCCTTGATCTTGGCCACCGGCCCGGTCTCGCCACGGTAGCCATGCAGCACCGGCTTGATGTCCAGCGCACTGCCCAGCGCGGCGCTGATCAGGCCGACGCTGCGGTCGCCCTTGTGCCGTGCACGGGCGCGCATGTAGTACAGATCGCGGGTGATCATGTAACCGTGCACGTTGTGCGCCAGCAGTTCCAGCCGCTCACGGATCTGCTGCACGCTCGCGCCGCTGTCGCGCAGCCGGACCGCTTCGACCGCGGTCACGCCCTGGGCGGCGAACAGGTTCTGGGTATCGAGCACGCGCAGCGCGAACGGCGAGTTGAAGCCTGCCGCCTGTCGCACCGGCTTGTAGTCGTTGAGGATCGCGAAGCTGGCCTGCATCGCGTTGTCGTGGATCGGGCTGCGGGTCTTGGTGATCGTCATGCAGAACACATGGTCGTAATCGATCACCAGCTTGCCCAGGAACAGATCCCGGATCTGATTGACGCTGAATGGAATGGTCTCGGCCTCGGCGCCATGCTCGGCGACGTGGGCATGCAGGAAACTCAGTGTGGCCTGTTCGTCGCGATGGTCGGCCAGCACGGCCTCGCCAATGCGGACGGTGATCGGCAGCAGCACGATGTTGTGTTGTTCAATGAAGTCCTGCGGCAGATCGCACGCAGAGTCGACCACGATTCCGATGCGCATCCTGTGCCCCTCCGGCAGGTTGTAGGTTCGGAAACGTGAACGCTATCTCAAAACGAGATGCTTTGCCTGACCGGGGAGGCGGAGCGACCTCAGCGGCTGCGCTCGACGGCCACCGGCAGGTCCACGATCCGGGCCCATTCGCCCTGCTCAAGCAGGCTGGGATCGGCCAGTACGGCCTGCATCAGCGGGTGCGCGTCGTTGCCCCAGAACAGCTCGCTCCCGATCGCCAGCGTCGGGACGCCGAACACCCCGGCGGCCAATGCGGCGTCGGTGTTGCGCCGCAGGTCCTCCTTGACCGCGGGCACGCTGATCGCCGCGGCGACATCGGCGATGTCCAGCATCGCACCGGGCAGGGCGAGCGCCGCGGCGCTGTCGCCGGCATGACCGTCGCGCCAGATCCAGTTGAACAGGAGGTCGACCGTTTCGTGGGTGGCCCCGGCGGCCAGGCACAGGCGCAGCGCCGCCAGCGGATTGAACGGATGGCCCGGCGGAAAACGCAGCGTCACCCCGGCACTGCGCGCCTGCCACAACGCCTGCCGATAGGTGAACACCCGTTTGGCCGGTATCTCGGCAGGGCCGAGGTTGCCCAGGTGATGCAGCACCGCACCGAAGGCGATCGGCACCGGCACGATGGTCTTGAACTGCGGCAAGGCCTTGAGCTGCTGCCAGTGCAGATAGGCGAACGGTGAGACGAAATCGAAATACCAGCGCAGGGCCATGGTCGGATGCTCACGGGGCAGGGCGACAGGGTCGCCGAACGCAGGGCCGCCGCAGGCAGCGGCCCTGTGCAGGGGCTCAGCGCGAGTATGCGCGCGGTTCGGCGGAGGCTGGCGCCTGGTAGCGGTCGCGCAGGTCGGTCTGGCGCGAACGCATCGGCATCGCGCGGCCGCCCAGCCAGACCTGCTCGGCGTAGTGAGCGACATCCAGCGGATCCCCCTCCCACAGCACCAGGTCGGCCAGCTTGCCCGGCTCGATGGTGCCGAGACGGTCGCCGACGCCCAGCGCCTGGGCCGGGACCCGGGTCAGGCCAGCCAGGCCATCGTCCCAGGGCAGCCCGTTGGCCACCGCATTGCCGGCCAGCTGGCGCATCTTGCGCGCGTTGTGCGAGGCATCGTCGCGCTGGGCGAAGCTGACCGGTACGCCGGCTGCCTTCAGCCGCGCGGCGTTCTGCAGGGTCGCGCCGAGCTGGTCGAAGCTGCTCGGCAGGTTGCCCAGCCCATCGACGAACACCGGCACGCCGGCCTGGGCCAGCTGCGGGGCCAGGCGCCAGGCTTCGGCACCGCCGGCGATGGCAATCCTGACCTTCTCACGCGCGGCCCAGCGCAGCAGCTGGCGGATGTCCGCGGCGCGGTCGACCTGCACCACGATCCGGCCCTGGCCGGCCAGGTAGCGCGCCAGCGTGGCGCGTCCGGCGGGCGTCAGCAGGGCATGCGGCGAGTCGGCCGGGACGCGCCCGCGCGCCTCGCTGACCATCTGTTCCAGCAGCATCCACTGCGCGGCGCGCGAAGTGCCGGTGAGCTCCGCGCCGGACGCGCCGAGACGGATGAACAACGCCTGCGGGCCGACCGGATCGGCGCTGCCGTCCAGCCGCATCACGCCCCCTTGGCCGGCGATGAAACCACCGCCCGTGTTGGCCCCGAGCAGGGTGAAGCCGATGCCATCCAGCCGCGCGACCGGGATCAGCACCGAGTCCGGATTGAAGGCCAGGGTGACGTCGAACTCCGGGCGCAGCGGCTGGTCTTCCAGCTTGAGCGTGCTGTCCACCGTGGCCGATTCCCCGGAGACTTCCTCGATGCCAATGTCGGTGATGCCGCCGAACAGCGCCGGGGTCAGCGGCTTGCCCGCGGCGTCGACCACGGCCACACCGGCCGGCGCCGACAGGCCCGGGCCGACCGCGCGGATCACGCCGCCCTGGACCAGCACATCGCTGTGTTCCAGGCTGCCGCGTGCGGCGGCGGTGTGTACGGTGGCATTGCGGATCAGCAGGTCCTGCGCGAACACCGCAGGTGCCACGCAGGCACCGGCGATCAACAGCAGGGCCCGCGGAAGCAGGCGGATCGAGACGCGGCGGCTCATGGGCGTGCCTCCTGGCCGAGCATGAAGTCCGACAGCGGCTGCCGCCTCACGTCCTCGCGGTCATAGACCTGGTGGCCATCGACGTAGACCTTCTCGGCCAGCGCATACGAACTGAAGGGGCTGCCGTTCCAGACCACCACGTCGCCCATCTTGCCCGCCTCCAGGCTGCCGGTCTGCTTCTCCACGCCCAGCGAGCGCGCCGCGTTGGAGGTGAGCCACATCATGGCCCGCTCCGGTGCGATCTCGATCCCGGCGCGGCGTGCGTTGGCGATCACCTTGGCGGCTTCCTGGTTCAAGCGCTGGATGCCTTCGGGCGAATCCGAATGCACGATCGCGCAGCTGTTGGCCGGGCGATCGACCAGGGCGATGTTCTCCTGGATGCCATCGAAGGCCTCCATCTTGAAACCCCACCAGTCGGCCCACAGCGCCCCGCACACGCCTTCCTCGGCGAGCCGGTCGGCCAGCTTGTAGGCCTCCACCGCGTGGTGGAAGGCGGCGATCTTGAAGCCGAATTCCCTGGACAGATCCAGCATCGTGGCCATTTCATCGGCGCGGTAGCAGTGGATGTGCACGCGGATGTCGCCCTGGATGGCACCGGCCAGCGTGTCCAGCTTCAGATCGCGCTTGCCGCCGCTGTCGCCGGCGCTGTCGCCCTTGTCATCGCCACTGAACCAGCGCTTCTTCTTCGGCTGCTTCGGCGTGTTCTTGGCGATGTACTCGCTGGCATCGATGAAGGCCGCGCGGTAGCCGGCGACATTGCCCATGCGCGTGCCCGGCGCGGTACCCTTGCCGCCGTAGACGCGCTTGGGATTCTCGCCGCAGGCCATCTTCAGGCCCCACGGCGCGCCGGGGAACTTCATCGCCTGGTAAGTGGTGGCGGGCACGTTCTTCAAGGTCACGCCGCGGCCGCCGACCAGGTTGGCCGAGCCGGGCAGAACCTGCATCGAGGTCACTCCACCGGCCAGTGCCGCAGCGAACCCCGGGTCCTGCGGCCACACCGAGTGTTCGGCCCAGACGTTGGCGGTGACCGGCGCGGTCATCTCGTTGCCGTCGCTGTGCGCGCTCACGCCCGGGCTGGGATACACGCCCAGGTGCGAGTGCACATCGATGATGCCGGGGGTGACCCACTTGCCCTGGCCGTCGACGCGGACCGCATCGGCCGGCGCACTCAGGCCGGTGCCGACGGCCGCGATGCGGCCGTCCTGCAGCAGGACATCGGCGTTGTCCATGCGCACGCCGGTGCCGGTGAGCACCGTGGCATTGCGGATCAACACCGGGGCCGAAACGATCGGCGCGTACGTACTGGGATAGGGATCCTGGACGAAACGGGAGGCGGCAGGCGCCGGCCCGGACACGATCGACATCAACGCCAGGCCAACGCCGACGCTCAACAACTTCTGCATGGTTCTCCCCGATGCGGCATGGACACAATTCCTCGACGCTAGCCGGGAGAGGGCCGGGTTGCCAAGTGACCTTTTGCATAGTCTTAGCAAATGAGACCTAGCATTGTTATGAGAAACGATTGTGAACTTTTCATGAATTTTTCGGGTAGGCTCAGGCGGGGCCTTGGAGCGGCCGATAGTCGGTCGGACATGTCATGTCAGCACCTTGCCCCTCATGCCGAAACACGAACCAGATCAAGGAAGTTCTCCGTACATGACCCTGCACTCGAAGTACCACGCGACCTCCCGTCGCCTCGCGCCGTCCCTGCTGGCCTCGGCCATCACCGGCACCCTGCTTGCCGCCATCGCCGTTCCGGCGCTGGCCACTCCTACCAGCGATGCCCTGCAGCGTTACCAGCAGCAGCGCACCGAACAGTCCGCCGCGTTCGGCCGTGATCTGCAGACCGCCTCGCTGGCGGCCAGCTTTGCGATCTCGACAGCTGGCCCTGCCGCAGTCCTCGCCAACGTTCGTCCCAGCGCCGGTCCCGATGGTCCGATCATGGGTGAGCCGGGTGACCTGGAAAGCTGGCGCAGTGATGAGTTCAAGGCCGATTGGGGTCTGGAAGCCATCAACGCCGACGCTGCGTATGCGCGCGGCCTGACCGGCAAGGGCATCCGCCTGGGCGTCTTCGATTCCGGCACCGGTCTTGCGCACGACGAGTTCGCCGGCAAGGATCACCGCAGCATCCATCTGGCCGATGTGCTGCCCGATGGCAGCCTGTGCTCCCGCGAAGTACTGAGCGGCCCCGACGCCTGCTTCGTCAGTGATGGCAACCAGGTCGCTGTGACGTACAACTTCCTGGATCCGGTCGAAGCGGCGCTGCTCAATCGCAATGGTATCTACGAAGGGGCGAGCTACGAGATTCATGGCACCCACGTTTCCGGCACCATCGCAGCCAATCGCGACGGCAATGGCACACATGGCGTGGCCTTCGGCGCCGATCTGAGTGTGGCGCGCCTGTTCGCCAACAGTGCCGTGTACCTGAGCGTGGTCCGTACGCCGCAGGGCGCGTATGTATCGACTCAGACCGTGGCAGCGATCGGCGCGTCCGATTCGGTGTTCCCGCAGTTGTACGCGCAACTGAACGAGCACGGTGCGCGCGCGGTCAACCACAGTTGGGGCCTGAGCAGCGAGCCGGACACCCTCGAAGACCTCGACTTCTACCTGTCCCACCCGGTGTTCGAGAACCAGTTGGCTGCCATGGTTGACGGCTCACGCAGCAGCGGTCTGATCCAGGTATGGGCTGCCGGCAACACGGATGCACCCAACCCGTCGCCGGAAGCGGCGCCGATCGCCGGCATGTACGCCTCGTTGCCGCGCGCCGTTGCCGATATCGAGCCGTACTGGCTGGCCGTAGTCAACGTTAACCAGAGCAGCGAACTGAGTAACCGCTCCATGCGGTGCGGCCAGACGGCCAACTGGTGTCTGGCGGCGCCAGGTTCGGTTATTACCTCGACGGTCTATGGTGCCGACTCGCAGATCGATGCTGACTTCTACGATGACAACGGCAATTTGGTCGTTGAGATCAACGGCCAGACGCCGACCTATGGCTACGACGATCTGAGCGGCACCTCAATGGCAGCCCCCCATGTCACCGGCGCGCTCGGTTTACTGTTCGAGCGCTTCCCGTACCTGGACAACGCCCAGGTCCGCGACGTCCTGCTGACGACCGCAACCGACCTCGGTGCACCCGGCATCGACGAAGTGTACGGCTGGGGACTGATGAACCTGGCCGATGCCATCGAAGGCTACGGCATGCTGCGCGTCGACACCGACGTGGTCATGAACCAGAAGGCCGGTGGCTTGAAGGTGTGGGAAGGCGATGCGTGGGACGACTGGACCAATGACATCGGCGGCCCGGGCAAGCTGACCAAGTCCGGTATCGGCTGGCTGCGTCTGAGCGGCGACAACAGCTTCAACGGCGCCATCGTGCGCGACGGCGTGCTCGAACTGGACGGCGCCAACGCGCTGACTTCGTCGGTGGATGTGCAGGGTGGGCGGTTCCTGCTCAACGGCAGCCTGGTCTCCACCACGCTCAACAGCCTTGGCGGTACCAGCCTGATCACCAGCACGGGTGTGCTGGATGGCTCGGCGCTGAACGTGACCGGCGGCGTGGTGTCGTTCAACGGCGTGCAGCAGGGCGGCTCGACCGTGGTCGGCGCCAAGGGCACGCTGAAGGGCGTGGGCACGCTGGGCAGCACCCGCGTCGAGGGCATCATCGCGCCGGGCAACTCGATCGGCACGTTGACCATCAACGGCGATTACGTGCAGACCGCCAGCGGCATCTACCAGGCCGAGCTGGCCCCGGGCAGCCGCAGCGATCTGCTGCGCGTCACCGGTACGGCCACGCTGGATGGCACCCTGAAGGCACTGCCGGAAGCCGGCGTGTACTACCTTGGTGAGCAGTTCAACTTCCTTCAGGCTGCCGGTGGCGTCAACGGGCAGTTCGCCACCACCGACTTCTCGGCCTTCTCGCCGTTCCTGACGTTCAGCCTGGGCTACAGCGCCAATGGCGTGCGCATCGACGTCGCCCGCGGCAACGCGCTGGCCAGCGCCGCGGTCACGCCGAACCAGATCGCCGTGGCCACCAGCGCCGATGGCCTGGCCATCAACCAGGGCCTGCCCAAGCCGCTGACCCAGCTGTTCCCGGCCCAGGTCGGTGCGGCACTGGACGCGCTGAGTGGTGAAATCCATGCCGCCACGCCGATGGCGCTGGTGGAAAGCAGCCGTTACCTGCGTGATGCGGCGCTGAGCCGTGCCGTGGGCGTGCGTTCGCCGGGGGCCGCTGATGAGGCGGCCGGTGGCGGCGCGTGGGTGCAGGCGATCGGTGGCAGCGGCAAGCTCGACGGCGATGCCAATGCCGCGCGCACCGATTCCAACAGCAATGGTCTGCTGGTCGGTGCCGATCATGTGTTCGGTGGCGGTTGGCAGGTCGGTGGGCTGGTCGGTACCGGCCGGACCGACATCAAGCAGGCGGCCGGTCGCGGCGCCCGTTCGGAGATCGACAACACCCACTTCGGTGCCTACGTGGGCAACCAGTGGGGGGCGTTCGGCCTGCGCGCCGGCCTGGGTTACTCCCGCCATGACGTGGACAGCAAGCGTCAGCTGACGTTCGCCGGCTACCAGGACGCGCTGTCGGCCAAGTACGACGCCACCACCCGCCAGGGCTTCATTGAAGGCGCGTACCGCTTCGGTGGTCGCGAAGGTGGCCTGGAGCCGTACCTGCAGTTCGCGCGCGTTGAAGTGGACGTGGACGGGATCACCGAACAGGGCGGCGCTGCTGCACTGAACGGCCAGGTCGCCGACACCCGCACCAACGTGGCGACCGCCGGCGTTCGGTTCGACAAGGGCCTGAAGACCTCGTGGCAGCAGGAAAGCTGGCTGCATGTCCGCGGTGGCGTCGGCTACCGCCGTGCCTCGGGCGACCGCAGCCAGGTCGCCGATCTGGCCTGGACCGGTGGCAGCAGCTTCGCGGTCAGCGGTGCGGCGATCGCCGACAACGCCGTGGTCGCCGAGCTGGGCCTGTCGGCCTGGTTGAGCCCGCGCAACCAGCTGGAGCTGGGCTACAACGGCACCTTCGGTGATGACGCCCGTGACCGCAGCGTCACCGCGCGCTGGTCCGTGCAGTTCTGATCCAGCGGTACCGGTAAACCGAAAAAGGCGGCCACTGGCCGCCTTTTTCTTGCGTATTCGTTGATCTCGCTCAAAATTGCAGCATCAGCACGACCGCGGGCAATCCCCCATGAAAACCAAACAGGACATCGTAGAAAACTGGCTGCCGCGTTACACCGGCGTCCCCTTGGAGCAGTTCGGCCAGCACATCCTGCTGACCAATTTCGGTGGCTACCTGCAGACGTTTTCCCAGCTCACCGGGGCGCCCATCCAGGGCGCGGACCGGCCGATGGCCAGCGTCACCAGCGATGACATCACCCTGATCAACTTCGGCATGGGCAGCCCGAACGCGGCGATCATCATGGACCTGCTGTCGGCGGTGATGCCCAAGGCGGTGCTGTTCCTGGGCAAGTGCGGGGGGCTCAAGCGCAAGAACCAGCTGGGCGACCTGATCCTGCCGATCGCCGCGATCCGCGGCGAGGGCACCTCCAGCGACTACCTGCCGCCGGAAGTCCCGGCCCTGCCGGCCTTTGCCCTGCAGCGGGCGGTCTCGACCATGGTCCGCGATCTCGGCCACGACTACTGGACCGGCACCGTCTACACCACCAACCGCCGCGTCTGGGAGCACGACGAGCCCTTCAAGGAAAAGCTGCGGGTGATGCGCTGCATGGCCATCGACATGGAGACGGCGACCCTGTTCGCGGCCGGTTTCGCGAACCATATCCCGATCGGGGCCTTGCTGTTGGTGTCCGACCAGCCGATGATTCCCGACGGCGTGAAGACCGAGGTCTCCGATGCCAAGGTCAGCTCCCAGTTCGTCGAGAACCATATCCAGATTGGTATCGAGGCGCTTAAGCTGATACGGCGCAACGGCAAGTCGGTCCGCCACCTGCGTTTTGACGAGTAACGGCAATGGAACGGATGGACGTCTTGGGGCGTGCCATCCACAGGGGTAGTGAATGGACGTGGCGGCACAAGTAGTGGAATTCTGGCGCGACGCCGGACCGCAGCAGTGGTTCGCGCGCGATGACGCGTTCGATGCGCGGTTTCGCCAGCAGTTCCAGGAAGAGCATTTCGCCGCCGCCCGCCGCGCGCGCGAGCACTGGCTCAGCAGTGCCGATGGCGCGCTGGCGCTGATGATCCTGCTCGATCAGTTCCCGCGCAACTGCTTCCGCGAGACGGCGCATTCCTACGCCACCGATGGCCTGGCGCGTCACTACGCCATGCGTGCGGTGGAGGAGGGCCTGGACCTGCAGCTGGTACCCAAGCTGCGGGCTTTCATCTACCTGCCGTTCGAGCACTCCGAGGACCCGCAGGACCAGGAGCGCTCGGTGGCGATGTTCGATGCGCTGGGCGACAAGGAATACCTGCAGTACGCAGAGCTGCACCGCGACATCATCCGGCGCTTCGGCCGCTTCCCGCACCGCAACGCGGTGCTGGGGCGGATGCCGACGCCGGAGGAGCTGGATTACCTGGCCGAAGGTGGGTTTGCGGGATGAACGCCCCCGCTGCCACCAACAAAAAAACGCCGGCAATGCCGGCGTTTTTCTTGTCCCGCAACGCGCCGAAGATCAGTACTTCGGCACGCCGTTGTCCACATCGTTCGACCAGGCATCGATGCCGCCGGTGATGTTGGAGACCTTGGTGAAGCCCAAGGCGCGGAACTGCTCGGCGGCCTGCGCGCTGCGGCCGCCGTGGTGGCACAGGAAGGCCAGCGCGGTGTCCTTGGGCAGGGCTTCCAGACGGGCGCGGTTGTCGCCGTCGAAGGTCTCGAACGGGGCGTTGATCGCCGCGATCGCACGCTCGTCGGCCGGGCGCACGTCGACCACGGTGATGCTGCCGGCACGCAGCTGGTCGTCGGCGTCGCGCACGCTCAGTTCCTGAACGGCCTTCGGCGCGTTCGGGTTGTCGATCGCCAGGCCCTTGCCGCGGATGTCGTCGACCCAGTCGATGGTGATGCCTTCGGCGCGGCGCGCGCTGGCCAGGTCGAACTGCACGCGCAGGCCGTTGGACTCGGCGGCGATCGCGTTGTCGTCGTGCGGGGCGAGCTGGAAGTTCGGCTGGAAGCGCGCGTCGATGCCCAGCTGCAGCGAGGCACCCGGGGAATCGGCCAGCGCGCCACGCAGCATTTCCACGGCGGCCGGGGTCACGGTGATGCGCGGCGGGGTGCGGTCCGGCGCGGCCAGGCCGAGCACGCTGCTCAGTTCACCGTTGCCGGCCATCTGCAGGATGATGTCGCTGCCGCCGACCAGCTCGCCGTCGATGTACAGCTGCGGGATGGTCGGCCACTCGCCGTAGGCCTTGATGCCTTCGCGGATTTCCGCGTCGGCCAGCACGTTGACGTGGTCGAACTCCACGCCGAGGTCCTGCAGGGCGCCGACGGCCTTGGCCGAGAAACCGCACTGCGGCATGCTCGGCTGACCCTTCATGAACAGCACGACGCGGTTGGCGTTGAGAATGGATTCGATGCGCGAGCGCAGGGCGGGTTCAAGGGACATGGCGGTCGGGGTCCGGATATGCGAACCGCGTATTCTACGCGGCATGGCATCATGGGGCATGACCGTACCGGAAACGTTGTATCGCATTCCCCGGCGCCCCTGGCGCTGGCTGCCGTGGCTGGTGCTGTCGCAGCTGCTGGTGGTGCTGGTCTGGGTCGGTTGGGGCTGGCGCTACGGCCTGCCGTTGATGGTGGCGACCCACGCCCTGTTCATGGTGCCGGTATTCCTGCCCAACAGCCGCTTCTATGCCCCGGTGCTCAGCCGCCTGCCCGGCGACGCCCGCAAGGTCTGGCTGACCATCGATGACGGCCCCTCGGCCGAGACCCCGGCGGTGCTCGACCTGCTGGACCGCTACGAGGCCAAGGCGACCTTTTTCCTGGTCGGTGAACGCGCGCAGGCGCGGCCGGAGCTGGTGCAGGCGATGCTGGCCCGCGGGCACAGCCTGGGCAACCACAGCCACCGCCACCCGCAGACCCGCTTCTGGCGGCTCGGGCGGCAGGCGATGGCGGCCGAGATCACACAGTGCCAGCAGGCCCTCACCGCGATCGCGGGTACCCCGCCACGCTGGTACCGTTCGGTGGTCGGGATGACCAACCCGTTCGTGGCCCCCGCGTTGAAGCAGTGGCAGCTGACCCGGGTCGGCTGGAGCGCGCGTGGCTTCGACGGGGTGGAGTGCAGACCCGAGCAGGTGGTCGAGCGGATCACGCGTGACCTGGCGCCAGGCAGCATCGTGCTGCTGCATGAGGGCGCGGCGCATGGCCACAACCTCGCCATCATCGAAGCGGTACTGCAGGCGGTGCAGGCGCGCGGGCTGCACGCGGGTCTGCCGGACTGACGCCCGGCCGTCGGCCGGCGCAGGCCGGGCTCAGCTCAGGGAACCGATGATCATCAGCAGGACGACCCCGAGCATGCTGCCGACCGAGATCACCAGGCCGAGGATCGCGAACACGCGGCGGCGGCCCGTCTGCAATGCGCCGGCAACGCCCAGGCCGAAGGCCACCAGCTGCATCAGGGCGGTACACATCAGGCCAAGCCCGACCAGGATCGCCGACATCGAGGTCTCCTCCATGCCGCCTGGCGTGGTGGTCTCGATGATGCCGGCGATGACGATCAGGCCCAGCATCAGCACGGCGCCGCACAGGGCGGTGATGAACGCGGCAATACCCATGCCGGAGTGAGGGGTGTGCATCAGGGCTCCTTGTCGATGCGGTGAAACGGAGGGGTCAGGGGGCGAGGGGCTGCGCGGCCGCAGCGTCCGACGGCGGATGCGAGGCATGCCACTGGTCGCGGATCCAGCCGCCGAGCGACAGCTGCGCGATCAGCACGCCCAGCGTCACCAGCAGCGCGATGATCCCGAACAGGCGGCGCCGACGCGGCTGCAGCACGCTGCCCAGGCCGAGCAGCAGGGCGAGGATCGCCAAGCCAACACTGCTGCCGAGCAGCGCGGCCAGCGACCACGGCAGCTCGCGCATGGCCGCGTGTTCGGGCGCATGCGCGTAATGCATGCTCAGCAGCAGCATCACCAGGCCGCAGGCGCTGACGATCAGCGCGGCGATGCCCAGCGCGGAATGTCGGGTCTGTCGGGGCATGGGGGCTCCTTGCCGGAAGGGGGGCGCGAGTATGCGCGCGTGCGGCCGGCGGCGCGAGTCGTGGCGGCTAGGCGGCCGTGGGGCGCACGCCGACAATCAGCCAGTTGTTGAAGGGCGTGTTGCCGTACAGCGGCGTCATCCGCAGGTGCAGCCCGGCCGCGTCCAGTGGCGCGCGCAGGCTCGCGGCGTCCGGGTAGTGACAGGGGCGCGTGCCCATCCAGCCGACCAGGTGCGCAAGCATGTCGGTGATCCGCGTGGTGCGGTCGCGGCCGCTGTGGTCGGCGAGCGTGGTTCGGATCACCAGCCGCGCGCCGGGGGCCAGGCGCGTGGCGGCGGCGTTCAGCAACTGCGTCTGTGCGGCTGCGGGCAGGTACTGCAGCACGTCGAGCAGGGCGACGTTGCCATGGTGGGCGGGCAGGGTGGCACTGACATCCACGCAGGTGAACGTGGCCTGCGACAACCCGGCGCGCGTGCTGGCGCGCTCGGCCCGCACGATCTTGTCGGCGTCGATGTCCAGCCCGTGGTACGCCAGTGCGCTGCCGTGCTGGCGCAGCACGTGGGCCAGCAGGCCCAGGCCGCAGCCGATATCCAGCAACGGGAGGGCAGGCGCCTCGTCAAGCGCGGCGAGCACGCCGGGATACAGCGGATCGCTGCCGAGTTTGCCGCGGCTGTAGTAATAGTCGCGACGGTTGCCGAGCCGCTGCGCCGGCAGGAACGCCGTGGCGATCCGGCGGGCCTGCTCCCTGGCCAGCGGCAGCGTGGCCTCGCTCAGCGGGTCGGCTCCGCCCACAGCACGCGCGTCACTTCGAACGCGCGCTGGTGCCACAGCGTGTACATGGCGGCGGACGGATGCAGGCCATCCTCGGCCAGCATGACGGTCTCGCCGCCCCATTGGCGGCTCAGGTCGGTGATGTCGACGAAGGCCACGTCATGCTCGGCACAGATCGCCGCGGCGGCAGCGTTGTAGGCATCCAGCTCATGACCGATCTGCCCGCGGTCGCGGCCGGACGCCTCGGCGTACGGGGACACGCCCCAATCCGGGATCGACAGCACCAGCACGCGCGGTGCACGGTCGCCGGCGAAGGCGAGCGCGCGCTGCAGCAGGGCGGTGAAGCGCGGGCGGTACTCCGCCACGCTGCGCCCACGGTATTGATCGTTGACCCCGATCAGAAGGCTCACCAGATCGAACGGACCCTGTGGTGGGTCCGCATCGATGCCGGCCTCCAGCTCATCCGTGGTCCAGCCGGTGGTGGCGATGATCGTTGGATCGTCCAGCGCCACGCCGATATCGCGCAGGGCCGCGGCCAGCTGCATCGGCCAGCGCCCGGCGGGGTCAACGCCTTCACCGATCGTGTAGGAATCGCCCAGGGCCAGATACGGCAGGCCCATCAGGCGACCGCGCTGCGCGGCTTGATCGGGACCACCTTGGTATTGGCTTCGGCGCGGCGTGCCAGGGCACGGTCGATGCGGCCGAACACATCGCGCATCACGTCCGGCTCGGGCAGCAGGGTGACGCGGAAGTGGTGGCGGTAAGGCACGTTGAAGCTCGAGCCCGGCACCACCAGCACGCCTTCCTCATTCATCAGCTCCAGCGCGAAATCATGGTCATCGAAGCTGCGGGCAGCGGCCCCGACCACCGCCGGGAACGCGTACAGCGCGCCGGCCGGTGCCACCAGCGACAGATGCTCGCTGGCGTTGCAGGCCTCGATCACCGCGCGGCGGGTTTCGTACAGGCGGCCACCCGGTGCGCACAGCGGCGAGATGGTGTCCGGCCCGTTCACGGCGGCATCGATGGCGTACTGGCCCGGCACGTTGGCGCACAGGCGCAGCGCACTGAGCAGGTCCATCGCCGCGCGGAACTCGCCCAGCCGCTCGCTCGCGCCGGACAGCATCGCCCAGCCCACGCGCCAGCCGCAGGCGCGATGCACCTTGCTCAGGCCGCTGAAGGTAATGCACGGATGGTCGCCGGCCAGCGGCGCGACGGCATGGAACTGCGCGTCGTCGTAGAGGATCTGGTCGTAGATCTCATCCACCATCAGCAGCAGGTTGTGCTTGGCTGCGATGGCGACGATCCGTTCCAGCAGCTCGCGCGAGTAGCTGGCGCCGCTGGGATTGTTCGGGTTGATCAGCACGATCGCGCGGGTGCGCGAGGAGACCAGGGCCTCGATCTCGACCGGGTCGGGCTGGAAGCCGTTCTCCGGCGCGCAGCGGTAATACACCGGGCGACCATCGTTGAGGATGGTCGCGGCCGACCACAACGGATAGTCGGGTGAGGGCACCAGCACTTCGTCGCCCGGGTTGAGCAGGGCGCGCAGCGACAGGTCGATCAGCTCGCTCACGCCATTGCCGATGAATACCCGGTCCGGGTGCGCATCGGGTGCGCCGCGCCGGGCGTAGGCGGCGGCGATGGCTTCGCGCGCCTCCGGCAGGCCCTGCTGGTGGGTATACGGATCGGTGCGGCCCATGTCGTCGGCGATCGCGCGCTGCAGGTGCTCCGGCGCACGGAACCCGAAGTTGCCCGGGTTGCCGATGTTGAGCTTGATCAGCTTGCGGCCCTGGGCTTCCAGCTCCCGCGCTCGTCGCGCCAGTTCGCCCCGGATCTCGTAGCGGACTTCGGACAGGCGCTCGCGGGTGGCGAGCGGCTTCAGCGGGGGCGTGGACATGAACGGGCCGTCATTCAGGCATGGAAACCGCATGGTAGCGGAATTGTTGCGTTGCAGGGCAAGCGTTTCCGGCCGAATGCCCGGCCCTGCAAGGCAGTTGCAGATGAAAGGATTTCCGCGGGTACGGACCGGCGTCGGCCTGTGCGGCGACGGCCGGGCGCCACACCCTTTAGAATGGGCACGATGAGCGAACCCACTGATTACCTTGCCCTGCAGACCATTGGCTGGCCCTGGCCGGGCGGCCCGGAGCTGCCGGCCTGGCAGGCCATGTTCGAACAGTTCCCGCAGGCGCGCCCCGGCCGGGTGATCGAGCAGCATCGCACCGGGTACATCGTCTCCGATGCGCCGGAAGCGGCGATCAAGACCGAATCCCCGCCGGAGTGGCAGCGGCCGCGCTTCCCCAGCCACGAGCGCGCGGCGGTCGGCGACTGGGTGCTGCTGGACGGCATCAAGATCGTCGCCCTGCTGCCGCGGCGCACCGCCATCAAGCGTGGCGCCGCCGGCGAGCATTACCACCAGCAGGTGATCGCGGCCAACATCGATACGGTGTTCATCGTCTGTGGCCTGGATGCCGACTTCAACCCGCGCCGGATCGAGCGCTACCTGCTGCTGGTCGGCGGGGGCGGTGCACAGCCGGTGGTGGTGCTGACCAAGGCCGACCAGACCGAATACAGCCAGGACGCCCTGGATGTGCTGGAAGAACTGGCGGCGCAGAACATTCCGCTGCTGGCGATCAACGGCAAGGACCCGGCCAGCGCCTCGGCCCTGCTGCCGTGGCTCGCCGCCGGCCAGACCGTGGTGCTGGTCGGTTCGTCCGGTGCCGGCAAGTCGACCCTGACCAATACGCTGCTCGGCCACGAGCGCATGAAGACCGCGGATGTGCGCGTCAACGACTCGCGCGGCCGCCACACCACCACCCATCGTGCCTTGATTCCGCTGCCGGCCGGCGCCTGCCTGATCGACACCCCCGGCATGCGCGAGCTGAAGCCGACCGGTGAAGAGGCCCTGAGCGAAGGCGGTTTCTCCGACGTGGAAGCGCTGTCAACGCAATGCCGTTTCCGCGACTGCGCGCACCAGCGTGAGCCGGGCTGTGCGATCCGCGCGGCCATCGACGATGGCACGCTGGATGAAGAGCGTCTGCTCAACTACTTCAAGCTGAAGGAAGAGGTCGCCGCGGCCGCCGCCAAGCTGGCCGTGCGCCAGGCGCAGCAGGCCATCGAGCGCAAGCACGTCGGCAAGGGCGCCCAGTGGCGCCCGGGCGGGAAGGGCGGCCGGCGATAGCTTTTGCTACTGTCCGTCCATGGACACGCCAATGACCGTGGATCGTGACGTTGCCCACCACACCGCGCTCGATGCCCAACTGGTCGAGGCGGTGGGCGGGATCAAACTGCTCGGGCTGACCAGTTGGCCGGCCGCGTTGCAGGCGCCGTTCCTGGCCAGCGTCGCCCGGGGCCAGCCGGTCCTGCCGCAGGTCGACTACCCCCGGCTCGATTTCGCCGATACCCGCCATCGGCTGGCCGCGATCAGCGCCCAATGCGATCCCGACCATCCCATCGGCCTGTATGTGCAGCGCTCGGCGCACAGCTGGGACCAGGCGGCCGGGCTGCTCGAATCGCTCGGAACCGCCGAAGTGGACCGCTACTCGGTGGAGCTGTTCGGCGCGCCCGAGCAGCCGCTGCCCGGCAACGGCCCCAGCACCCGCGATGCGGCCCGCCACTTCATCCAGATCGCGCAGGAGCTGGACCACGAACTGCTCGCGCCCGAAGAACAGGTGCCGGTCTCGGCCACGGCCCTGCAGCTGCAGTTGCAGAGCGATCTGGACGCCTTCTTCGAGTCGCGCATCATCACCGTGCAGCTGGATCCGGAGCTGATCTCCAAGGCCGCCGCCGGTCCCAACCGGATCCGCCTGCGCACCAGCGCCCGCTTCAGCGCCTACGATCGCGCGCAGCTGTTCCACCACGAGGCGCTGGTCCACTCACTGACCGCACTCAACGGCCGCGAACAGCCCCACCTGCCCAGCCTGGCGCTGTCGTCGCCGCGGGTCACCGCGACCCAGGAAGGGCTGGCCACGTTCGCCGAGCAGATCACCGGCAGCATCGACATCGAGCGCCTCAAGCGCATCAGCCTGCGCACCGAAGCCATCGCGATGGCACGCGAGGGTGCCGATTTCATCGAGGTGTTCCGCTATTTCTGCGATGCCGGGCAGAACAACGAAGAGAGCTTCGCCTCCGCCCAGCGCGTGTTCCGGGGCGTCCCCCCGAGCGGCGGCGCCGCCTTCACCAAGGACACCGTGTATCTGCGCGGGCTGGTCTCGGTGCATACCTTCTTCCGGCACATGCTGGCCGAAGACCGCCTGCAGGTCTGTCGCTGGCTGTTCGCCGGCAAGATGTCGCTGACCGATGCGATCGCTTTCGCGCCGCTGTTCGAAGAGGGCATCCTGCGGCCGCCGCGCTGGCTGCCGCACTGGGTCAGCCGCGCGAATGGGCTGGCCGGCATGCTGGCGTTCTCGCTGTTCGCCAACCGCATCCGCATGGATCAGCTCGCCCCCGAGTAGTGCCGGCCGCTGGCCGGCTGCCTCGCGCACCCTCCGCGCGCATCCCACGCGTTCGTGAGCACTGCATCGCAATTCATCTGCGATCACTCTTACCGTCAACATCCTTTCATGTTCCGCTCGCATGCTGGTCATGCACCTGCATTGCGCAGGTCATCTTCCCCCATGTAACGGACGACCATGCTTACCCGACCCCTGACGATCGCGGTGGCGCTCGCGCTGTGCGCCGCCAACGCCCACGCCGCCGATGTAGACGCCACCGCCGCTGCCAATGTCGCGCTCAGCGCGCAGACACTCGATACCGTTTCGGTGATCGGCCAGGGCGAGACCCGCCAGGTGCAGCGCATCACGGCAGTGGACAAGGAGGTGCTGCCGCCGGGTACCAGTGGCCAGAAGATTCTTGATCGGCTGCCGGGCGTCTCCGTGCAGTCCAACGATGCCTTCGGCGCCAATGAAGAATCGCAGACGATCAGCCTGCGCGGTTTCGACAAGAGCCGCTTGGGCTATACGCTGGACGGCATCCCGCTGGGCGACAACAGCTACGGCAACTACAACGGCCTGAGCATCGCGCGCGCGTTGATCGCCGAGAACCTGGCCGGCGCCGAGCTGTCGCAGGGCATCGGCTCGCTGGGCGTGGCGTCCACCAGCAACCTCGGCGGCACCATCCAGTACTTCTCGCAGGACCCGTCCACCGAGTTCGGCGGCAAGGCCAGCGTCACCGTCGGCGACGACAATCAGCGCCGCGGCTACCTGCGGGTGGACACCGGCGACCTCAACGGCTTCTCGGCGTATGTGTCCGGTGTGCATCAGGATTCGGACATGTGGGCCGAGCCGAACCAGAACCAGACCACCCGCCAGTTCAATGCCAAGGCGATCTGGAACGTCGGCGACAATCGCTTCGGTGCCTTTGCCGCCACCTCGCGCGTGAGCCAGGCCAACTACGCCTATCTCTCCAAGAGCATGCTCGCGCGTGGCCTGGGCTGGGACTGGAACATCTACGCCCCGGACTGGGACCGCGCGGTCGCCGCCGCCTACTGTGCACCGGGCACCTACAACGCGCAGAAGTGTGCGTTCACCGGTGGCGTCAACAGCATCGACGATGCGTACTACCAGAGCCGCGCACTGCGCGACGACAACCTGTACTCGCTGGATGCCGACCTCGCGCTGGGCGACAACGCCCGCCTGAAGCTGCTCGGCTACCATCACGAGAACCGTGGCCAGGGCCACTGGTGGGCACCGGGCCAGCCATCCAACCCGGGCACCGCGGAGATGCTGCCGATCTCGATCCGCAGCACCAACTACACCATCAACCGCCAGGGCATCACTGCCGCGCTGAGCTGGCAGTGGGGCATCCATTCGCTGGAAGCCGGCCTGTGGTACGAGCGCAACGACCACAATGTCGAGCGCAACTTCTACTACATCACCGGTCCGTTCCTCGATGATGGCTATCTCAACCATCCGGACCGTCGCCTGTTCGATCAGGACTTCGACATCCGCACGCGCCAGTTCTACGTGCAGGACCGCATGCGCTTCCTGGACGACCGCCTGACCGTGGACGTGGGCATCAAGAGCCCGAATACCCGCATGACCGCCAACGCCAAGCCGGGTACCGAAGCCAGCTACGCCTCGGGCACGCTGACCGCCAAGGAATCGGTGCTGCCGCAGGCGGGCATCGGCTTCAAGCTGAGCCCGAACCAGGAAGTGTTCGCCTCGTACTCGGAGAACATCGCTGCCTTCGTCGGCGGCGGCAGCGGTGGCCCGCTGCAGGTCTCGCCGGAATCCTTCGCGGCCAGCGCCGGGCTGGAGCCGGAGAAGTCGAAGACGCTGGAAGCCGGCTTCCGCACCTTCGGCGAGAAATACCAGGCGTCCATCGCGGCCTACCACGTGATGTTCGACAATCGCCTGCTCTCGCTCAATCCGTGCACCAGCATCGAAGTGGGCACGCGCCCGGAGTGCATCACGCGCTTCATCAACGTGGGTTCGGTGAAGAGCCGTGGTGCGGAGCTGACCTTCATCCTCAAGCCGATCGATGGCCTGCAGTGGTACAACGCGCTCTCCTGGAACAAGACCACCTACGAGGACAACTACACCTCGGGCGGTGCGATCGTGCCAGTGGCCGGCAAGATCACGGTGGACACGCCCGAGCGCATGGCCTCCAGTGAGATCAGCTGGAACCGCGATGGCTTCTTCGCCAGCCTGCGCGCGAAGTACACGGGCAAGCGTTACTACACCTACACCAACGACCAGTCGGTGCCGGGCGTGACGACGTTCGATGCGGGCATGGGGTATTCGTTCGGGCCGGGCATGGGCCTGCGCGATATCAAGGTGTCGCTCAACGCGACCAACCTGACCAACAAGCGCTACGCCGGCCAGCTCAGTTCGTTCGCCCCGACCGATCCGACCGGCACCCGCTACGCGATCCACGCCAGCGCGCCGCGCCAGCTGTTCATGACGGTCGCTGCGGAGTTCTGACCGCCACCTGCAAGGGCAAGGGTAGCCACCGACCGTTGGTCGGTGGGCGCAACGCCTCCCAGATGGCTTGGCCAGGCGCGGGGTGTGTGGGTTCGCGGGACGCGCCGTAAACCCATCCATGGGGGCTCGTGAGCCGCATCCATGCGGCACAACGGTCCCGCCAACCC